>DASQLH010000202.1:0-6839 GCA_035630155.1 Chthoniobacterales bacterium
CGCGCCGCGAGGAGAAAACTTACCGCCATGTTGCAAATGCAGGATTTACTTGCGAACTCGTACCGCGAGTTCAAAGAAGGTAGCATCGTCAAAGGACGCGTTCTCGAGATCCGCCCACGAGAAGTCCTGGTCGATATCGGCTACAAATCGGAGGGCGTCATCCCCTCCGCCGAGTTCGAGGACATCGAGTCCATGGAAGTCGGCGACGAAGTGGAAGTGCTCCTCGAGCGCCTCGAAAACGATGAAGGCATGGTGGTTCTCTCCAAGGAGAAAGCCGCTTACCGCCAGAACTGGAACAAGATCGCCCAGGTCTTTGCCGGCGACGGATTGATCAAGGGCAAGGTGAAATCGGTCGTCAAAGGCGGCCTCATGGTGAACATCGGCGTCGAGGCGTTCCTGCCAGCCTCCCAGATCGACATCATCCCTCCGAAGGATTTGCAGCAGTTCGTCGGCAACACTTACGATTTCAAGATCGTCAAGATCAACGACGACCGGAAGAACGTCGTCCTCAGCCGCCGCGAGCTCATCGAGCAGGAGCGGAGCGAGAAGCGCCAGAAATTCCTCGAAGGCGTCAAGGTCGGCGACATGGTCCAGGGCAGCGTGAAGAACCTGACCGATTTCGGCGCGTTCATCGACCTCGATGGCATGGATGGCTTGCTCCACATCACCGACATGACCTGGGGCCGCCTCGGCCATCCGAGCGAGCTGCTGAAAGTCGGCCAGCCGCTCGAAGTGATCGTGCTCGACATCAACAAGGAGAAAGAGCGCGTCTCGCTCGGCCTCAAGCAGACCCAGAAAAATCCGTGGGACCAGATCGAAGAGCGTTTCCCGGCGGGCCAGCACGTCAAAGGCAAGATCACGAACCTGGTGCCTTACGGCGCGTTCGTGGAGCTCGAGGAAGGCGTCGAGGGTCTCATTCACGTTTCCGAACTTTCGTGGACGAAGCGCATCATGCGGCCGTCCGATGTTTTGACCCAGGGACAGGAAGTCGAAGCCGTCGTCCTCGGCGTGAACAAGGAAGAGCAGAAAATTTCACTGGGCCTGCGCCAGCTCGAACCGAATCCGTGGGATGAGATCGAGAAGAAATTCACCATCGGCAGCCACGTGAAGGGCGCGATCCGCAACATGACCGCCTATGGCGCGTTCGTGGAGCTCGAAGACGGCATCGATGGAATGATCCACGTCTCCGACCTGAGCTGGACCCGCAAGATCAATCACCCGAGCGAAGTCTTTAAGAAGAACGACGAAGTCGAAGCGGTCGTCATCGACATCGACAAGGTCAATCAGCGAATCAGCCTCGGCATCAAACAGCTCAGCGAAGATCCCTGGAAGGAAATCGACACGAAATACAAGATCGGCGATCTGGTTACCGGCAAGGTCACGAAGCTGGCCAGCTTCGGTGCATTCGTGCAATTGCAGGACGACATCGACGGCCTCGTCCACATTTCGCAGCTCAGCGAAGACCACGTCGCGAAGGTGAAGGACGTGCTCAAGGTCGGCCAGGAAGTCGAAGCCCGCGTCATCAAAGTAGACAAAGTCGAGCGCCGCATCGGTCTCTCGATCAAGGCCGCCAATTATTCCGAAGAGGAGCTCAAGCGCGAATCCGAAGCGTTCGACAATCTCCGCCCCGGCGAAGACATGGTCGGCCTCGAGAAAGCGTTCGAAGCCGCCGAGGAAGATTACCGGCCGGGCGAAGGCAAGAAGAAGTAACGCGCGTTCTCTATCGGCTTGCACGTCACCGCGTTTCAAGGAGCGGCGGTTTGCAACCGCCGACCTAGTAAAACGGCGATTTCAAATCGCCGCTCCTTGGGGCCGCCAGGCCGTTTTCGCGATCCACGAAGAAAGAGCGCGTTGACTCCACTTGGGTCGTTGTCACACACTCGGCGCCCATGCGTCTGAGAGTTAGTTTGTTTTGTCTGCTGCTGTCGCCGGCCTCTTTTTTCGCCCAGGAAAAAACTTTCACCATCAACGATCTTGCCTGGCTGAAGGGCTGCTGGAATTCGAGTCGAAACGGCCGCGAGACCACCGAACACTGGTTGAAGCCGGCGGGTGGAACCATGCTCGGAATCAGCCGGACCGTGGCCGACGGTAAGACGGTGGAATTTGAATTCACCCAGATCCGGCAGGATCCGGGCGGCGACATCTTCTTCATCGCGAAACCTTCGGGTCAGCCGGAGGCAGCGTTCAAGCTGATCAAAGGAAGCGCCAACGAAGTGATCTTCGAGAATCCGCAGCACGACTTCCCGCAGCGCGTCATCTATCGGCTGCAAAGCGACGGGTCGTTGCTCGGCCGGATCGAAGGCGTGAGCAAAGGGAAAGAGAAGGCGGTCGATTTCCCGATGACGCGCGCGCGCTGCGACGACTGAGGATCTTTACAAGGAGCGGCGATTTGAAATCGCCGTTTTACTAGGTCGGCGATTTCAAATCGCCGCTCCTTGAAGCTCCCCTACGCGCCGAGCTCGTGAAAGTATTGCGCGAACGAAAGCACCGCGCCGTCCATTCCCTGCACTTTAGGATTCGTTGACTCGATCACGTAATATTCATCGGGCGCGTGCGCGCCGCTTCCGTGGCCCAGACCGAAATGGCCGGCCGCCAACTTCAACGGTTCGTTGGTAAACACATAACCAGGCCATGAACCCGCATTGCGTGGCCAGAGCACCGGGTCGATCCCGTTCCGTTTGTAGACGGCAAACTGCGCTTTAATTAGCTCGGCGTCGGCCGGCGTGCTGTTCGGATCGTACCCGCCGGTGATGTTCACTTCGATGTCGCCAAAGCCTTTCTTGGCGAGATGTTTTTTCAACGCTTCGCCGGCTTCCTTCGCAGTCATGTTCGGAACGAGCCGCAGATCGAGCTTCGCGACGGCTTTGTGCGGAAGGATGGTCATTCCTCCCGGGCCGGTGTAACCGCCCACCAATCCTTCGATATTCACCGTCGGCTTCGAGACGAGACGTTCCAGAGCCTCCACCCAATTGGCATCGTTGATCCAGCGCTCGACGCCCATCGATTTCTTGGCCCGGGCTTCGTCCATCCGTTTCGCCGCCTCGGCGATCATCTTCTTGTGCTCGGCGCTGATCGGCAGCGCCTTGTCGGCAAAACCTTCGATCGCCGGCTCGTTTCCATCCGGCGCGACGAGCGTGTTGAGCGCCTGCACCAGATGCCAGGCAGGACTGTCGAGCCGGGCCTTGTTCGAGGAATGAATGTCTTTGCGCGGGCCGCGGCCCCACTTTTCGCCACTCGAAACCAGCTCGCATTCGATTACACCCTTGGCGCCGAGACTCACCGTGACAACTCCATCCGCGCCCTGCGCCGCGGAGGGCATGAAAATTCCAGTGCATTTCGAAAGCGCGTTTTGCACTTCGGGTTTGCGGACGATCTGCGGAAAGTTCGGCGAACCGATTTCTTCTTCGCCTTCCGCGACCAGCACGAGGTTCACCGGCACTTTCCGCCCCGCACCGCGAATGGCATGCAGCGCCGCGAGCACGGAGGCCTGCGGTCCTTTTTGATTTACGGCGCCGCGCCCCATCAGCACTTTGCCGAAGTCAGGCTTGTCGATGATTCTCGCTTCCCATGGCGGCGATTGCCATTCCGCCGGGTCTGCCTGCTTCACGTCGTACATGAAATAAAGGCCGACCGTCTTCTTCGCGCCGGCGTCGAGGGTCGCGAAAACGGCCGGCTTCCCATCGCTATCGACCCGTGTCGCCTGTTGAAACCCGGCGTCCCGCGCGAGGTTGATCATGTATTCCGCGCCTTCCGGGTAACCGCGGTTCTCCGCCGCGATCGAGATTTGCTTGATCCAATCCTGAAGACGTTTGAGCGCTTCATCGTGGCGATTTGCGATCTCTTTGCGGATCGGATCGAAATCATCCGCGGCCCAGAGGCGCTGGTTCAGGGTGAGAGTGGCCGCGCCGGCGGCGGCGCTTTTGATGAAAGTCCGGCGATCGATCGTGCTCATACCCCGGAATCTCTGATTCAGAGCCGTAGCGAGTAAAGACAAAAACAGTTCACTGGAGCCGGCACGCCCTCGTGCCGGTGGGATGTGCCTTGCAGCCAAGTTCCACTCCCCGGCACGAGGGCGTGCCGGCTCCAAATCGGCGATCGCGGCGCCTCCTAAAAATCCGCGCTGCCCGGCGTGCGGGCGAACGGAATCACATCGCGGATGTTCGACACGCCGGTGACAAACATAAGCATGCGCTCGAAGCCGAGCCCGAAACCGGAATGGGGCACGGTGCCGTAACGGCGGAGGTCGAGATACCATTTGTAATCGGCCGGATCCATCTTGTGGCGGCGCATGTTTTCCTCCAGCACTTCCAGCCGTTCTTCGCGCTGGCTTCCACCAACGATCTCGCCGATGCCGGGCACCAGGACATCCATTGCAGTGACGGTTTTGCCGTCATCGTTCAAGCGCATGTAAAACGGCTTGATTTCCTTCGGATAATTGAAAACCGTGACGGGCTGTTTGAAGTGTTTCTCCGTCAGCCAGCGCTCGTGCTCCGATTGCAGGTTCGCTCCGTCGGCGACCGGAAATTCGAATTTCTCCCCGCTCTTGGTCAACAAGCCGACGGCCTCCGCATAAGTGATCCGTTGAAATGGGCGTTCGAGAACGAAATCGAGCCGGGACATCAATTCCTTGTCCACAAACTTGGAGAATAATCCGAGGTCCTCGGCGCAATGCTCGCGAATATCCCGGATGAGGTATTTCACGATCTCCTCGGCGACATCCATGTTGCCGAGGAGATCGGTGAACGCCATCTCCGGCTCGATCATCCAAAATTCGTTCGCGTGGCGGGACGTGTTTGAGTTCTCGGCGCGGAAGGTCGGGCCGAAGGTGTAAACTTTCGTCAGCGCGCAGGCGAAAGCTTCCGCCTCGAGTTGTCCGCTGACGGTCAGGAAAGTCGAGCGCGCGAAAAAATCCTGCGCGTAATCGATCGCTCCGTCCGCGCGCTTCGGCGGATTCTTCGGATCGATCGAGGTGACGCGGAACAATTCGCCCGCGCCTTCGCAATCGCTCCCGGTGATGATCGGCGTGTGGACATAGACAAACCCCCGCTCCTGGAAGAATTGGTGAATGGCAAAGGCGAGCCGGCTCCGCACGCGGAAGACTGCGCCGAATAGATTCGAGCGCGGCCGCAGGTGCGCGATCTCGCGGAGAAACTCCGGGGTGTGACCTTTTTTCTGAAGCGGATAGGTATCGTCGGACGCGCCGACGATTTCGATTTCATTGGCGACGACTTCCCAGCTTTGCCCTTTACCTTGCGAGGCAACCAACTCGCCGCGGACGGTGATCGACGCGCCTGTGTTCAACCGTTGCACCGCCGCATAGTTCGGCAGGGTACTCTTCGCGATGATTTGGAGATTGCGCAGGCAGGAACCGTCATTCAGCTCAACGAACGAAAAGTCCTTCGAATCGCGCCGGGTGCGGACCCAGCCCTGGACCTGAAGGCCCGCGACGGGCGCGGCGCTTTCCAAGGCCGCTTTGACGGTAGTAGCTCCTGCCATCCGGGAACTTTGCCGGGGGCGACCGCTTCGACAAGCAAAAGCCAGAGTTCTTTCGAGTCGGGTGCGAACAGCGAAAGCTCGCGGCTGCATATCAGTTCCTTCTCCCTGAGGGAGAAGGCTAGGATGAGGGTGCCTTTGAGGCCGGAGACGCTCCAATGCGCTGGGAGGAGATCGAGAGCCGATCCGTTGACCCTCACCTCAGTCCTCTCCCTCCGGGAGAGGAAGCTGCCGTGTTCTGAGGCGCACAAACAAATTTCGAATTTGCGATCGGCCAATTGCGTTTAGCGTGACCGCTCCATGGCCGAAAAACGCCTGCTCCTTTGGGATATCGACGGCACGCTGATCAGTACCGGCGCGGCCGGGCAGCGGGCCATCGTCCGGGCGACGGCGGAACAATTTGGCGGAAATGGCGATCTGCAGGGCGTGGAAATCGCGGGCAGGACCGATACCGGGATCGCTCAGCAGGTTCTCACGAAGTACGGCGCGCCAGTAAACGACGACAGCGTGTCCTCGTTTCTCGACCAATATCTCCGATTCCTCGCTGAGGAATTGCCACTGCGGGAAGGTCGGGTTTTGCCGGGGGTGCTCCAGTTGCTACAACGATCCGCGCAGCAACCCGACACGACGCTGGGCCTTCTCACCGGCAACCTGGAACGCGGCGCGAAGCTGAAACTGGAGCATTACCAGCTCTGGCATTTCTTCGCCTTCGGCGCGTTCTCGGATGACCATCACGATCGCAACGAGCTGGGCGCGTTTGCCATTTCGCGGGCGCTGGCCGGGACCGGGATAAAATTTGGCGGCGCGCAGGTGGATGTGATCGGCGATACCGGCCACGACATTGCCTGTGGAAAAGCGATTGGCGCGCGGACGGTTGCTGTGGCCACCGGGTCGTGGTCGCGCGAGCAATTGGCCGGGCACGAGCCCGACTTTCTTTTTGATGATCTCTCGAACGTGGACGAAGTGATTCAGACGCTCGGCTGGTGAGCGATTGACGCACGCCGGGAGAGTGACATCTTCCCACACTTCACCCGTATGACTTTGCCCGACGCTCCTAACGTTCTGCCGCTCGAAGGCGAAATCGATTTGCACGTCTCACCGCGCATTTCGGCAGCGCTGGGCGCCATGATCGACCAGAAACCGGCCCGCCTGGTGGTCGATCTATCGGCCGTGAGTTACATCGATAGCTCGGGGCTGGCGGTGTTGATCGAAGGAATGCAAAACGTCGAGGCCTACGGGGGGAAGTTCGTCCTGGCTGGTTTGCAGGATAACGTCCGGCCGATTTTTGAAATCGCGCGCCTGGATCAGGTGTTCCTGATTTTCCCGCACGTCGATGCGGCGCTCGC
>DASQLH010000203.1:0-34771 GCA_035630155.1 Chthoniobacterales bacterium
ATTGGTAGCACCTCGAAAAAGGCGACACCATGTTTTAGATGATAATCGTCTTTATCTGGCCGCGCCGCCGTTGTACTAGATACCCCCTATGTTGATCCATTGCCCCGAGCTGACGGCCGATCAGATCGCAGAATGGATGCGGACCGCCGCCACGCGCCCCCTGGCGACCCGCGCGGAAGGCCGGCCCTTTTTCGAACGGACAACGCGGCATCATCATCCCGGTTTCGATTTCAAAAAAACGAGGGACGCGCTCAATCGCGCGCGGCACAAGACGGACGTGCACACGATCAAGCCGTTGCAGCGCTTGAGACGAAATCAAGGGGCCGTGAATGAAGGCCTGATCGATTCGTTTAGCGCGCTCATCGCGGTCAACAAACAGATGGCGGCGGAAATCTCCGCGCTCTCGTCGGAAATGGCGACGCTTCGCCAACTCCTCGCCGAAAACGAAGCGCGCTCGACGTCAGAGCAAAACTTCGGGCAATTCTAGGCCGTGCGGATCATTATCGCGACGGTGCAGATTCCGTTCGTCTCCGGCGGTGCGGAAGCGCACGCGGAGGGATTGAAGACCGCGCTCATTGCCGAAGGCCACGAGGCGTCGATCGTCACCGTCCCTTACAATCCCGCGGTCCCCGAGCGCATCCCCGATCAGATGCTGGCCTGCCGGTTGATGGACTTGACGGAAATTCACGGCACGCGGGTGGATCGATTGATCGCGCTAAAATTTCCGGCTTACCTGATTCCGCATCCGCACAAGATCGTCTGGGTGCTGCATCAGCATCGGGCAGCTTACGATCTCTGGGATTATCCCTTCGAAGATCTCAGTGCTACGCCGCGCGGCGTGATGGTGCGCGAGGCTATCCGGCGCGGCGATCAACTCCTCACGGAGGCCGCGGCGGTTTTTGCGAACTCGAAAAATATCGCAAACCGGCTCAGCCATTATTGCGGGATCGCCTCGACGCCGCTCTATCATCCGCCGCCGAATGCGGAGAGCTTTTACTGCGCGCGCGAGAGTGAAGAATATTTTTTCTTTCCGAGCCGCCTCTCGGCATCTAAACGGCAAAGCCTTGTCCTGGAAGCGCTGGCTCTGACAAAACAAAAAGTGAAAGTCCGTTTCGCGGGCGTGCCGGATAGCGCGGAATACGGCAAGCGCCTGAGGTTGCTGGCGGAGAAACTGGGAGTCGAAGCGCGAGTAGAGTGGCTGGGATTCATCCCCGAAGAAGAGAAGCGCGAGCATTACGCGAAAGCGCTCGCCGTGATTTTTCCGCCGGTGGACGAGGACTATGGTTACATCACGCTGGAAGCGATGCTCTCATCGAAGGCGGTGATCACCTGCGACGATTCGGGCGGACCACTTGAATTCGTTGCCCACAAGGAAACGGGACTGATTGCGAAACCGACCGCCGCCGCGCTGGCCGCCGCCCTCGACGATCTCTGGCGGGATCGCGATCTCGCCCTGAAGTACGGGCGCGGCGGACGCGATCGCTATCGAAAGCTCGAGTTGTCGTGGCCCGAAGTCGTGCGCCGATTATTGCTGTGAAGCTGAACCTGTTTTCGCCCTTACCGCCCACCCGCTCGGATATCGCGCGGGTCACAACAAGTCTGTTGCCCTTGCTGGCGGAGAAGGCGGAGATCGTCGTCTGGTCGAGCGAACCGAAGTGGGATCCGGCGGCCGAGACGCATGCGACGGTCCGGCATTACGACGCCAATCATCCACCGTGGCGCGACATCAGCGAAGCGGACGTCACGTTTTATCAGATGGGGAACGACCCGCGTTACCATTATCCGATCTGGCGCATGAGCCAGCGGCATCCGGGCATCGTCATTCTTCACGATCTCATGCTGCAACATTTTTTTTCCGGCCTGCTCTTTCACAATCTGGGACTGAGCCGGCGCGATTATCTCGAGATGGTGGAGCGCCACCACGGCGCGAGGGGCCGCGTCCTGGCTGAGTCGCATCTGCATGGCTTGCTCGGCACGGAAGAGCTTGGCCAACAATGTCCCCTTACCGGGGCCGCCACAGAAAATGCACTCGCGGTCGTTGTTCATTCGGACGCAGCATTGCATTTGGTGCCGCGGGAAACGCCTGTGGCTTATCTGCCGCTTTGTGTGGGCGCGCCCGCTCCGCCGGAGAACCCGCCGGAGAAAACTGACGCCGATGTCTACCGGATCAGTCTCTTCGGTTTTCTCGGGCCGAATCGCCGGGTGCCGATGCTCTTGCAGGCGCTGGCAAATTTTCCGCAGCGCGCTCGCTTCCGGCTCGATATTTACGGAACGATCGAAGGCGCGGAAAAAATTCAACAACTCATCTGCCGTCTTGGCCTCAGCGACCTGGTGACGATGCATGGACTTGTCCGCCATGATGAATTGGATGAAGCCTTGCGACGGACCGATCTCGTCATGAACCTGCGCAATCCGAGCATGGGAGAAGCTTCGGGCAGCCAGCTTCATCTCTGGCAATATGCGCTTCCGTCACTGGTCACGCGATCGGCCTGGTACGCGGCATTGCCCGAGAACACCGTGGCTTTCGTCCGGCCCGACCATGAAACCGAAGACGTCCAGAAGCACCTGGCCGCGTTCCTCGAGGAGCCGGAGAAATATCGGGAGCTAGGCCGGAACGGCCGGGAGCACGTGGCGCGAAACCATTCGATGGAAACTTACGCGCGTTCGCTGCTGGAAATGGCGCATCGAGCGCCGGAATTTCGGAGCCGCTGGATCGCGCGCGATCTCGCCCGGCGCGCGGCTGCGTCTATGAGTGCCTGGTGCGACAGCTCCACGATTGATGCGTTCCTCCCGCGCGTCGCGGAGCAGATCGAAAAACTGGCCTCGGGAAAGCCGCGGTATGTCTCATCGCGCACAGCCGGGACGACATCGACAGCATTGGCCGAAGGCGTTTAATTATGTCCGAGCAAATGCCTTCGAACAGCGAACGCGAGGCGCCGGGCGATCTCTTCAGAAACGTGGAAGAGACCCTCAAGCAATTGCGATCCGCCGCCACAACAGCTCCACCGGAATCGTGGCTGAAGAAGACTTTGAGTTCTTCCTCGGATCAGAATGAATTCAACGTCTCCGTCGTGAAAGTGCTGAGCCAACTGTTCAGCGCTCTGCGCGAAACCGCTGCGAACCAGGAAAAACGTCTCGGGCAGCTCGCGGAGGAATTGCGGGAGTTACGATCGCTCTCAGAAAACCTGGATGCTTTTCGCGCGCATTCGGATGGCGTTGCCAGCGAATTGCGTTCAGTGGCCGCCAACGTGCGTGGATTGCAGGAGCGCGCCGCCGCGCTCGAGGCGGAACTCGCGCAAGAGCGAGAGTCCCAGGGCGAACGCATCCAGCATTTGCTCGACGAGCAGCGGGTCTGCATCCGCCAGCTTTCCCTGCAGGCGAGCGAGGAAGCAGTCCTGGCGGATCGTGCCCGCCGCGCGGCGGAATTGAAGCTGGACGAACTCGCGCGGCGCGTTCCACCACCTCCGGCATGAATCCGCCCGGCAACGACACGGACCTGTACGCGCGCGCGGGGATCGACGACCTCGGGGAATTCTACCGGGAGAAGTTCGTCTCGAACGCCGTCCTCGATCATCGTTACTTCAAACCGCTCGATCGTTTCGATCTTCGCTTCGCCCGAACAATGTGGGTTTACGATAACGTGCGGCGGAGCTCAACGCTCCTCGATCTCGGTTGCGGCGCCGGGATGCTCGCGTTGCTGAAACGCAAAGGCGTTACGCTGACCGGGGTCGATCTGTCCGAAGAATGCGTGGCCGCCGCCCGCCGCAATGGTTACGACGAGACCGTTCGCGCCGAGCTTAACATGCTGCCTTTCGCGGACGCATCGTTCGATTACGTCGCCAGCCTGGATGTCATCGGCCACATTCCGCAGGAGCAAAAGGATGCTGTCTTCTCGGAAATAAAGCGGGTCCTGCGTCCGGGCGGCGTGACCCTGCACGGGATCGAATGCACCGATCGCGCCGGGCGTCTCGGCTACGGCGAGATGTCGTCGGAAGAACTACGCCGCTTCATCGCGATCGACGGCCATGTGGGCCTGGAAGAAGAAGAGGAACACACGGCGCGTTTCCGGCGATTCTTCGCCCATGTCGCCTCGGAGCCACGTTATTCGCTTTGCCTGAGCAGCGATGAATTCCAGAAACAGGCGGATCGCTACGGCCTGCCGTTTGAAACGGACTTTGTCGATTACCTGCGCGGACTCAACTTCGAGCAGCGGCGCGCCTTCGACATGGCGATGGGCTACGTCTTCAGCAAAATTTCCGATCTCAACCTGCGGCTGCCGCGGGCCGGACTTTATTTGCTCGTGAAGGCTTCGGACGCACCGCTCGGCTCTTTCTATAATGAGCATCGTGACCGGCGCGATCTGTTGGAACTGGCCCGGATTGAGCTACCGGTTCAGGGCGCCTGCCTCGATCGTTCGCCCCTGGCCATCTTCGACGATGGCTGGCACGAACCCGACCATCTTCCGCCGATCGCGCGCTGGATGAAGAAACGCGCGCGGGTGCAATTTCAAGCCACGAGCTTGAGCCGAATCGGGCTCGATCTCACCACGCATTTGCCCGACCTGATGCCGGGCGGCCTGGAAGTGGAGTTACGGCTGAACGATTCCCCCATCTGCGCCTTCACTCTTTTTCGCTACGGCTGGGTTGAGTTAGAAATCGAACTGCCACAAACGCTCTCGGGCATCGAGGTTTTCGAGCTCGAGTTTCGCGCCAATCGAACCTGGCAGCCGCGCCCGCGCGATCGCGAAAATCGGGACGATCGCAACATCTCGATCGCGGTCTGCAACCTCACGTGCGGTTAAAAGCGAATGGATTCCGCCACCAATCCAGGCCGGCTACCCAAGCTCGAGGGGATCGATTACAAACAGGCGGCGATCGATTACCCCGGAAAGCTCAGCGCGGAAGGTCTTCATTATCTCCGGACGAAACCGTTCTATAATCTCGCGAACAAGCTGCCGAAGTTCCGCGACACTCGGGGCATGGACCCGGAAACGCATCGAGAGTTTTGCGATTTCGCCAATCTCGCCGTCGCGATCGAGTTGCCGCCCGGCGCCCGAATCCTCGACGTAGCCTGCGGTTCCGGGTGGCTGAGCGAATATTTCGCGCGTCTCGGCTACGATGTGACCGGTATCGACATCAGTCCGGACCTGATTCGCATCTCGGAAGATCGCGTGCGAGGATTGTCCTACGGCGTCGATCATGAAACAGCGCTGCGCTGCCGATTTCTGGTGCACGATGTGGAAAGCGCGCCGCTCGGCGAAACGTTCGACGCGCTGGTTTGCTACGACGCCATGCATCACTTCGCCGATGAGCAGGCGGTGTCGCGGAATCTGGCCGCGATGCTCAACGTGGGCGGTTTGCTCTTCATTCTCGAAGGGACGAAACCTCCGCAGGACTCGCCGGGTGAAGCGGAATTGATCGATGTGATGCAGCGTTTTGAAACGCTCGAATCACCGTTTGAGGCCGCCTACCTCCGGCAGATCCTGGACCAGAACGGATTCGCGGTAGTGGGCGATTACGTCAGCGTCAATGCATTGATCGATCGCGAAGCGCTCGACGCGGAAGGGCGGATTCGGCCGCATCTTCCGGCGATCAATTACCTGCTGTGCAAGAAGGTCGCGGAAGGCAAGCCGGCGTCGTCGGTGCCGGATAGCCGGGCGCCGTCACTGTTGTCGGCGGCGATCGAGTTGGACGAGCCATTGAAACAACGCCTCCGGTCCGGCGCGCCGTTGGGGGTCCGATTGAAAGTTTCGAATACGGGCGACACGCTCTGGCTGGGCGGCAACTACATGCGGCGCGGCGCCGTCACGCTGGGAGTCAAGATTCTCGACGCCGAGGGAAACCTCGTTGACGAATTTCATGGCGAGCCGGCCTTGCCCCGGGCCATGGCGCCCGGGGAAAAAACCGTGGCCGTCATCGAACGCGCTGCTCCGGCAAAGCCGGGCTCCTATTCGATGAAGATCGATCTCGTGGATCAACACGTCTGCTGGTTCGAGGAGCGCGGCTCGCGGCCGCTCGTCCTGCCGATGGAGGTCGGTTAGCTCCGGACTGCCACGATCGTCGATCTTTCCTCGAACCGGTCGCCGTACATATAATAAAACTTCGCGTGGCTTAGTTTGGCGATGCTGAATCCGAGCATCGCAAAAACTTCGCGGTAGATCGCGGGCGAGTAAGTCCACCAGGTGAAGTCCGCGTCGGGATTGCCGGCTCGCCCTTCGAACCGGGCGATTCGTTCATCGCTTTCGAGCAACGGCGTAACGACAACAATAGTCTCCGTGACGAGCCGCGCGATCGAGGCCAGCGCGCTGATTTGATCGCTTAGGTGTTCGAGCACGGAACCGACAATCGCCACCTGAAACTTCCCGAGCGTCTCGGGCAGGTGATAAATATCGCCGTAGTAAACGTCGGCCTTTGAATCCAGGAGCCGGTGGCAAAGCCAGTAGGCGTTTTTCCATTGCTCGATTTCAGCGCCGTATTGCGCAGCCCAGCGTTCGGGATCGCAAAAGTAAAGTTTGTCCTTGAACGGCAGGAACGTCTGCTGCGCACCGTCCTTCTGGTCGAAGGAGAGAACGCGGGACGCTCCTTTCTTCTCCGCCTCGAAGCTCAGGAAGCCTGTCGCCGTTCCCACATCCAGCACCGATTTTCCAGCCACGGGCACGCCGCCGACATAGTCGTCAAACCTTTCTCGCAGGTCCCAATGTCCGCGAACGAGTCCGAAGCCGGGAAGCTCCATCGCGTGATAGAAGAAACAATCTTCCAGCCGGTCGATGAAACGCGGCGAGGCAAGGGGAGCGGGCTCACTCATGATGTAACGTGTTGTCCCTCCGGGACGGGGGCGTGCCGGCTCCAAGCCCGACCCGCGGCCGCCCACCCAAGGAGCGACACCAATGTGACCAGCGAAATCATGAACCCTAACTGCACCGAACGGGGTTGATAGTTATACATCACAGTATGTCTACCTCGAGACAGGACGACGCCACGCTGATTGTAATTTACTCGGATCGTTTTCACGCGGCGTCCATCGACGTGCGCCTGCCACCCTGGATAATAATTCTCCGCCAGGACCAGAACCGTGGGCACGGTGGTTTCCGTTGTGAGCTCCACGCGATTCGGTTCGTGTCGCACGATATCGGCGCGGCCGCGCGGCCCTTTCTCTGTTGGAAAGGTGACACCGGTGGTTCGTCCGACGAGCACCTGTTCGAGCGGATCCCACACGGAACCATCGGGCATTTTTCCCGATCGAATGATCGCCAACTCTTGTTCCGCGGACACGACGTGCTCGGCCGTCGCCAGCCAGGCTCGTGGCAGCACGCGCGTATTCTCGAAAATCGCCACCGGTCCGGCATCTGTCCGGCGTTTCCAACGGGGCTCCAGGTTTTGCAGCTTGGGCAACGAGCCGGTGGTCACCCATTCCTTTCGCACCGGGACAACGCTCGTTCCGTATAACAAGGAGATGCGGCCGACGTTGAGCATTAGATTCGGAGCATCGGGGAGGGGTTGCAGAGTGATCTCCCCGCCGATGACCACAGCCGGCTGCGACAGGTTAAAGGCGGAAACGTAATCGTGTCCTTCGAAACTGGGCTGCGCATCCGCAACGATGTAGCTGGTGGCCAGCGGGGCGCGTTTGTGTTTTATCCGGGACTGGAGGTCGGCGCGATCATGCGCCCATTCGGACGTATGCTCGCCGGCGAGTAACTCGAACTCGAATTTCTCGCCGTCCTTCCCGCGCAATTGAATTCGCGCGACCACTGTCCCATCCGGGACGTTTTCAGAGAACGCCAGAACTGTCGTAAGCGCGAGGTGGTCGATCTCGGTGGGCGAAACGGCGAAGGAAATTCTCTCGCCCGCCACGATTCCCGGCAAACCGAAATTTTCTTTCGCGAAGGTATGGCCGCCATATTTCTCCAGCGCCAGAGGCGGGGGTGGCGGCGCCGCCGCGGGCGCTGTAGCGGCTGGAGCTGTCCCCGATCTCGCCAGCAAATAACGAACGTTCAGCAAATCGATCTCGCGACTTTCACTCCGAAGCGTGCGCTCGGGGTCGGTGAGATCGCCCCACACTTTCATGTCGCCGGCCAGCTGGCTGTAGCGCGCCAGACCGAACCCTTCGTAGCCGGCGGCGTTTTCCCATCCCCACATCGTGCAAATATTGGGTTGGAGCGCCGGGGCCCACGCAGCGATGGGGGCCGAGTAGGAGACGGGCTGGTCCGGATCGAAGAAGTGATCCTGCGTCAGGACGCGATAGAGCGGCCGCTTGCGGCTCGTGGAATTTGTCCCTGGCTCCTGTTCTTCCTGCGTGCGCAGAAACTTGAATGAAGGCGGTTCGCTCCAAATTTCGGATTTCGCCCTGGGACTCGCGACGCGCCAACCGGCAAATTGCCCCCACAAATTCAGGTCCAGGAGCAGGACCGCGATTAGGATAGCCAGGGCTCCAATGCTTTTGCGTTTCGCCAGAAACCAAAGCGCCCAAGCGCTGAGGAGTGCGATGAGCGGTGGCAAAAATAATTCCGGCGCGCGAAGTATCGAGACGGGCGCGGCCTGCGCGAGGCGAAAATCCGCGGGGCGACCAACGGTTATGGCCAGGCAGGTAAGGAGAAAGACTGTTGCCCCTGCGACGGCGCCCCATTTCAGCACGCGCGCTCGATCACTGCTGGTCATTAGCGCCGTCAGACCCCGGCCGGCCAGGACGGCGAGCGCGAACTCCACCTCCATCATATGGCGTGCGGGAACGCGGAAAAGATTAAGAACCGGCACGGCATAAATGAACCCGTAGAACTCGAGGGGCGCGTAGCGGCCGAGCGCGAGGACGATGCCGGCTACCACAACGATGGCCCAGAATGTCGTCTTCGCATCGCGTTTGAAGATCAGCGCCAGAAACGTAAGTGCGAGCGTGGCCAACCCGACATAGCCGACATACTCCGCGTAAAAGGAAGGCCCGACGTAGGGCGCGCGAAATAAATTGCCGTCGCCTCCGCCCATCACGTAGGGCGCAAAGAAGGTCCACAGGAAGCGCCGCGGCATGCTGAACGAGCTGAAGAAATCGTAGGACGCTTCGTTTCGCAGGCTGTGCTTCAGCAATTCCAAAGTGGGGAGGATTTGCACCGCGGCGAGGGCCAGACCCGCGGCGAGCATCATCAGCGACCATAGATACGCCGGCCGGCGGTTGCCCGCGGACGAACTCGCGCGCCACATCACCAGCGCATACGCCCCCGCCACGAGCAGGCTGTAAACGAACGTCTGCTGATGACCGGCGAAACATTGCAACGCCACAATCACGGCGACGATTACACCGCGTCGCCGGTCGCCGTTCTCGGCATAGCCATCGATGGCCCACAGCAACCAGGGCAGAAGCGCCGCCGTGTGGACGATATTCGTATGCCCCACCTGGCCGACCAGGAACGCGCTGCCCTGCCAGACGAGGCTTGTCACCACCGCCCCCCTGATGCTCGGGCCGCTCCGCCGCGCATATAGGAATGCTCCGAGCGCCGCGAGCATGTAGGCGGAAAGCATCATCAGGTTTGTCGCCACCGGCGCGCTGAAAAGGAGGTAGAACCAATTGAGTGGAAAGAGCACTCCGGCCTGCGCCGCGCCGAGGAGTGGCATGCCGCAAAAGATGAACGGATTCCAAAGCGGCGCATGGCCGGCCCGGATGAGATCCGCCACCACGACCCGCAGCGGAACGTTTTGAATGATCCCGTCGTCCGGGCAAAGAACGATGGCGCCGCAAACCGCCGGCAGGAAATAGATGAGCGGCAGGATCGTGACGAGAATCGCCGCCATACCGTCGCGGGTCAGCAGGCGGTCGCGGTAGGATCGAATCATCGTTGGCAAAAAAAACAGGAATCCGGTTTTAACGCAGAGCAATGCTTAAAACCAATACATCCCGTTAAGAGAAATGCGTGAACCAAACAGCCGGACTCGACGGTAACGCAAATCGGTTTGCGCCTGGCCGAGGTATTTTGCGACCTCAGACGTCCCTTCCCTTATTTTTAGCCAGAGCCCTAATTCTGTTCTCAAAGTGTTTCTAAATGTACCCAAACTGTTTCGTTAGGCAAAAGCCACAGGTGCAAGTACAAACAGCGCTTTCCTAGCCCCCATTAAATCCCCGACCCCCGCGTCTGATTAACCGTCCACTCCCTATGATCCCTCTAAGAACATTCCTCTACCTCTCCTCGGTGGCCTTCTCAGCCATCTGTCTCGCTGCCCCGCAGCTCCACGGCCAATCGATGTCGGAAACCGTGAATGGATCGCTCGAGCTCGTCGTCAACTCTGGCGACGAGGAAGAAATGCGATTGCCGAGCCACGAGGGCGTGCTCGAGCCCCTCGCTTTGACCTATGAACAGGTTGAGCCGGTGATGCTGGCATGTTCTCCGGACAAGGAGGGACAAGAAGTGACGCTAAGTCCTCTCGATGGCGAAGGAGAAATTATCGCCCCCGAGAATCTTGTAGTGGCGAACGACGGAACGGTTGCCTTCAGCATCAAGGCTGGAGCTACCCCAGGCCGTTATCGGGTGCTGGTGACCGTCGGGGCCGATCAATATGAATTGCAACTTCACGTTGCCGCGTCCCCGATCTATGTGCCGCCTCCTGGTCCATTAAGCACCCCGCCGGTGCAGGGCACTGACTGACGGGAGTTTCATTTCATGAAACCATTTCTTTCTCTCGCAATTTCAGCGCTCTTTGTCTGTCTTCTCTCGCCTCTGGCAAAGGCAGGGCTGGGCAACGATAATCCCACCGGGCCCAGTGGCGATTACAACGGCAACATTACCACTGCTGGTTCCTACGACCCTTACACCGGCAATGCCAAGCGATTTGTCACCGACTTGACCGTGACCGGAAGCGTAGGCGCTTACCCGCTCCAATGGACACGCATCCTAAACACCCGTGGTGTAGGGGCAGCCTTTGGGCAGCTCGGGAGTTGGAGGCACAGCTATGAGTGGGGAATGTGGATCCGGCCGGAGCGCCCATACAAATACCATGACGACCAGTATGAAGGACTTGCGGGCGAGGTCTCATATCCGGACGGCCGGACCATCGCTTTGACTGATTGGTACAGCTATCTCTCGCCCAGCGGGGGCGAGCCGAGCGATCAGCTCGTGGAAGTTGAAAACGGGAATTACGATCTCTTATTGCAGGACGGCGGACGGGTAGAATTTCGCCATCCGGCTGGCTCGACCAGTGGATCCGACTTTCGTGCTACCAAGATTGTGGACCCCCACGGGCAAGAGACTCTTCTCCAACGCGATTCGGCGGGCCGGCTCTGGAAGATCACTGAGCCAGGCGGCCGCTACCTGGAAATCCACTACAAACAATACCGCTACTGGATTCAATATCCGCGACCGGAATGGCGCATTGTTCAGGTGATCGATTACGTGGAGGCGCACGACGGGCGGGGGAACGTTATGGAAACGGTCCACTATCAATACGACGTGGAGCATGTTCGAGCGCTCCAGTATTACAAACTGGTCGGGGTGGATTACGACGATGCCACCCATGCCGCCTATACGTATTTCCCGAGCAACGCTCAGACGATGGTTTCGGGAAGAATAAAAACCTGCGATGACGCGCGCTATGCCGGCGCCATGAGCAAGATCGAATATCAGTATGCGATCCCAAGTGATATCTCCAGCCCGGATGCCGTTGCCGTGGGCCAGATCAAAGCAGAGAAAAACTGGAACGGGCAGATCCTCTCCGAAGTCATTTATCCCACGGGCCCTTTCCATCCCACGCAGGCTGATCCCAGGCGCTTTGTTCGCACGGAGAAACGGGCGGACGGCCAGACGCGCATCTTTCAGTACAAGTCGGATGGCAGCGGGGAGCTGGAGAGCTATACCGATTTCAAAAGCGGCGAACCCAGGAATAAAACTCAAATCGAGTTCTTCTGGGTCGACAGTTTCACTTACGGCAAAAGGCTGATCGACGCCCGCCAAAAAACGACCTCGATGGTAAAACATCCAGCGACTGGCGCGCTCCTGGTCATGACTCCTCCCGGCGGGTCCGACACCGTGAAATATCAATACACGGATCCGGCCAATCCCCGCTATGTCGCTTCGCGTAAAGATGAGAGGGGACACTTCACCTTCTACGACCGGGATGGCGCAAACCGAGTCTGGCAAATTCGCTATCCCGATGGCGGTTTTGAAACTTTCACCTACGACAATAATCCCTTTGGACTGGTTCATGAGCATCGCATGACCAGTGGTGGCATCGAGCGGTTTGAATATTATCCCGACAATCGCGGGCTAAAATGGAAGTACTGGCCTCCCGCCACCACCAGTGATCCTGATCCAACGCCACATCCCACCGTTTATACTTATTATGATGGCAGCGAAACGGGCGGCTCCCGCCCGGATCGAATCGACCGGCTCAAAACCGTGACCGATCCGCTCGGGCGCACGACGACCTATGATTACAACAAACGCGGACAGGTGATCCGCGTCACCCACCCCGCCACGCTCCGCCACGGCATCACTTTCACCCAAAGCGGCTACTATCCGTTGCCTGACGGCACCGGGAAGGACTGGGGCGGCACGCTGGCCTGGACGGAGAATGAGCTGGGGCGCCGCACCACGTACGAATACGACGAGTATAAGCGCGTCACGAAAGTGACCAACCCCCTCGCCAAGCACACCACCAATAGTTACGCGCCCTGGAACGGCGCGGGACCGCTCTCCCACACCACCTCTTCGGTCTATCTCACCACCTCGCACGTGGGAAAGCAGACTAAATATGATTACGACGAGAACTTCCGCCAAAAGACCGTCACCCAGGCCCCGGGGATCGCCGGGGAGGAGGCGACCACCACCACCACCTACGATCCAGCCGGCAACTTGGAATTCGTCACCGACCCCAATGGCCAGCTGACCGGCAAACAAACACGCTACGAATACGACGATCGCAACCGAAAAAAGAGTGTGATCGATCCGCTCGGCCACAAGACCGAGTGGGAGTACGATGCCGCCGGCAACGTGGAAAAAGAGACGCGGGCCGACACCAACTTCGTTCAGTTCGTTGAATACGATAAAATGAACCGGCTCAAGAAAAAGATTGATGAGAGAGGTTTCCCTAGCTTTTTGGGATACGACTACGCTGGCAACCTCACCTCGCAGAAGGACGAAAACGGCAAGGTCTATTCGTATGTTTACGACAAACTCAACCGTAAAGAGAGCATGACTTATCCCGCCGAGACCGGCGGCGCCGTGCGCACGGAAACCTGGACTTACGACTTCGCGGGAACCCTGAAAACATTCAAGAACCGAAGCGGATGGGTCCAGACCTTTTCCTACGACGAACGCAACCGCCAAACGCGATTCGAGTGGAACGACGGCGTGACCCCCTGGCAGGAGACTGATTATGACAAGGCTTCGCGCGCCGAGGAAATCAGGACAGGCGCCCCCTCCAATCCGGCAGCGGATACGACGATTCGACACACGTACCACCACGACAATCGGCTTTGGACCGAGGAGCAATGGACGAGTTTTGGAGGCAACGTGCATCGCAGGGTCACCTACACCTACGACGACGACGGCAATCGACACACGGTGCAATACCCAGGCGGGGAGGTGTTCATTTACGAATACACAGGGCGCAGCTTGATTAAGGCGATCTGGGCAGCCGGGCAGGGGCAGCCGGTCGTCAGTTACGAATACGACCGCAGCGGGAACATGACCAAGCTGACCCGCGAGAACGCAACGCGCACGGACCTGGTGCCGGATGAAGTCAACCGGATCAAGAGCATCACCCACAACCTGGGTGGCGGACCGAAAAGCTTCGAGTACGCTTATAATAACGTAAACAACGTTGCGGCGGTGCGCCGCGATGGGACGGCGGGGGATGGGTTCGATTACGACGAGAGCCGCCAGATCAAGGGGTTCAAGCGGGAGGGGGCGTTTGCCGCCTGGCCGCCAAGTTTCAACGACGTGGTCAATCCGGGGAACAACATGAGCATCGGATTCGATGGCTGTGGGAACCGCACCACGGTGACGAACAGCGATCCTGCCCTGACCGGGTGGACCTATGCGGTGAACGATTTGAACCAGTACACCACGATCAACCCAGGCGGGGCGCCCGCCCCGACACCGACGCCGCCTCCTCCAGCGTCGCCGACGCCAACGCCCACCGTCCCGCCGGCCGCTTCTCCTACTGCGACCCCCACGGCCACCCCCACCGCAACTCCCGTGCAGACGGTGGCCACGCCGATCTCTAACCCGGGCGACGGCCACACATACTTTACGCCTGGACCCACGGTTGGAGCCAAGACGATCAACATCGCGACATCGACAGAGGGAGCCCACCTGCGTTACAATTTCGGGAGCACTGCTGTGACGTCGAGCACTGGCACCCTCATCTCCGCTAATAGCGGAACGGTTTCCCTGACGCCGACAATCGGAGGCGTGAGGCTTAATGTCATCGCGGTCAAAGACGGGATCGCTTCTGACGTCCACGCGGCCACGTTCTTTCACAGCTATGACGGTGCGCCGGAGCCAACACCGACACCCATGCCAACGCCGACCGCAACGCCCACCGCCACCCCTACCGCCACGCCCACCGCCACGCCTACTGCGACGCCTACGGCCACGCCGCCAGCGCAGGTGACCCAAGTGGCTACGCCAGTATTTGCCGCGCCCTACGACGGCGGCATCTTCTTCACTACCACGCCCCGGACGGTGACCGTCTCGACGACTACCACGGGAGCGAGCATCCGCTACACCCTCAACGGGAGCACTCCCACGGCGACGAATGGATTTTCGATGGGCTCGAGTGGAACTGTCTCGGTCACGCCGACAGCCGAAGGACGAACGTTGCAAGCCATCGCGCTGAAGGATGGGATGAGCAATTCGGAGATTCATTCGGCCACGTTCTATTACGAGAGCGGGCAGGCGCCGGAGGGGCCGGGGATGGAGTCAAGCTCATCATCCGCCGGGGTGCCGCCGGGTGGCGGAGGGCCCGAACTTTCTCCCGGTGAGACCGGGGCCGAGGGCGCCGGAGGCCCGCTCAGCTATGACGCAAATGGGAACCTGGAAACTTACGATGGTTGGACGTACACCTACGATGCGCAAAACCGCCTGACGCGCGCGAGCAAAGGGGGAACACTCGTCCTCTTCGCCTACGATGGGAAGAACCGCCAGATCATGCGCTCCATCAATGGCATTGTGTCTTTCAGTGTCTGGGACGGCTGGGAGCTGATCGAGGAATATTCCTCGGGCGGCGCACGGACCACCGCGTATCTCCAGGGGGCGACCGGGGTGATCAAATCATGGGGAACCAATGGGACATTCTACTACTACCAAGACAAGCTGGGCAGCACGACCCAGATCGCCGATGCGAGTGGCGCGCTGCTGGAGAGTTTCCATTATGATCTCTACGGGAAACCCGCCGAAACCTCAGCGTATGGCGTCGTCGATCTCTACGCCGGAGAGCGCTGGGTGAGCGTGCTGGGGTTATACGATTTACGAAACCGGTTCATGTCGCCGGAGCTGGGCCGCTTCCTCCAGGCCGACCCGATTGGGTTTAAGGGCGATGCTAGTAATCTTTATCGCTATTGCGGGAACGATTCGGTGAATAAGAGCGATCCCATGGGGCTGGAAAACCCGCCCGCGCGAATTTTGCCGGATAAAATGTGGGAAATGGCAAAGTACATGGACAGCACCAACACGGTGCAAGGGACCTTCCAGGAACAGATAGCCCGGCGATTTCCAGATATGGCGAACGTCGCAGAAAACAACGCGGGTTCCACTAAATATCACAACACCAAGAATTGGCGCGGAAAGGACGTTTTCCATTGTAATAAGTTCGTTGCCGATATGGCTGAAGCATCAGGACGGGTCCGACCGCAAGTATGGGTTGAAGGCTTCCCTGGCGGCTTTTGGCGAGACCCTGTTTCGAACGAATTGGCTGATCCAAAAGTAAAGATACCTCGATGGTCGGAGCCAAGGCCGCTTTCAGAAGCTCGCCGAAATGACATTATCGCGCAGAAACATGGCAAATGGGGCCACACCGGGATTGTCACAGGCCCGCGCGAATCGATTTCGGTTAACACTGGCCGTGGGGGAGTCGTTGAGAAGGGGGATTGGGGATTCCGACCCTTTCCTGGAAACAATGAGAAGGCCGGCGATCCGCCGCCGGTTGTCCGGCACTATCTCCCAGGATCGTCAGGAGAGTGGTGATGCACCATATGTTGCGCGGCGCGGTCATGATTACAGTATTATGTGCTACCCTTTCGACGGGCTGCGGGCGGTCTGATATGGCCTCAAATGAAACGCAGGAGGACAAGAGCTCGCTCAGTCCGTTATCGATGGCGGCAAAAAGAGGGGACGTTTCAGTAGTGAGAAAATTGCTGACCGCTCGAGCTGACCCAAACGGTCCCGATTCCGAAGGCAACACTCCGCTTCACTACGCGGTGTCTAGTGGCAAGATCGCTGTCGTGGAGACATTGCTCGCTGGCGGAGCCAACGTCCGCGCATGTTCGCGTAGCGGATACACTGCGCTACACGCCGTTGCGGTAGATCGGCAGGTACGGATTGCGGAACTCCTGCTCGCGGCCGGGGCCGATATAAACGCGCGGACCGACGACAATGTTACTCCGCTCTTGGCTTCTGTCGGTTCACCGTACAGCGATTCTAAGATGAGTCTTACTCTGATTCGCGCTGGTGCGGACGTGAACATTGCGGATTCAGATGGCAGAACGGCACTGTGGCTTTGCTCGCAAGTCTGCGAAGAATTATTGAAGAGAGGTGCGGATCCTAACATTAAAGCGCGAGCTTTGGGATTTCCCGGCTACACGCCTTTACACATGGCCGCCATGAACGGATACACGGAGAAAGTGAAGTTGTTGCTCCAGTCTGGGGCCGATCCCTCCATCCGTAATGACACAGGAGAAACTCCTCTGGACATTACCAACGTAAAGTTCGCAGAAGTGAGAGAGTTGCTAACCCACAGCATAAAGGGTAAATACTAGGAACTGGTTCGAACACAAGAGGGGCAGGAACAGAAGGGTCAGGTAACATGAAAGCAGCTCTCGGGAGCGTAAGCTCCGGGAAAAAGGAAAGGAACTGTTTTCATGAACTACGTCGGGATCGACATTCACAAGCGCTACGGCCTGCTCGCCGCCCAGGGTTTCAGAAGTCAGAAGGGGTTAGTCTTTGAATCTCGTCAAATTCGACTCGACGAAACGGGAGCACCCCCACGGCGACGAATGGATTTTCGATGGGCTCGAGTGGAACTGTCTCGGTCACTCCGACAGCCGCAGGACGAACGTTGCAAGCCATCGCGCTCAAGGATGGGATGAGCAATTCGGAGATTCATCCGGCCACGTTCTATTACGGGAGCGGGCAGGCGCCGGAGGGGCCGGGGATGGAGTCAACTCATCGTCCGCCGGGATGCCGCCGGGTGGGGTCGATCTTCCGCCCGAGGAGGGCGGGCCGGAGGGTCCAGGCGGGCCTCCTGAATACGACGCCAACGGGAATCTAAAGAGGTACAATGGTTGGGCCTACACCTATGATGCGCAGAATCGGCTGAGGACGGCGCACGAAAACGGGGTGTTGATCGCCACGTATTACTATGATGGGAAGAACCGGCAGATCGCGCGCAACCTCAATAGCGAGATCCGGTTCAGCGTCTGGGATGGCTGGGAGTTGATCGAGGAATATGGTTCCGACCGCGCCGTCGCCTATCTCCAGGGAGCGACTGGGATGATCAAATCGTGGACGTACAACAGCGTAATTTATTATTACCAGGACAAACTAGGCAGCACGACGCACGTTGCCAATGCCAGCGGCCAGTTGCTGGAGAGCTTCCATTATGATCTCTATGGGAAACCCACAGAAACGTCAGCCTATGGCGTCGTCGATCTCTACGCGGGCGAGCGCTGGATCGGTGCGCTGGGCCTCTACGATCTGCGGAACCGGTTTATGTCACCTGAGCTGGGTCGTTTCCTCCAGGCTGACCCGATCGGATTTAAGGGCGACGCGAGCAATTTATATCGATACGGTAATAATAACCCTGCCAACCGGATCGACCCGATGGGACTGGTGGATAGGGACGCGCCAGGTCGTTACAGTACTTTGAACTGCTTCGGAGGCGGCGATTGGATTAAGGATTCCAACGGAATGTCTGCCTTTGATTTCAACCAGCGAGGAATCGACAAATCAGGCATCGATCCGAGCGAGTTCCGTTGGAGCGACGGGGGGAACTTGAATAAACGAGAGCCGGTGGTGACCAAAGGCGGCCGCGAGTACACCGCACTGACTGAACCACAGTTTAAGATGACTAGAGCCGAGGATGGCGCCCTTATTGGACATTACATAGTGGACGTTCGTTACTCCGATCAAGTGGGCAAGAACAATAAGGAGTTGCAAAAGAAAGAACCCGATCATAAGAGGGAAATTGATAGGGACTTTCGCTATAGCCGGGGACCGGAGATTATGGCACGCTTACTGCGCAGTGGAGGTCCGCTCGAAGGCAAGGCTCCAGACACGGCGCTCTGGATGGCGGAACAACAAATGAAAACAGCCCTTAAGAGCGCCGCAGACGCCTCGCGTGATCGACACGATTATTACGATCCATTGACGGGACGTCATGGCGACCACGTAATTGTCCACCCCGATGGCATCAAATATTGAGCTATGAAGCTTTTACGTTTCGTGAAAATCATGGCCATTTCCCTCATTTCGGCTGGCGTATCGCTAAGCCGTGGCGGGCCGGCCGAGCCCGAGGTCGACGCATCTTGGTATCGAGTGCTTAATTTAAGTGCGCCAGTCAATCCGCGCTTCGAGCCCTTTGAAATTACAGGGATTGGATCCGCGGAAGGCAATCACTTGGTGGGGGAATTTCGGTTCTTTAATTACAAAGAAGGAGATAAATCTCCCCCAACTGTGACAATAAAAGGCTCTAGAAAGTCCGATGGCACTTTCTGGCCGCAGGTCGAAGCTCAGGTGGCGAACGAAATTGATTCTCAATGGAGAACGATAGGCAATCCTCCGACACCTGGTGAAATCACTTCTTTGATAATCGCTTCGAAGCCGGCGAAGGAGGAATTCTATGTCGATCTGGACATATTTCGCCCGATGATTGGCAAGGTGAAGTACGGAAAAGTGATCCTCGAAACCGGAGATTCGGCGATTTTTGAAATCAACGATCTCCTGCCGCCTAAGACCGATGTCGACAAGCGGGCCGAAAAGGACGGCAGATAGGGCTGACGATGCCCGGCGCCGCCAGCTTTGAGCGCCCTGGCGGCGCCGCAGCCCACATGAACAGTCTGCTCAGCTATGACGCGAATGGGAACCTGGAGGCTTACAACGGCTGGGCCTACGTCTATGATGCGCAGAACCGGCTGAGGACGGCGCACGAAAACGGGGTGTTGAGGGCCACCTACTACTACGACGGGAAGAACCGGCAAATCGCGCGCAACCTCAACCCCGACCAATCCGGGGCAGGTAATGAGATTCGGTTCAGTGTCTGGGACGGTTGGGAATTGATCGAAGAATATGGCTCCAACCGCGCCGTCGCCTATCTCCAGGGAGCGACTGGGGTGATCAAATCGTGGACGCACAACAGCGTCATTTATTATTACCAGGATAATCTTGGCAGCACGACGCACGTCGCCAATGCCAGCGGTGCTTTACTGGAGAGTTTCCATTATGATCTCTACGGGAAACCGTCCCAAGTTTCAGCCTACGGCATCGTCGATCTCTATGCCGGCGAGCGCTGGATCGGTGTGCTGGGTCTGTACGATCTTCGGAACCGGTTTATGTCACCTGAGCTGGGCCGCTTCCTCCAGGCTGACCCGATTGGACTGCAAATCGCAGGGGCTAAGCTTTCCGCTCAAGCAAAAGCGTTCTTTCCGGCAGGACAGGCCCCGGAAGCTTTCGCCTCAACTGAACTCAACCTCTATCGCTACTGCCACAATGGTTCCGTTAACAAGAGCGATTCGACTGGATTGATCACAATTATCATTCCAGGAATCGGACCGGGCCAGAGAGATCGTGGAGGGGATTGGAGCAACGAAGTATTCATTCGTAACGCGCTCAAGAATTTCAAAGACGGGCAGGTGTTTTCTCGTGATCAAATGAAGGATGCGATGAAGGCAATTGAAGCAGCGAGAGCGAACGGCGATAAGACATTGAATATCGTCGGATACAGTCTCGGTGGCGCGGCAGGTATACGACTGGCAGGCGATCTTGGGAAAGCCGGCACTGGCGTCGATAAGCTGTTAACGCTCGATATTGTTCGCGCGCCTGGATTCGCGGGCTCTTCGCTTCCAAATCCTGTTCCCGTTCCTTCAAATGTAAAGCAAGCTTTTAACTACTATCAGCAGAGCGGAGGTTTTTCTCCGACGAATTTCAAGGGAACACCGGTAGCCGATGGCCGAAACGTGATGGTCAATCAGGAAATTACGCCGGCAAATAGCGGCGGCCTGCGTGTTCATCATGCCCAAATGCCGTCAATCGTCTTCGGCGATTAAGGGACTTTAAATGCACCTTTTCAGTCGAAGCCTCCCTCTCGTAATTGCGGTGCTCTGCTTTGGCACTGCCACACCTCTGCACGCCGACAATGCTCGAGAAAAGGTTGTTGTCACTGGCGTTGTCACTCGGGTAAGTGGAGCCCCCCTTTCTAAAGCTTGGGTGTTCTTGTTTCAAAAGGAGTCAGGATCGTTGTTTTTCCCAATGTCAGGGACGATCCTCGACGCTGGTCGCACAACTGAGAAGGGACGCTTCGAGCTCCGCACTGAAAAGTGGAAACATCGCGCTCTGCATCAAATTATTGTGCCAGGCCGAACAATTCAACGACCTCCTATTAAGGGCGAAGTAGTTGAAGAATATCGCGTTCTTGTATCAGATGTTAGACTCCAATCTCCAAATCGTCTCCTGGTACCAGACGATTTTGTTCCGAACCCCAAAGATCCCAGAAAAGGGATTCTCGACCGTCGGGCCGTGGAAGGGAATTAGCTCGCGTGGATGGGATCAAGCCCCCCTTTTTCCCCCTATCTTACGGCGTAGATCCGTGGCGCCTCGGCCCGGCTGATGTTTGGTCTGCTCGCGAAGGCGGGAACGTCGGCCAGTTGTTCCGCCATTCGTTGACCCGCGGCCTTGAGGGAAAGCTTCTCCTTCGCCTCGGCCTGGCCGAGGGCGGCCAGAACGGAAGCTCCGGCGGGGTCGTCGTAGCATTGGCGCATCAGAGCGGCGGCGTGCTCGACGGATGGGTCGGCCCAATGATTGCCCCCTTTGTAAATCGGATTGTCGTTGGGAATATCGGTGAGCGTGTAATCGACGAGGAGGCTATTGCCCGGATGCATGAAAGCAAGGTTACCGGAGTAGTTCGTGGCGATCGTTGGTTTGCCCATCAACATCGCTTCGGCCAGGCAAAGGCCGAAGCCTTCGGCGCGATGGAGCGAGACGAAGCAATCGCACATCTGGATGAAACCGTAGGCGCGCGCGCGAGAGAGCACTTCATCCACGATGATGGCGCCGGCTTCGCGCGCGGCGTGTTCGAGCGCGGCGAAAGCTTCGGGATGCGAACGGCCGCGGCTGACTTTGATGACGAGGCTGGCGTGGTCGGATGGCCGGAAGGCGTCGCGAAAAGCGCGGATCACGGCGAGCGGATTTTTCCGCACCATCTGGCTGCACATGTCGAACATGAACATGAAAACGTAATTCCTCTCGGGAATGCCAAGCTCTGCCTTGGTCACCGTCTCGATCTCGCTCAGCTCCACGCCCGGCAAGACCTGGTGGACCGGCACCGGCATGCGCTGGCGGAAGGCGTCCGCCACAAAACCGGTGGGAGCCCAGATCGCATCGAGCAAAGGCGTAAGCTCCGTCCATTCTTCCGGAATGGTGTCGAGCTCCCAGGCCCAATAGGCGATGCGATAAATGCCGGAGCGTCGGAGCAGGCCGCCGCGCTCGTAGGCCACGGAAAAATAAGGCTGAGGGGCGACATTGATGATCGTGACAGGGAAAACTTCCAGGCCGAGGAACGGCGCGCGATCTTCGACATCGAAGCAGGGAAAGGCGGAGACGTCGCGGCAGGAAACGCCGAAGCCGGCGGTTTCCAGGGCGCGCTTGGTAAAGAGCGCGGCCTGTTGGATGCCGGAGGGATAGCTGAAATGGCTGAGGATGTTTACCCCGCGACGGGCCTCGCCGTGGTTGTCGCCCGGAGCATGAAGCAGCGCCGGGGTGGCATGCGCGCCGTTCCGTTTCCCGTTGCCGTTCCCATTGCTCGACAAGCCATTTGAACGCTCGTGATGCAGAAGCATTTCTTCGGCGGCCGGGACCACGGGATCGAGCGCGTTCCTGGAGGCGAACGCGGGATAGCGCGGAAATTCCTGGCGCAACCAGCGGAGCAATTCTTCTTTGCCGGCCGAAGTGGGGCCGGCCGGGAATTGTTTCTGCCAGGAGAGATTGATGAGCCAGGTTTTGAAAACCATTTGAGGGACTTGCTCCGCGGTCTCGTGGAGGAACCAGAGAATCTCGGCGGCGCTCAGGTTGTGTTTGGCGCGGCCTTCGCGGAGCAGCCATTTCACAAACCTTTTTTGGCCCACGGGGAGCAGGCCAAAGGGAAAGCGGGTCTGGATTTTGGGAGAGCGGAGATAGAGTTCGAGAACTCGCTTTCCCGGATCGCTCCGGAACGCAGTGGAAATGTTTTCGACCGCGCGGCGCGAGAGCCCGAGTTTCATGGCCGCGCTCGTGCAAAGCCACTCACAATACGGGCCCTCTTCGCCTTCGGAAATCGCGCTGGGAAAACGGCGGCGCAGCCGCCGGCTGTTGCGCAACATGCCGGAGGCGAGCCGGGCTGCTCCATCCACCGAGCCCTCGGCATCCGCCGGCGACCAGACATTCAGGTTTGGCCCGGCGTGGTCCGCCGAAAAATGGAGCGCCTTCCGGCGATAAACGTCGAAACTATCGGCGCCCTGTCGCAGGAAAGGGAAAAGAAGGTGCAGCAGCTTCACAGGTTAAGGCCAGGTGGATTTGGTGAAACCGCTCTTCGCGCGAATGGGAAGATCAGTCCAGCAATGGTCGTCAATTTGGCTCGCACCGCAAGATGGTTTTCTGCGGCGTTTAAAGCACATTGCCCTCAGTTGGCGCGGTCGCGTCGCCTCGATCTGCCTGAGACCGGATCGCTTCTGTAACCGCGTCGCTATGCGAAGCGCGGGGGGGACATGCGAGGATCATTCTCACGCTCCGCACAGCGAAGCGGCTACAGAAGAGCCGCTGCGCGTCGCGCGGCGTTCAGTTCCAAATTTACTCGACTTCTTAGTTCGGTCCGAATCTCTGCCGGTATTCGAGCGAACTGAGGAACGCCTTCACCATCTCGGAGGCAATGAAGTCGCCGTTGAAGCTATTGAGCTTGTTCAGCCAGAAGTTGAACCCAGCCGTGTCCGCGTCGCGGCGGAGATAGCCGAAGTATTCCATGGTGACGAAGGCGGAGTTGAACTCACGTTGCTTCAAAAACGCGTAGTCGGAAACTTTCCGAAGCACTGTTGCACGCGTCTCCGTCGCGCCATTCAGGCCCGCTACAAGTGAGTTACGGAAGGCCGTCATCTCCGGGAAATGCCCCCGAATCTCGCCGCCGCCAAATTGCGTGGTGTGGAAGTTGATATAAGCGCGGCCTTCCTGGAGGTTTGACAGTTGCGCCGTCAGGGTGGTGCCGGCGTTCCCTTCCGGCGCATCCCACTTGCTGCTGACGCTGCCGCCGAGGCCGATCGGAAATGGCGTGACCACGGTGTCGTTGGGATTGTCGTCGTTGAAGGGCGCTCCGATGAAACCCCAGACGACGCCCCCATTGGTGGTCGGCGTGACGGTGGCGCTGGCGTGGATATGGGCGTTCGTCAGGTTGTCGTTGGTGTCCGCTGATTGCGAACCGGTGAAGTCGATGTTGTTGATTGTGGCTGAAAACGTCAGGGCCGTCCCCGCGCCGTTGAGGCTAAACGTCGCCGTTCCGTACGAGGCCGGCCTGCGGACGCCCCCGGAGGTGGTTGGGTTCGCCGGCGGATTCTCCTGGGAGTTCGTCAGGTTTACAACGAAATTGCTGGAGGCAAGCCCCGCGGTGTTCAGCAAGTTGTCGACGTATTGTTCGTTCGTCAGCGTCGAGGGATATTTTGCGACGAACTCCGGCCGGGTCACGAATTCATCGTAATAGGCGACCTTATTGGCCTCGAGTTGGTCGTTCGAGCCCGCTTGGCCGAAAACCACTCCGCGATTGATAGCCTGCAAGTCGAGCATGAAATTCCCATATAGGACGGGGGATGGGCCCCCTGAGGCGCTGGCCCCAAAAGCAGCCCGGTGGGTGAGGTAAGCCGCCAGGCCCGATTGCTGGAATTCGATCGACAGGAAGAAGGCGGCCGAAACGTTGATCCGCTTCACCTCGATGCATTGCTGGTCGGTCCCGCAGGAGGCGATCTCGTTGGTCCAGAACGCGAAGCCGCTCGGATCCGGCTCGCGATTCAGGAAGTCGAGGTAATGCTGGCGAACGAAAAACGAAGCGTCGTCGATCGGGTTGGTCGTGGGAGCGCCGGTATCGTCGTCGATGATCGTCATCTCGGCGACGTTGGGCGAACCGAGCCCCACACCGGATCCGACGGGGTTGCTCAGGATGATATTGATGACTTCGTCGTTTTCGTCGAACGCGTCGTTGACTAGGAGCAAGGTGAAGGTCTTGCTCGTTTCACCCGGCGCAAAGGTGACTTTGCCCAAGGCGATCTCGTAGTCGGATTTCTGCGAAGCGTGGTCGGGCTGGCTTTCGTCGTAGGTGGCGTAGTTGACGCTGGCGCCACTGGAGACATCTCCATCACGTGTGACGGTGATCTCAATACTGCCTGTCCCCTCGTTGACTGAGTAATTGTCGGCACTGAATTGAATCAGGGAAGTCGCCGAGGCCGTCGTTGGCTTGAGCGAGCCGAAGAGGCCATGCTCCTCCTCAGCTATACCGGCAGTGAAATACAGCGTGTTGGGATCGCCTCCGGCTCCGCCATTTCCGAAGGTCAGCGCCCAGAGCTCATCGATCACGATCCCATTACCCGATTCATCCTGGATGGTCCCGAGGAAAGCGCCGGTGGTGGGGTTGTAGGCATGAATGCTCGGATTGCCTTCACCGAAATTTCCCACCAGGAGCGCGCCTCCAAAGATGCCGAAACTGGCCGGCGCCTGGGTGAGACCCCAGGGCGAATTAAGGGCGCCGTTGTTAATGCCGAAGGTCAGGTCACGGACGCCATTCGCGTTAAACCGGCGCACGAAGCCGTTGCCCACGCCCTCCTCGTCGAGGCCCGTCATGGGATCGACCTTCGCGTAGGTCACGTAGAGAGAGCCGCCGATGGCCTGAATGTTAAAGGGATGGAAGGTATTCCCCATCGTTGTGGGGATGGTCGGGTCGGCGAAGGGGAACGACGCTGCGGGTTGCAGAGCGAAGCTTGAGTCAAAGACGTCGATGGTGCCGTTGGCGAAGTCAGCCGCATAAAGGAAATTTCCCGATCCGTTGTTGGCGTAGGCCAGTCCGGTATAGACGTGCCCGGGATGGCTCGCCGCGATGACCGCCGTCGTAGAACCGGCGGCGGGCGCGTTCGGGTCCCAGCCGGTGATGTTTCCCGTAATCGACGCAAAGAGGAAGTTTGCGCCGCAAGGTGCCGCCGCGCACGCTCCCGGAAGAACAAACTCGGTTGCGACGGGGTTCGCCACGGTCCCAGTCGGAAGTTGGCCCGGAATCGTCACGGTTTGCGGGCTCGGGTTGAGGACCACCGGCGCGCCGCCGACATCGCCGCGGATCAACTGGGTCGAGCTCGTGCCGTTGTTCGCTACCCAGAACGGGCTCGAGGCCGTCATTGAGATGCCCCAGGGATTAACCAGCAGTGGATCAAGAACCGGAGCCACCCCAGGGAGGTCCGAGATGAGATTGGTTTGGCGATAAGCCGAGCCAGGCGCGATGACGGGCACGGTATTGCCCTCTCCCATCATGGTTGGCAGCGATGGAGCGATAAGAAACCCCAGAGCACAAACGAAAAGCGCTGAGGCAGCGTAGAGGTTTTTTTTGACGGGACGGGTGGACGGTTTCGGATGGCGCATATTATCTCCTTGTTAGAACCCTGGATTGTCCGCGGTCGAACCGGCGAAATGCCGGCTAATCGCACTGGGGCGAGGATGACAGGATTGTCAGGACCAACTCAAGACTAAAATAGTTACAATTCTGTTACCGACATCCGGGATCAGGGCGTCTGGACGGGTTGCCGCTAAATCACATCAGGCGCAGCAGATTGCTGCCAAGCATGGCGCCGTTATAGACGAAGTAGAAGACGGCAAAGGACGAATGGTAGCGCGGCGATTTCGTAACGGCCGCGGCCGAACAGAGCACAATGAAGAGCAGCATCGAGCCCGCGTAGAGCGGGCCCAGCGAGAGGAAACGCTCCCATCCTTTCAAAAGCGTATCGACGATATCGATCGCGAAGTTCATCCCGAGGAGAATGAAGATGCCGCGATGGTGTTCGTAAAAATGCTGGCGCCAGTCCTTGATCGGCTCGCCTTCCTGCTCATTCGGAAAGAGGAGGGCCGAGGCCAGGTAAAGCGTGATGGGCGCGACCAGCAGCCAGAGGACGAGGAAAAGCGTCCATTGCTCGGTGTTGCGCCAGCGATACTGGACCCACCACGTAATGATCACCGTCATGAGCGCGTTCACCATCCAGAGCGAATGCACCCAGTAGGCCGGCGTGCGTTTGCGGGTCTGGATCAATTGGCCCATCCCGCCGACCAGCCGCGTCATGGCCAAACCGGCCACGATGGAAGTGAGAATGACGACGTAACTGAACGGATCCATGCGCGTTTTGCCCCTTAGCTTGACGAAGCGCCAGCAGATCTGTCGAGGCGCTTTCTCGTTCAGGCCTGCTCGTGCTCGTGATCCTGCTCGTGATCGATCTTCCTATTCTTCGAGCAGGCGGGTAAAAGCGGACTCGCCTATGAAGCTGCGTTTCTCTTCCGCCTGCCTGGCCGTCACGCTGATCGCCTCATCCGCGGTCGCAATTCCCGAGAGCAAAATTGCGCTGGTTAACGGCACGGTGATCGATCCCGGCAGCGCAAAGGTCCTGGCCAACGCGGTCGTCTTGATTGAAGGCGACCGCATCAGCGCGGTCGGCGATCAAGCCACGGCGATCTCGACGAAGAATGCGCGCGTCATTGATTGCAAGGGCAAGTTCATTCTGCCGGGTTATATCGACACGCACGTTCATTTCTTCCAATCCGGCGACATCTTCACGCGGCCGGATGCCATCGACCTGACGAGCGTCCGCTCCTACAAGGACGAGCACGCCTGGATTGAGCGCAATCTGCGCGACACCTTCGGGCGTTACCTCCGTTCCGGGATCACTTCGGTCGTCGATGTCGGCGGGCCAATGTGGAATTTCAGTGTTAGGAAGCTCGCCAACTCCGCGGAGAAAGCGCCGCGCGTGGCCGTGGCCGGGCCGCTCATCTCGAGCGTCTCGCGTCCTCAGCTCGAGCTGAACGGCGATCCGCCGATTGTGAAAATCGAGACGCCCGAGCAGGGCCGTGAGCTGGTGCAGAAACTGGCGCGGGGGAATCCGGATTACATTAAGATTTGGTACATCGTTCCACCGGCGCAGCCGTCGCCCTCGCCGGGACAATCCGATGTCGAACGCGCCGCGATCTTCCGGCCGGTGGTGCACGCGGTCGTCGAGGAAAGCCATCGGCTGAAATTGCGCGTGGCGGTGCATGCGACCGAGCTCGAGGCGGCCCGCGCCGCGGTCGAGGAAGGCGCCGATCTTCTCGTCCACAGCGTAACCGACAAACTGGTCGATGAGGCTTTCGTGAAGCTCCTCAAGGAAAAGGGGACCATCCTCACGCCGACGCTCGTCGTTTTCGAACGTTACGGGCGCACCTTCGCGAACAAGCTCGAGCTGACTCCGGAAGAAAAAGCGTGGGGCAACCCGGAAGTGATCGCCTCGCTCGACGTGACGAAATTGCCCGCGGACAAAACGCCCGATCGGCTCAAGACCGCGATGGCGAAACCCGAAGCCGTGCTCGCCGGGATTCAAAAGACTTATGACATCGCGCTGAAGAATTTGAGAACGCTCCAGGACGCAGGCGTCACCATCGCCACGGGAACCGATGCCGGGAACATCGGGACCATCCACGGCCCCGCGATTTTCCGCGAGTTTCAGCTCATGAAAGAAGCCGGGCTCACGTCGCTGCAAATTCTCCAGTGCACCACTGCCAACGCGGCGAGGACCTTCGGCGGCGACACCGGCTCGAAGATCGGCTCGCTCAAGGCCGGCAATTTCGCCGACCTCGTTATCCTGAAATCGAATCCGCTCGATGACATCAAACACGCTTCGGATATCGACAGCGTGATGAAAAACGGAATCCTCTATTCCGCCGAAACATTGGTCAGATGATGTTGGGTCATCCCTATCCGATCTGGACCGCAGCGGCTTGATGAGCCGCGGAGAGGGCGAGGGGCCCAGTCGCAATTGCAGGCACGCAAGAAAGAGTTCCAACAGGAGGAAACGGAGGACCCAGAGATTCAAACCCAGCCGACTCTGTTCCCTCTGTTTGCTCCTGTAATTGCTTGCTGGCGCTTTCGCGATCCATGAAACGCACGCCATCGACAATGTCGCCTTTTTGTTTGTGTGATCGCAGAGCTACTGGGAGGTCCCTCGCCGTCTCCGCGGCTCGGGATGACACGCGTCACTCGCGCCGAAGGCAGCTGGTTTTGCTCGCGTTCGCACGGGAACTTGAGTGAGATACGAGAGATATGATTAAGAGGTCGTTCTTAATGCTAGCTGTGCTGCTGGCTTTTGCGGCGCACGCCTCCGACAAAAAGGTCGATGTCTCCAAAATCCACGGCCGCATCCAGTTCGTGAACAGCTTTGGAGACTACAAGGTGAAAGCCGTAACCAGCTTTCCCGATCTCCGGGTCGAAATCGTCACGAGTCATCCCAGCTCGCCCGGCCAATGGCAGATCGTCGATTCCTTCCCCGACTATAAAATCCAGATGGTCAATTCGTTCCCCGATTTCACTATTCAATTCGTGAAAAGCTTTCCCGGCCCGGCCAAGTGAATCAGTTTGGGCGCATTAAAAGATTATTTCGCCTGGCGTTGCTGATCGTTCTGCCCGGCCCGGCAATTGCCCAATCGGACAAACCGATGATGAAAGCCATCGTCCTGCACGAGTACGGCGGACCGGAGTTGTTGAAGTATGAAGACGCGCCGCGGCCGGAGCCGAAGAAGAACGAACTGCTCGTGCGGGTAATCGCGTGCGGAGTGAATCTGGCCGATCCGCTCGTGATCTCAGGGCGGCTGGCGAAAGAGTTTGGGACGCATCTGCCGCTCACTCCTGGTTACGACGTTGCCGGCGTCGTGGAGAAAACCGGGGCGAAGGTATCGAAGTTCAAAGCGGGCGATGGTGTTTATGGCTACGCGCTCTTCGGCGGTGGGTGGGCCGAGTATGCGGTCCTGGCGGAAAACGAGGCGGCGCTGAAGCCGAAATCGGTGAGTTATGTGGAAGCGGCGGCGGTGCCATTGGCGGCGTTGACGGCGTGGCAGGCCTTGATCGATACGGCGAAGTTGAGCGCAGGGCAGACGGCTTTGATTCACGGCGGCTCGGGCGGCGTCGGCAGCTTTGCTATCCAAATCGCCAAAGCGCGCGGGGCTCGCGTGATTGCGACGGCTTCAACGCGGAACCAGGACCTGTTGAACGAGCTCGGCGCCGATGAGGCGATCGATTACACGAAAACGAAATTCGAAGAGGTGGCGAAAGAGGTGGATGTCGTGCTCGACCCGGTGGGCCGCGACACGCTCGCCCGTTCTTACGCCGTGGTGAAGAAAGACGGCATCGTGGTGACTATCGTCGGGCGGCCGGACCCGGCGGAATTGGAGAAACGCGGCATCCGGGGCGCAACGGTTTGGTCCAAGCCGGACGGAAACGAGCTGGCCGAGATCACGAACTTGATCGACGCAAAGAAAATCAAACCGGCCGTCGGCCAGGTCTTGCCCCTGAGCGAAGCCAGGAAAGCCAGCGAGCAAGCCGCGACGCATCACACGCGCGGCAAGATCGTGCTCAAGATCGCGGAGGAACCAAAGAGCTGATTGGCACTCGCGCGCTTTGAGTTTTTTTCGGATCGGGACTCGTCACCGCGTTCGCTCTGGAGTAAGTTGGCGCCACCATGGCCGACACCACCATCGCGGAAGGCTGAGCCAGGGAACGACACGCCATGCCCGATTCTAATTTAAAAAACGAGGGGAGTGCCAAGCCGGTCAAGGCTAAGCCGATCATCCTGGAACTCGAGGAGTATGAAGGTTTGCTCGATGAGCTCCAGGACCTGGCCACCGCCGCCCGTCGAAAGAATCAGCAAACGATCCCGCTCGCCGAGGTGAAAAAGCGGATGAACAAAGTCGCCGCGCTGCGGCGGTAGGTGGGATCGCACGCCGCGCACGATCCCACCGAAGCCCTCCTAGAACTCCACCGAGATGCCTGCGTAACCGCTGCGGCGGGGCGCCGGATCGATCAAGCCGGTGAGGAAAGCGCGCGAGTAATATTTCTCGTCGAACAGGTTCGAAACGCCCGCGATGAGGCGAACGTTTTTCGTGAGGTACCATTCGCTCGAAAGATTGAAGACCTTATAGGACGGAATCACGGCGGGAACGCTGATCGCGCCTGCGGCGAGCAGCGGCTGGTTCGAGTCCGCCCAGAACTGGTCCGCCACATACACGCCCGAGAACGTCACGCGGAAACATTTTTCTTTTTGGAAAGTGATGCCGCCTTTCCAGATAACGTCGGGTGCATAAGCCGGTTCGTTGCCGACGAAGCTTTGGCCGGTCGCGGGCACGACCTGGGTGCTCTCGGTGAATTCGGCGTCGAGCAGCTGAAGGTTGCTGAAGACGATCAACTGGAGCGGGTGGGGCGCGACCGCAATGGGTGTATCTTTGTTCGATGATTTCGAATCGGACTCGACCGCGATTTCATGTTGGAATGGCGCCAGGAGATCGTAGGAGATTTCGCCTTCGAAGCCGCGATGCCGCGTGTTGCCCGTGTTGACGATGATGAAATCGATGTTGGAGATGTTTTGCGATTCGGTGCGGTTGCTGAATTCCATCCAGAACAAACCGACGTCGTACCACAAACCCTTGAGCGGAGTTCCGTGCACGCCCATCTCGATGTCGAGCGATTCGAACGGCTCGGGAATGGCGGTGCCGGGCAGGATCGTGCGGGTGGTGCCGGCGATGTCGAAGAAGCGCGTCGGCCGCCAGCCGGAGGTGGCGCTGAAATAGGTTTCATTGCCTTTGCCGAAGTCGTTGCCTAGCCCGATGCCCCAGAGCGGGACCCAGTGATCGGCGCTGATGCTTTGCGGCGGTCCGTTTCCGACGTAGGGCGCGTGGGTCGATTCGACCTCGATGTTTTCATGATCGAGCCGGAAGGAAGGAACGATATGGAATTTTCCGATCCGGATCAGGTCCTCCATGAAGAACGCCTGGTAGTCCGCGCTGCGGTCTTGTTCGAGCGGGATGACGGACGAGGTGGTGCCGCGCGTCGCGTAGAGATAGTTTGGGCCGGTGTTGGCGTTGTTGAGCGTGTAGCGGTTGAACGGCGCCTCTCCGTGATAGGCGACGCCGCCAAAGGTGAGCGCGCTGCCTCGGAACATTCCGTCGCCGCCCCATTTTTTCCGGAAACGCAGATCGACCCCGCCGTTCTCAAACTCTTCGTAACCGAATGTAGTGCTCGCCGGGTTTGCGCCGGAAGGGCTTAGGTTCGCGGCACTGCGCGCATCGATCTCCTGATGCGTGAACCAACCTTTGCCTTGCATCAGCCAGCCGTCGCCGAATTCCAGTTCGTAACGCAAAACACCCGTGTAGCGATCGACCCAATTGTGATTGTAGGGCGTGGGTGAAAAATTCTGGTCGTTCTCGAATCGGGCGAACGTCAACCGGCCGGGATCCCCGCCATCGAAGCGGCTCGCATGAATATCGAGCGCGAGGAGTTGCTTGTTGTCCGGGCGATACCCGAGGTACCCGTTGGCCTGCCAGAGATCGTACTGGCCGTTATCGCGCTGCCCATCGGCATGCTGGTAGTCGGCGTCGAGGCGCAGCTCGATGGTGCCGGACGCTTCCTGAACGGCGGCATAACTGTTGTAGAACCCGTAGCCGCCACCCGTTTGTTCGAGGTAGGCGCCCCAGGGCGTTCCCGGCGCGGGATGTTTCGTGACGAAATTCACCGCCGGCGCCGGCTGCGGGCCGTAGAGCAGGCTGCTGCCGCCACGAATGAGTTGGATCTCACTCACGCTCTGGGGGACGGGCTGGTAGTAGAGCGTCGGAAAACCAATCCACTCACTCATGAGCGGCAAGCCATCCTGGAGGAACAGCGTGTACTCCGATTCCTGTGGATTGCCGAGCCCGCGGTAACTGTAATTGAACTGGCCCGGGTTTTGTTGCTCGGAAACCAGCAAGCCGGGCGCCCTGGTGAACAGCTCCTGCAAATTGTTGTTCTGCACTGGCGGCTGCTTCTCGAGCTTAATGGTAGTCGCCTTTTTCGTGACCGTGATCTGCGTTCCCGAGACTTCCCTCATGATGTGCTCGAGCTTGGGGCGCGTGTCGTCGTGCGGATGCGGAGTGGGCGATATTTCAGCGCCGGTTACCGTTACCCTTTGCGAGACGACCTCCTGCGCGGGAAGCGGGAAGTTGATCAGGAAATAAGTCAAGAGAGCGATGACGCCGCCAGATATTCGGGACAGTAGATTGTTGGACATAAATTTTTTGAGAGTGGATTTGAAGGAAAGAATTAGGTGTTGGTTGAAGGCACGTAGCCGTTGAAACAGCGGCTCCGCTTCGACAGCGGCGATTCGCCGCTTGCGACCGAATGAGACCCGGAACACCACGCGCGTGGTGTCTCGGCTAAGGGATCACACCAACAGTGGCGGCGAAATAATCGGGCGGGGATTCCGCACCGCCGTCGGCGAAACTGTGGGCTCGATCGTTATGCGATCGATGCCGATGGGCCGGGGCTCGATATCAACGCGCAGCGTTTCGTCCGAATCCTCAAAAACGGCGCCAACGTCGCAGGTCAGATTCAATTCGACGTGCGCCGTCGGCATAAGGGAATCGGAGGAGCTGACGCTCACTGCGTCACACTGGCAACGAATGATCAGAGGCTCGCCCGTCGCCGTTTGGGCTTGGACCGGCCCAAGAGCAATCAAGCTGAGCAATGCCAGAACAAATCCGCGGAGGAGGACCCTCATCCGCGTGGCGCTTCGGCGTTGCATCCCTCCGCATTACAAACCTGTCATGTTTATGACAAGACTTTTTTGCGCAGAAACGGGGGACTAAGCACTATTGGGAAACGAAAGTGTGACGGTTGTCCCGCGGCCCACTTCGCTCTCCAGAGTCGCAGAGCCGCCATGGAGATCGGTGATGGATTTCACCAGGGCCAGGCCGAGGCCGAGACCTTCTGAGCTGCGCGACGAATCGGCGCGATAGAAACGGTCAAACACGCGCGGCAGATGTTCGGCGGCGATCCCGCTCCCGGTATCCGCCACTGAGACTTCAGATTGCGCGCGGCGGCTCGCGATCGAGATCACGATCGTTCCGCCGGCCGGAGTGTGGTGCAACGCGTTCTCCATTAAATTGCTTACCGCCCGGCCGAAGAGCATTTCATCGGCGAAGAAGTTCGCGTCGCCGTCGCAAGCGATCGTGAGCTTCTGCTCCTCGGCGACGGGTTCGTAAAACGCGGCGATTTTTTCCACGGCGGCGCGGCCGGCAAAGGTGGTGCGTTGCAAGAGGCCTTCCGCGGCTTCGGTCCGGGCGAGGAAAAGGAGGTTATCGACGATCTGCGTGAGGTGCTGGCATTCCGCCACGGTTGATTCGATGACGGCGCGATATTCCTCCGGAGTGCGTAAGCGAGTGAGCGCAACCTCCGCTTCGCCGCGGATGTTGGCGATCGGCGTGCGAAGCTCGTGCGCCAGGTCCGCTGAGAACTGCGAGAGGCGCATGAAAGAATTCTCCAGCCGGTCGAGCATGTCGTCGAAAGCGGCCGCGAACGGCTGAAGCTCGCGCGGCCAGCCCACAGCGGACGCCCGTTCGTGAAGCTGTTTCGGCCCCACCCGCCTCAAGGCATGCGTCATTTCGCCGAGCGGCCGCAGCCCGCGCCGCGCCACGGTGAGCGCGATCGCCGCCGAGGCCACGAGGCCGAGCGCGATCACGGCCGCGACGAGCGCCGCGAATTGCTTCATGAATTCGTCATCCTCCGAGCGGTCTTGCGCGACTTGAATGATGTAAAGCTGCGCCCCGACCGGGTGCGGCATCGTCACCAGGGAAAACAGACGGCCGGGCGTGCGAGAATCTTTTGGCGTAAAATGCGGTGACGCGGGGGCCTCTTTTTGAAAAATTGACGAGGGCAGGATCGCGCTCATCCCCGGCGTTTCGGTGATTGTGTTATCGGCGGCATCCAGGATTCGCACCCAATAGGCCGTTCGCTCGCCGGGGCGGATATTCTTCAGGTCCTCGCTCAACCCTTGCGCCCCGCTCGCGCCGCTCAAATCGGCCTGGATCGCCGCGACCTTGTCCGCCAACACTTTATTGTCTTCCGCGAAAGCATGCCGGATCACGATCCAATAGAGCGCGCTAATTCCGGACGCGAGGAGCAAAGCCGCAGCCAGCGTGAAGAGCACGACGAGCTGCGAAGCGATCGAGCGCGGTTCAGCCGGCTTTGAGGACATAGCCGGCGCCGCGAACCGTCTGGATGAGCTTGGTCGGGAACGGGTCGTCCACCTTCGCGCGCAACCGCCGCACCATCAC
>DASQLH010000204.1:0-4060 GCA_035630155.1 Chthoniobacterales bacterium
GGAATTTCGCGTTATTTTTTCCAGTCGAGCGCGCCCTTCTTGAGCGCGTAAACGTAGCCCACCATGAGCAGGGTGATGAAGCTCAGCATGCTCCAGAGGACGAGCTTGCTTTCCACGATCAACTCCCGGTAAACGACCGCCCACGGATACATGAAGACGATCTCCAGGTCGAAAAGGATGAAGAGCATCGCGACGAGGTAAAACTTCACGCTGAACCGCGGTTGGGCCTCCCCTTGCGGCACCATTCCGCACTCGTAGGCGGTATCTTTGACGCGCGTGCGGCGTCCAGCTTTGCCGAGAAGCACGCTCACCAGCAGGGCCGAGACGGCAAAGCCGATCGCCACTCCGATGTGGAGCAGAAGCGGGAGATAATCCTTAAGCATACTGATCCCGTGGGACCGTAGGCCGGGGCCGGCGCGCGTTACTTGGCGGCGGCGGCAGCGGCCCGCGCGATGGCGGCGTTTCGGGCGCTCGCGGCAGCGGCAGCCGCGGCGGGGATGTGGCCATTCTGCGGGGCAATCGCCTGGGCGAGCGCAGCCGGGAGACCTTTGTATTTCTTCCCGGTCTTCCGAACTGCACCACGGGCCACGAGATTCTGAAGTTTTTCGTAAGCACGGAGGCGCAGCATTTCCTCGCCACCGCTGGCCGCATTCCGGGCGCGCAGATTTTCGTGCACGATATCAAAGAGTTGCTTGAACTCGAAGGATGCACGGCGGGAGAGCACTGCGACCAGTTCCTCGGTCACCAGATCGGGAACTCGACGGGAGAATGCGTTTTTCTTGAGAATAGCCATAGGGCGGCAATAATATCACGTTTTGCCCGTTGCGCAGCAGATTTCTCTGGCCCAGCCGGTTAGGGCTTTATTGCGAGGGGTTTAGGCGAGCTTTCTGCCTAAATTCCACCCTTATCCTGCTCCTGATCTTGATCTTACTCCTGATCTTGGGCACCCGCTTACGCTTCAAATAGGATCAGGATCATGAGCATGAGCATGAGCAGGAAGTAGCAAGCCTTACGGCGAATCGTCCGGACTTGGCGATGGTGTTGGTGACACGGCGGGGGCCATCAATGGACTTTGGCTGGGCGAGGAGTTTTGCAATTGCCGCCGATAAATTGCGCTCGCGGCGCTCCCAGTTGTCACCGCGCCAAGAATGGTCTGGTAAAGCGGAACCGGCCCAATCGATTCCGCCACATACCCATCCCGGTCATAGCTTTGCGACATCACGATCGGGCTCAGATGTTTCGTAATCACATCGGCCGGCGGCAGCTTGTTGAGATCGACGGTGTCGGCAATCCCCGGCATAAACGCCGCGCCCATTATGAGCAGCGGCCGGAGCGTCGCATCGATGCGTGTGTAAATGAGCGCCGGGTCCACGTAGGCAAACGCCTGGTGCGCCGTCGGGACGGAGCGCTCCGAGGTCTGGAAATTTCTCGTCGCGGCAAGCTCGGAAGAACCGGTCGCGCTCCGCTTCATCGCCGCCTCGACCGAGCCGGGATCCGCCCCCGCCACGAGCATCCGGTCCGAAACCCCAATCGTCGGCGAAAAGGAAAATAACTGCGCCCGCGATGCGCTGGAAAAATAATGAACGCCTTCTTTTTCCTGATGGGTCCATTCGTCATCCGTGTCCGCATTCCCGGTCGTCATCGCCGCCACGATCGTCTTGGCCTTCGCCGGATCTTTGACGGGGAGCGCGATGAAAAGCGATGGCCATTGCGTATTCGCCGGCCAATTTCCCAGGAGCCCGAACTCCGCGGCGAAAGCGTTTTTCCATTCCTCCAAAGTGATCCCGCTCGCCGAGAGTGCGCTCGTGATTTTTCGCAATCCCCCCAGCCAGCCAATGGTGGTTGCCTGCGGCGCCAACTCCATTTCTTTCGTCAAATTGAGCAGGCTTGCGGCATAGAGAAACGTATCCTTCGTCGCAATGGACAAGGAGTCGCGGGTCAGGTTGCCCAGGTCCGCGATCTTCGGCATGCCGACAAAAAGCCGGTCGCGCATCTTGCCGCCATCGAACGTCGTCGTGCCGCAAAAGCTCCGGATTTGCCGGATCATCGCCAGTTGATCCGGGGACGTCGCCGATCGTTCGGCGGCCGGCATCATCTTCTCCAGGATTTGATCTACGCGCGCATAAATGAGCCCCGCGTAATTGCCCGGCATATGCTTGGAAGCCCCGAGAAAAACGTCGTCCGCAGAGAGGGCCGTTTGCGGGTCCTTCGTCCGGCCTTCCGCGCGGTCGATGAGCACCTTCAAGCGCTCGACGTCGTTGGCGAAAAAGAACCATTGTCCCGAGCGCACGGTCGCCAGGTTCAGCAGCCCCGCGTTGTCGATGCGGATTTGATGGCCCTGGTAATCGGCGACGTCGTGTTTAACGTCAGACCCGTCGCCGAGGAGCTGCGCTCTCCAGTTCTCGACCGTCTTTTCAGCCTTCTCGGGGTCGCCGGTGGACCGGAAACCGCCCATCCATTTCCAGGCGCTAAATTCGACCGCGACGAGGGCCACAAACGCATCCTTCATTTGGATAGAATCGATTTCTTCCACCGTGTGTCCGATTTTCCCTTGGGTCGGGACTTGCGCCCGCGGCTTGGCCAGAAAATCCTGCACGGCCGGCTCCTTCCAGAGCTGGTAGAGATCAGTCCGGTGCCAATCCGCACGGGAGCGGTTGAAATCCGGCACGTGGACGACGGCCAGAGTCTCCTTCGGCAGTAACGAAGCCACGGCCAGGCTCGAGGTGTGATGTGTCCGAAAAAATCCCCACCAGATTGCCCCTGCCGCGACGGCCGAGACCAGGACGACCAACTGAAATCGTTTCATGAGTCAGCAACTGTACCGGCTACGCCGGAAATCCCAAATCCCAAACCACCGATTGGCGGAAATCCCAAATCCCAAGCTCCAAATCCGAATGATTCCCAAATCTGGTCACACAGTTCTATAAAGTTTGGTTGAAACTTACCTGGAGCCTGGGTTTTGGGATTTGGGATTTCCGTTCGCCGCAGGCGAACGGCTCTACGCTCTCGGATGAAACTTCCGGTGCACGGCTTTGAGCCGCTGCTGGTCCACGTGCGTGTAAACTTGCGTCGTGGAAATATCGGCGTGGCCGAGCATTTCCTGAATGATCCTCAAATCCGCGCCATTGCTCAGAAGGTGGGTTGCGAAACTGTGACGCAGCAGGTGCGGATAAATGTTCGTCTCCAATCCCGAGTGCTTCGCGCATTTCTTCACGACCTGCCAAATGCGCGTCGTCGTCAGCTTCGTTCCGCGGCTGGAGAGAAAAATCTCGCTGCTCGTCCGCCGTTTAACCAGTTTCGGCCGCTCGATCGAAATATAGGAGGATAGCGCGTCGCACGCCTTTCGCCCGACGGGCACGAGCCGCATTTTGTTGCCTTTGCCGGTCACGCGCAGGATGCGCTCCTCGAAATTGAGGTTTTCCAACCGGGCATTGGCCAGCTCTGAAATGCGGAGCCCGCTCGCGTAGAGCAGCTCGACGATCGCGCGATTGCGCAAACCAAGCGGCTGTTTCGTGTCGATGCTCTCAATCAACCGCTCAACCTGCAGCTCGTTCAGCGTCTCCGGCAAATAGCGCTCGATCCGCGGCAGGGTCAGCGTCTCCGTGGGGTCGCGCTCGAGCGCCCCTTTGCCGCTGAGGAACCGGAAGAAAATCTTCAGCGCCACCACGATCAGCTTGATCGAGGAGGCCGCCAGCCCGCCCCGTTTGCGCAAGGCCAGATATTCGCTGATGGCCGGCTGTGTCACCTCGCGCACGGCTGTTATCTTTTTCGCCGAGGAAGACCACTCCGCGAACTCCGTCAACGAGCGGCGGGTCGAGAGCTGGTAATTGTCCGAGAGACCGCGTTCCGTCGCGAGGAAACGGATAAACGAATCGATCTCCTGTTCCACTTCGGTTGTTAGCGAACCAGCGATTGCGCGATTTAGCGAATGGAAAATCGGCGCCGCCGTCCAAACAATATCCATCGCTTTCTTTACCGAGCGGCGATTGACAAAGAGAGGCGGAGTTCCGAACGTTATTCACATCATGAGTCTTGATCTCAATTCGTTGCTCAAAGATTG
>DASQLH010000205.1:0-2199 GCA_035630155.1 Chthoniobacterales bacterium
TGCCGGCGCGCATCCGGAGTTCCAGCTCGTGCGCGAGAAAGCGCGCGATCCCGACGTGCTCCGTTTCAATCATCAGCGCCATTTCGCGTCGGATATTCCGCCGGTGAACGGACAGAAGCTCGATTGCAATTATTGCCACAAGCCCGAGCCGAACGCCCGTTTCTACGAGCGAGTCAACTTCGCCGCGAACTGCCAGGCTTGCCATGCACTCCAGTTCGACGTGAAAAATCCCGACCTCCGAATTCCGCACGGCGACGCACAGCTGGTCCGGACATTTTTGCGCACGCTGCCGGCGCAATACGGCGATTACGCACGCCTCAAGCGAGGCAAGACGCGAGAGAGCGACATCCAGAGTTTCGTCGTGCAACAAATCCGCCAGCTCCAGGAGCAATTCCGTTCCGGCGAAGAATTGGAGCGGGCCGTGTTTTTCACGACCGATCCCTACAAGCCCCAGCGGCAGGCGCCTGCCGCCGTCCGCGCGAACTTCGCGGGCTGCGCCTTCTGTCATGAGGTGAAAACGGCGGCGGGCGGCGCCCCGGTGGTGACGAAACCAATCCTGGTCGATCGCTGGATGCCGCAGACGCAGTTCAATCACGCCAAACACGCGAGCGTGAAATGCGACGAATGTCACCAGGCCAGGCAAAGCCGCGAAACGTCCGACGTCCTCATGCCAGCCAAAGCGGACTGCGTGACCTGCCACAGCCCAAAAGGGAAAGTGGTGTCCGAATGCATCACCTGTCACACGTATCACGCGCCGGGACAGGTGGTGGCCGTCAGCGCGCAAACGGGTACGCGCGGATCGTTTAAGGAGATGATGCTGAGCAACAAAAGTAGCACAGGCTTCCAGCCTGTGGGGCAGGCAGGCATCTTGCCTGCCCACTGAAGAATCAAACAGGCATGATGCCTGTTGGCCCCACAGCCAGGATGGCTGTGCTACAATTTTACGCCGCGCTGCGGGCGGCTGAATCTTTCGCCACCACGAGACGGTCGATCTCGCTCCGCAGCCGCTCCCAATCCACCGGCTTCGTCAGATGCGCCGCGAATCCCGCCTCCCTGCTCGCGGCCACGTCTTCCTCCGTTCCAAAACCACTCAGCGCAATTCCGCGCAAGCCTTGCGCATCGCGCAGCCCCTTCATCAGTTCGAGCCCGCTCCCATCCGGCAAACCCACATCGCTGATGAGAAGATCGAAGCGCCTTGCCGCGGCCAGCGTTCGCGCGTCAGCCACGTTGGCCGCATGGCTCACATCGAACCCGGCATTTTTCAGAATACGGCCCAGGACCCGCGCGGTATCCAGGTGATCTTCCACGAGAAGGACCTGCACGTGCTTGACCGGGTCCGGCTCGCTTTCGAGGAACAAGACCGGGCCTTCGAGCAGCGACGTTTCCATCGCGTTCAACGTCACCGTGAAGGTCGCGCCGCGGCCGGTCCCCTCGCTGCGCGCTTCGATCGTGCCGAGGTGCAAATCGACTACGCGTTTTGAAATCGCCAGGCCGAGCCCGAGCCCGCCAAACTTGCTCGTGATCACGCCGCCGCCCTGCTCGAACGCGTCGAAAATTCGCGGCATGACTTGCGGATCGATGCCGATGCCACTGTCAGTGATCTCGATGACGATTTGATGTTCCGCGGTGTTTCGCGTCGAGATTTCGAGGCGGCCTCCTTCGGGCGTGAATTTCGCGGAGTTCTTGATCAAATTCCAAAAGACCTGCTGCAAACGCGCGGGATCGCCCCAGCAATGATGTTCCCGGGCTTCGAGGCGCCGGATCACCTGGATGTGTTTCCCGGTAATGTCGCCGCCTGAAATGCTGAGCGCGTGCTCGATCATGCCGTGGACGTCCACCGCGTCGTTGTGCAGCTCGAGTTTTCCGTGGGCGATCCGGGTGAGGTCGAGGAGGTCGTCGATGAGGAGCGCTTCGAGCTCGACGTTGCGCTGAAGAACTTCGAGGTCCCGGCGGATGTCGTCGCTTAAATCCGGCTCGCGGCGGAGCGCAGCAATGGTCATCAACACCGGCGTGAGCGGCGTGCGCAGCTCGTGAGAAAGCATCGCGAGAAACCGGTCCTTCGCGCGGTTCGCTTCTTCGGCCTCATTTTTTGCGCGTTGCAAAACGATCTCGGCATTTTTCTCGTCGGTAATGTCGAGCATCGTCCCGATGAAGCGAGATATGTCGCCCGACTCATCGCGCACGGCGCGGCCGCGTTCC
>DASQLH010000206.1:0-4998 GCA_035630155.1 Chthoniobacterales bacterium
AGCGTGAAGAGCACGACGAGCTGCGAAGCGATCGAGCGCGGTTCAGCCGGCTTTGAGGACATAGCCGGCGCCGCGAACCGTCTGGATGAGCTTGGTCGGGAACGGGTCGTCCACCTTCGCGCGCAACCGCCGCACCATCACGTCCACGACATTCGTGTTCGTGGCGAAATTAATGTCCCATACCTGCTCGGCGATCTCCCCGCGCGAGACGACCTGGCCGGTGGAGCGAACCAGATGCGCGAGGAGAAGAAATTCCTTCGCGGTGAGATTGAGCGCGATGCCGGCGCGAGTGGCTTTGTGCCGCTGCGTATCGATTTCCAGATCCTCGATGCGCAATTTCTCCGCGAGCTGCGCCGGCGAGCGCCGCAAGAGCGAGCGCACCCGCGCCATTAATTCGGAGAAAGCGAACGGCTTCACCAGATAGTCGTCCGCGCCCAGCTCGAGTCCTTTCACGCGATCGCGCACGCTGTCGCGGGCCGTGAGAAACAGGATCGGCGTGCGTATGCCGGTTTTCCGCAGCTCCGCGACGACCGTCCAGCCATCCATTTTGGGCAGCATGACATCCACGATGAGGAGGTCGTGCTTCCTGGAGCTCGCCAGTTCCAGGCCGGTTTCGCCGTCGTGGGCGAGATCGACGGTCAGGCCATCTTCGCGCAGACCTTTGGCCAGAAAGCCCGCCGTCTTTTTCTTGTCTTCGATCAGCAAAACGCGCATCCGCCGAAAATATAGAGATTATGCCGGCTCAACTCAATAACGCCGTCGAATTGCTTCGCCTCGGTTGTTTCTCGCAATAATAGTCCGGCATGGGCGTGGCTGGGCGGCGGCGGGGTTGGCGAAAGGCAGCGATCGTTATCGGGGGGGTCGCCATTCTGGCCGGCGTCGGGATCGCGCTCGTGAATCCGCGCATCACCCGCTACGTGGAGAGCGACGCTTTTCGCGCGGAGCTCGAGAAGCAAACGGCCAAAGGCCTGCATTTCCCCGCGTCAACGTACGCGCCCATCCGGCGCACCGGATTTTTGTCAGCGGCCAGCGACGGCTTCCGCGCGCAAAACGGCCGCAAGGCGCTGGTCACGATCGACGCGCACGGGATCACGGCGCGCTTCAATCCGCTGGGCGTGTTTCTGCGGCGCTGGCAGCTCGATGCCGTGCATATCGATGGCGGGGAAGTGGCCATTCAAACCTACGAGCCGAAGCCGGAGCCGTCGCCGAGCAAGCCGTGGTATCACGTCTTTCTTCCGGCCCGCGTGCATCTCCAGAGAGTCTGGACCGAGCCGGCCGACGTGACCTGGAAATTGCGCAACGAGAAGGGAGGCTTCTTCGGCACGCGTTTGCTCATTACCCCGCATGGGCACGATTTCGAATACCGGGCGACGGGCGGCACGATGAAAGGTCCGCTGATTCCCGATCTGCCGTTGCGCCGCACGCATCTGCTCATTACGAAAACGCTGCTGACGCTCTACACGCTCGACCTCACGACCGAAACGCAGAGCGACGGATTCATCCAGGCCGAAGGCACCGCCGGCACGCGCGAAGACAAGAGCGTGGATTTCAAGGTGAAGTTTGGAAAGGTGCCGGTGCGCGAATGGCTGCCTGGGAGCTGGGACGATCATGTCAGCGGCCTGGCCGCGGGCGATGTGCATTGGCATGGGAAAAATCCGAAGCTGGAGGAGTCGCAGATGCAGGGCTCACTGCGCGTCGAGGGCGGACGGGTGCGGCGGGTTCCGTTTCTCGAAAAGCTCGCGTCCATCACGGGCAAGAAATCGATCGAACAACTGGAGCTGAGCGAATGCTCCGCGGAGGTGGATTGGCAGAGCCCGAAAGCCGAAATCAAAAACATCGCGATTGAGGACAAGGGGAAATTCCGGATCGAAGGCGCGGTCTCGATTCGGGAAAAATCGCTGGGCGGCGCGATCCAGCTCGGCGTCTCCCGCGACTATCTCGAATGGCTGCCGCAGGCCGAAGAGGTCTTTCCGAGGGAGAAGGGAGGCTATCTTTGGACCACGGTGCAATTGTCGGGCACCGTCGACAAACCGGAGCAGGACCTCAGCCCGCGGATAATCGATGCGCTGAAGGAATCCCCCGGCGCGTTTCTTGGCCTCATCTTCCGGCAGGTCGGGGAGTGGTTGAAGAATGCGCTCGGGGAATGACAACCAGGGCGGGACACGATTAATTGTCCTGTGAGAAAATTGCGGGGTCTCGCCGTTCTCTTGGGACTGATCTGGTGTTGTCCGCTTTTGCCTGTCATGGAAGCGGCCACGCTTGCGGGTCAGCCGGTGCAGGGTGGGAAAAAGGTGGAGATCCGGTTCCCCATCTCGAAGTATTTTCAGGACATCGCGGCGCAAGGTGGCAATCCTCGGGTCGAGACCGGGCGGGCGGTGGTAACATTCCCACCGGGCTTCGATCCGGCGCGCCGCTGGCCCATTCTCATCGTGACCTCCACGACGGATTACCATCGCACCAGCCCGATGGACGCGGAATGGTATCGTCCGCCCGCGGACGCCGAGGGCTGGATGATTGTCGCCTCCGACGCGACGATAAAACCCCACCATGATTCCACCCCGTGGCGTCTGGCGATGTTGGGAGCGGCGCTGGAAGCTCTGCGCAAGGAATGGCCTCAGGCCGCGAGATGGCCGGTCGCGTTCGCCGGAATGTCGGGAGGGGCAAAGAGGTGCGGCGTGCTGGGGGCGATGCTGGCCAAGGGGGGTGTGGTTAACATCTGCGGCTTCTATCTTAGCGGGATCAACGACGACCGGCTCAGTCCCGCTTACAAGACCTACCAGCCCGGCCCGGTTTTTCTCAACATCCCGATCTGGATCAGTGGCGGCATGGATGACGAGATCGCCACGCCGTCATCGCAAGGCGCCGTGCAGGGGTCGCTCCAGCGCACCGGATTCAAGCGGGTGCGCATCGAGCGCTTCATGGGGGGGCACCGCTTGAAAAGGTCTGAGGTGCGCCTGGCCCTGCGCTGGTTCCGCGAGCTCGGCGGATTCTGACGAATTCAAATTGTTTGCCAGCAGCGGGTGGCGGATGAGATTCTTCCACCATGACAACGACCCCGACAGAGTACGCGCATCCAGAGGCGCTCGTGGATGCCGATTGGCTGGAGAAACATTTGACCGACGAAGGGGTGCGCATCGTCGAGTCGAATGAAGACATTTTGCTTTACGATACCGGACATATTCCCGGCGCGGTCCATATCGATTGGCGCACCGATCTCCAGGACCCGGTGATCCGCGACTACATTGCGCCGGATAAATTCGCGGAGCTCTGCAGCCGCAATGGGATCACGCCGGACACCACCGTCATTTTCTACGGCGACAAGGCGAACTGGTGGGCGTGCTATGCGCTCTGGGCCTTCCGGTTGTTCGGGCATGAGAAGGTGAAAATCCTCAACGGCGGGCGCGACAAATGGAAAGCCGAAGGCCGGCCCATGACGCGCGAGGTTCCAAAATATCCGGGCACGAATTATCCGGTGCCGGACAAGCGATTCGACAAGGAGATCCGGGCGTTTGCGGATGAAGCACTGGCGCAGAGCAAGGCGGGCAAGCCGCTCATCGATGTGCGTTCGCCAGGTGAGTTCAAGGGTGAAATAACCCACATGGCGGAATACCCGCAGGAAGGCGTGCTCCGCGGCGGCCACATTCCCGGCGCGAAAAGCGTGCCGTGGAAAACGGCGACGAACGAGGACAGCACGTTCAAGCCGGCGAACGAGCTGGCGAAAATTTATTTCGAGGGAAGCGGTCTCAAACCGGGGACGGATACGGTGGTTTATTGCCGCATCGGCGAACGGTCGAGCCACACCTGGTTTGTGCTAACCTATTTGCTCGGCCTCGAAAATGTCCGGAATTACGACGGTTCCTGGACGGAGTGGGGCAACAAGGTGGGCGCCCCAATCGAGAAGGGCTGATTTTTCCTCCTGCTCTTGATCCTGATCCTGCTCATGATCTTTTGAGCGGCATCGATTTCAGTAAGGATCAGGAGTATGATCACGATCAGGAGCAAGACGGGAAATGAGCTATCCACCGAAACTAGAAGCGATCATCAACCTCTTCGAGTCGCTGCCGGAAATCGAGCGGCGCGAAACGCTCGTTTCCTACGCGGACAATGCGAAGAAGCAGGAGCCGCGGCCCGGCGAAATGTTTGTGCTCGAGGATGTGCGCAAGGACGAAGAGTGCGCGGACACGGTGGGCGTCTATCTCCAAGTCGATGATGAAGGCAAAGCGCATTTCCGGATGACGCTCGGCCCGGAAGTGCAGACGCTCACCCGCGCGATGACCGCGATCCTGTGCAAGGGACTCGATGGCCGCACTCCGCAGGAGGTGCTCGAGCTGCCGAGCGATTTCGTGACCCGCATCGTTGGCGCCGAGCTGGTCCGTGTGCGCAGTCAGACGATTTACTACGTGCTCACGCGCATTAAGGGGATCTGCAAAGTTTACCTCGACCGCCAGCGCATGGCGGAAGTGGCGTAAGGTAGCACAGGCATCTTGCCTGTGGGGCAAACGGGCGTCTCGCCCGTTTCTTTCTAGGCGGAAACTGACAGGCGAGACGCCTGCCGGCCCCACAGGCAAGATGCCTGTGCTACTACCGGTTGCTATTTCGGCGAAACCGACGACTGTAGGCGCGGTCACCTTCCGCTCCTTCGTTTCAACCTCGAAGCCGTTCGGCTGCTGATAAGGAGAAGAATCAACCTCGCGAGGCCAATTACATATGAATGCTACCCTTTTAAAAAGCGCCACCCTCGCCATCCCTGATGAACAGGCTCTCGTAAACGTTGTGCGGCAGCGGGTCCGGCAATTGGTCCGGGGCCATCGCCCTTTGATCGGCGTGCCGCCGGGCATGGGGTTTGCGGATGTCGCGCTGAGTGAAATCATCGCGGAAAAATTGGGCTACGAAGCCGCGCCGGGCATCAAGCCGGACAACTCTTTCACCCCCAGCATCATGTCCTTCCCGGGCGCCGCTCCGGAAAAAAAAGCAGCTTAAATTATGGCTAACAATTCC
>DASQLH010000207.1:0-17566 GCA_035630155.1 Chthoniobacterales bacterium
GATTCGGGCCCCCGGAGTTAAACGCCATCCAAACGATTGCCGCGGTGGTCAGAGATTTGATCGACTATCGGCTTCTCGGCACTGCTGTAGGATGGAACCGCCTGTAACGCCAGAGCCAAGTCCGTTCCGGCTGGACGAAGCGCGCCGCGCTTTGGAGAAAGGCACTGGCAAAGGCGTCCGCATTGCCGTGATCGATTCTGGAATCGAGATCGATCATGAAGCTCTGGCGGGACTTACTTTGGTCGATGACCTGCACGTCGTGGATGGTGGAGTGCAGATCGAAGTGAAACCGGGTGATGGCTCTGATGTTTTCGGGCACGGCACCGCGGTAGCGGGAGTGATTCGGAGGATTGCGCCGGACGCGCAGATCGGAAGCATTCGCGTCCTGGGCGCCAATCTCGGTTCGCGGACAGTTATCATTCGCGAAGGTGTGCGGCAGGCGATCGATCGGGGCTACCACATATTGAACTGCAGTTTCGGCTGTGGATTGTCCGAACACATTTTCCAATACAAGGAGTGGATCGATGAAGCCTACCTGAAAGGCATTCACGTCGTTTCCGCCTGTAACAACTACGACTTCACCACGCCAGAGTGGCCGGGATATTTTCCGAGTGTCGTTACGGTGAACATGGCCCGCTTCGACGAGGACCATACGTTTTTCTACAAGCCTGGACACCTGGTCGAGTTCGCGGCGCGAGGGGTGGACGTAACGCTGCCTTGGAATAATCATTCCACCAAGGAAGTCACCGGGAGCAGCTTTGCGGCGCCGATCATGAGCGCCTTACTCGCTCGAATCATCTCCGAGATGCCGAAGCTGGCGCCTTTGGAAGCAAAAGCGATTTTGCATCGGCTCGCCATTCCCTGGCGCAGCGATGTGACCGCTCCTAACGTCGTCTCCGCGGAGGCTCCTGCGGCACCGACCGCACGGGCTGGCCGGCCACCGCCCGCAGCTCCAGTCGCGCGGGCCGGCAAGCCGCCGCCCTCCAGCTAACGCGATCATGAATAAGTCGCCTTTGGCAGGCACCGGCAATTTGTCGGTGTCGATTGTGGCGGGCCCATCCGCCGGCGCATTGCTTCAGCAGATCGGCGAGGCCAAGGAGAAGCGCCGCCTGGTTCTTCCTGCGGGATCTCTTGCTCCCGACGAACACCAAGCCCTGGAGCAAATCAGCGCGATTGCTGAGCAAAGAGAGGTCGAGAACCTAATAATCGAGTGTGATTCCCAGACGCCGGCAATGGCTTATGCTTCGCTATTTCTCTCCCCTCCGCTGACCGAGACTGCGCGGCTGACAAAAACTCTGTTCGTGATTCAACCGTCCGACTTGCTTGATTCGCTGACCCGTCGTGCCGGCGATGCTAAACGAACCTCTCCCGGCTTTCTCGCGGAACAACTTGAGTTCGTGAACCACATCGTGCTGGACGGCGGGATCGGGGATTCCGAGTTCAAGCTCGCGCGAGATATCGCGCTCACCCTCAATCCCCGCGCCCAGGTATCCGATCTTTCGCCTGAGTCGGTTGAGAAACTGCTTGGTGGTGCGGAACTGCCTCCATTCGATTTCAGCGAAGCGTTCGATGGAGCCGGGTGGCGGCAACTGATCGATGCGGAGAAACTCCCTCGTGGAGAAAGCGACATCGCGAGCTTTGCCTATCGTGCACGACGCCCTTTTCATCCCGAGAGATTTTTAGCGTTGCTGGAAGGAGGCTTGGCCGCCGTGTTTCGCGCCAAGGGGTTCTTCTGGCTCGCCACCCGCATGGATCTGGTCGGCGGCCTGAATCTGGCCGGCTCGGAGCTACATTGCGCAGGGGCCGGGCAGTGGTGGGCCGCGCGCGATGCGCATACCCGCGAGGACGAGATGCCGGAGCGCACCCAAAAAGAGTGGCAGGAACCATTCGGCGATCGCCGCCAGGCCATCGCGTTCATGGGACTTGATTTCCATCCGGACGCTTGCCGGGCACAGCTCAATGCCTGCCTTCTCACGGACTCAGAGATGTCGGCCGGCCCAGAAAGTTGGGGGACGCTCCCCGATCCTTTTCCTTCGTGGACAGTTCATTCGCACACCCACGCATGCGAGCACGACCATGAATCGGGCGACCACGACTGTTGCCATCATTGATGCGACGCATTCTGTAGCCCGTTCGCGAAAGCAGAAATCACTGGTCAGCGCGCGAGCGATCGGTTAATTGCCTCGCAGTCGTCTTCTCGAGGAGACTGGCTGCTCCCAATCGCCGTGTCCGACCTGCCTGAAGTTAAGAACGCACCGAGTGCGGCCGTCGCGCTTCATGAGCTTTGGCGGCGGCGGACTGAGTGGATGGACGATACCCAAGCCGTGCACGCTTATGTGAAGCGCGCTCTTTCCGCGGGCGAATTTCTCGCGGCCTACGATGCTGCTAACGCCGGCGCGGAGGCACATCCGGATGATGACTGGCTTCGACAACGCATGGCCCTGGCCCTTGCCCAGATGGGCTCTTCCGCTCGCGCCCAGGCCATCCTTCATCCGCTGGCCGCGAAAGACCCCACCAATCGCGAAACCTTGAGCATCCTGGGACGGACCTACAAGGACCGATGGTGCGCCAATCCCGATCATGAGCATTATCTCCGGCAATCCTTCGGCTACTACAATCGCGCTTTCGAAGTCCAGCCTTCGGAGTCTTATCCCGGGATCAACGCGGCTACGATAGCTTTCCTGTTAAAAGAAGGAGACAAAGCCAGTCGCATAGCGACAACTGTTCTGGAGATTTGTCAGACACAACCGGACGACTACTGGAAGCATGCGACGGTAGCTGAAGCCCTCGTGGTCCTGGGAAAAGCGGACGAGGCCAAGGAAGCTTATCGCGCCGCAGTCGCTTCCGAGAGTGATAACCTGCGCGCGTTCTCCTCCACTCGGCGACAAGCTCGCGCTCTCTCCCGCCATCTCTACGGCCGCTCCGATGCGTTCGATGACTGTTTCCCGATTCCAAAGCTTGTGGTCTTCTCCGGGCACATGATCGATACGCCGGACCGCCGCACTCCGCGTTTTCCGTCGGCGAAGGAAGGTGAAGTTCGCGAACTCCTGGACAAGCAACTCGCCGCCATGAATGCCGGCATCGGGTTCGCCAGTGCTGCTTCCGGCTCGGATATTTTATTCCTCGAAGCGATGCTTTCTCGCGGTGGAACCATCCATCTCGTCCTGCCCTGGCCCGCCGAGGAATTCGTCAAGACTAGCGTGGAGATAGCTGGCGAGGGAGGATGGGTCGAGCGATTTCACCATGTCCTGGAACGCGCGGCCTCGATCCGCATTCTGGGCGAGCTTTACATGCCGGGGAGCGCGACTGGCTTCGAATACTGCAACCTCGCGATGAATGGCCTCGCGCGCGTCTTCGCGAAATCCCTGGACCTGGAGATTACCCCGCTGGCCGTTTGGGATGGGTATGCCGGCGCGCCGGGTGGCACCGGTTCCTTTGTCCGTTACTGGCGCAACCACCGGGTTCCAGTGAAAGTCGTGCCGATAGCTACAAAACCTCCTTCCATGCTGAGTGGAACAGAAGCTTTCGAGACCGACGAAGGAGATCCGGATGATGAATTTGAAGCCTGGGTGCGGGCCTCCGGACGGCAGGAAATCAAAGCCATCATGTTCGCTGATGTAGTCGGCTACAGTAAACTGCCAGAAACCGTCATTCCCAAGTATGTAGCTCAATTCAATCAAAGAGTCTCGAGGCTGATGGCGGAAAGCTCTTCGGGGCCGGTGAACGTCAATACCTGGGGCGACGGACTCTTCTTTGTTTTTAATGGCGTGGAAGACGCAGGCCGTTTCGCGCTCGACCTTCGAGACCTGGTCACAAAAACGGACTGGATGGAACTTGGTCTGCCGAGGCAGCTAAGCATTCGAATTGGCGTCCATGCCGGCCCCGTCTACGTGAACTTCGATCCGGTGGTCCGGGAAATTTCTTTCACCGGCGCTCACGTCAGCCGTGCCGCGCGCATCGAGCCGATCACGCACGAGGGCGAAGTGTTCGCGAGTGAGGAATTCGCGGCGCTGGCCGCGGCTGACCAATCGAAAGGCTTTAGCTGCGACCTGGTTGGCACAACGCAACTCGCGAAGAGTTACGGGTTGTTCCGAGTTTACAGTCTGGAACGCTCCGCCGCGTGAGCTCGCTGCTCACCCAAACATTTTCGCAAAACCGGAGGCGATGCCCGTCATAACCGGGCAATGATTCAATCCAGTTCAGGCATCGCTCCTTCAGAAGAAGAACTCTCGGCGCTTCCTATCTGGGCATTTACCCTCGGCGTCTTCGCTCTTCTGACCTTTGGCCTGACTGCGGTCCCTTCAATAATTTGCGGCCACCTCGCCCTCGCCCAAACGAAAACGGCGAGTAACCGATCGCTGGCCAAATCGGTAGCGCTGGTCGGTCTGGTGATTGGCTATGTCGGCGCCGCAATTCTTGGAACCTGGATCATCGTCATGGCGAGATATTTCTCGTCACCCTAGCTGAACGGAAATCGCTGGGGCGGTTGGACCCAATGTGTCTGATTATTTCGCTGGGAAAATCAACGCGCCGGGTTTATCGGAGGTAAAGTTGACGGAGCGAGCCGAATCACGCCACTCAAACCCGACCACCATTCGGAAAGTGCCCGCCACCTCCGCCTCGGGTTTGGCGGCGCGCTCCGCCGCCGCCTTGTCGATCTTCGCCCGGCCAATCAATTCGCGCAGCTTGTTGGTCTGCAATTTCGTGACGGCGCTGTCGCTCAATTTTCGCATGGCGCCGACCAGCGATCGAAGCTCGGCGGCCTCTCTGGAGCCAGGTGCGAAGAACAAAACGTAAGCCTCCAGCGGACCCGTCCCCTTCTCCCAATTCCAGACCACGGGCGTCTTGGGCAAAAGCAGTTCCCTGCCTGCCGAAACTTCAACAAACTGCGGTGGGCAGCCAGCCACAGGTTGTCCGCTTTTGGTAAAAATCGCTACGAGCGCTTCGCATTTCGCTGTCGCATCGAGATGGGCCACCACTTTCCGGCCCGGGCCGGCTTCCGAGTCAGCGCGAAGAGCTTCCTCATCTCCGTTAGCGGAATTAATGACGCTGATGCAGGCCCGACCATGCGGTTTGTTTTTGTCGGCCGATTGCGAGAACGCCACTGATGCGTTCAGGCAAAGCAATGCTGCAGCCAGCAAGCCCGGTTTCATTGGGAGCATTTTATCACATACGCGCGATCTTCAAGTCGAGCGCCAACCAAAAGGCAGAGCAGCGCCATCGCAATCCTGGTGAAACGATAAAGAGCCATCATAGCGATTTAGAAAACGTTACTTTGTTTTGAGTTGGTAAATTCCGTTCCATTGCGCAGGGGGCTCGACGGCAAGTTCGCGGCATCGTTCGACCATCAGCGCGCTGGGTTTATCCCCTCGCTCCTCCGCCAAAACCGCGAACTCCTGTTCGGCCGCACCGAAATCGCCGCGCTCGTAATCGGCGAATGCTGAGTTATAACGCGCGACAATATCCTCGAAGCCTTCCTGGCTGAAAGGATGTTTCACTTCAAGCAACTCCAACGGCAATGTGGTCCCTTTCACGACCACCCTGTCGAGGAGACGCGTGGCCGGCGGCTCGGATAGCTTCAGGTAAGCCTCACGAGTGATCAGGAACAATACGCCGTAATACTTGGTCAACGATTCGACGCGGGCAGCGGCATTGATCAGATCGCCGACCAGGCCGTAATCCAGCCGCTGCGCCGACCCCTTGTTGCCGATAAGCGCGGTGCCACTATGAAAGGCAACGCCATAACCGAAGAGCGCCTTGAGCTTCGGTTCCAATTTCCCCCGCAGCTCTTCCATTCCGACGATAAGACTTTGCGCGGCCCGCAAAGCGCGATCCGCGGAATCCGGCTGGGCATCGGGAGCGCCCCAGTAACTCAGGAACTGGTCGCCCAGGAAATGTTCCATGCTGCCGTCTTCGGCCAGGATGGCCTGCGTTTGAGTTTCGAAGACCTGGTTGAGCAGCTTGAATGTGCCCCCTGGCCCCAGGAGCTCAGCGATCGGCGTCGAATTTCGCAGATCGGTCAGGAGCACCGTGATCTCCGCCTGTTGCGGTTCCATCGACCCGGGGTTTTTCAAGACATGCTCCATGATGCGCGGCGAAAAATAGAGGCTCATGGTCGAGCGAAGTGTCAGCCGCTGGATGAACTCATAACTTTGCCTTCGGCCCAACTCGACAAAGGTGACCAGACTCCAGACGACACCCAGACTCATCAGCCCCGGAACGCAGCCGGTCTTGATGATGAAGAAGCCGCTGAGAATAAAGCAGGCCGCTATCCCCGCAATCCAGCAGAGCAACAACGACACTGTCCCGCGAAATAAGGTCGCGATCGCCCCCAGCAAAACCACGCCAAGGATGGCGAGGGCGTCCACCCATCGCGGAGTTCGTCGAAGCCAGGCCGTTTGAATCAGGTCGTTCAATGCGGTGGAATGCAGGACCACCCGCGGCTGATTCGCGGCGATCGAAGTAGTCCCCATGTCGCCGAGTCCCGCGCCGTAATAGGAAACCACCACGATGGCATTTGTCAGCGGCTGCGCATTGCTCGTCCGGCTCGTCTGATAAAGGGAATCGAGTTGCGCGACATTGTAATGCCGGAAAGCCCCGGGGCCGCTGCCCGTCCAGGGACTCCGGTAGTTTAAAAGAACCGGTGCGAGCTTGAGTTCCCGCGGCTCAACTGTCGTGAAATCGCTCGACAATTCTTCCCAACGCAAGCGGCCGGGCTCTGGGAAACTAACGCCGCTTTCCCAGCTTATCTCTCGCCAGGCCAGATAACAGGCCAGAGCCAATGAAGGCTCAGGCTTATTCGATCCCAACCGATGAACGTAATCATACCGCCGCAGCACCCCATCACTATCGGAGCGAATATTAATCAACCCCGGCGGCAGGACGCGTTCACGAAAAGGAAAGGAGCGAGTCCGTTCCTCCTTTCCGTCCTCAGGCGAAGGCAACAGCGCTTCGGCGAAGACCACCGTCCGGTTCTGCTCCTTGTGCCGCTCCACTTCCTTGAGGATCGGATCGGCCATCGCCTCGTTGCCGCGGCCAAAGATGACATCGAACGCCACTACCTTGGCGCCCAGCTCAAAGGCCTGCCGAATGATGTTGGCCGCGTTTTGATATTCCTGCTCGAGCGTCGGCACCTTTCGCAAATCGGCCTGCGTAATGTTCACGTGGACGATGCTGGGATCGGCGGGCGGCGCCAGACCGCGTTCGTATCTCCAGCGCAAGACCTGCCCAAACCAGCGCATCTCCAAGCCTTCAAAGGGATTTCCCGCCGTCAGCATCCAGATGGCAGCCGCAGCGCAGATGGCGAGCAAAAGCGGCCAGGGCGACCGCAACCAGATCTGTTCGCCCGCGAGATTTGTCCTGGCCGATTTGCCAGGCGTCATTTTTTTTCCGCGGCGTCGCTGGAAAGAACCAGCACCCCAGGTTTATCGGCGGCGAAATTGATTCCCTGCGCGTATTGCCGCCATGGAAAAGCAGCGCCGCGAAATACCCCGCCGACCTCGGGCTCGCTTACGGGAGCCTGGTTTACCTTCTCCTTTGCACTCGTGATGCGGCCGATCAGTTCCTTCAGCTTGCTCGTCTGCAGGGCAAGCACACGATCGTCCACCTTTGGATTCTGCATCGCTTCGACGAGCTTTTTTGCTTCCTCGATTTCCTTCGAGCCGGAGGCGAGAAACAGGACAAAGAAATCGAAAGGACCACTCGCGGCCGACCAATCCCATTTCAGCGGCGCCTTGGGCAACAGGATTTCCTCGAATTCATCCGGCACCTCCGCCAGTTGCGGCCGCCAGCCATTGGCCAGTTTTCCATCCTTCGTTATCGCCGCGAGCAACACGGTGCATTTCTCGCTGGCATCGACGTAGGTGCGCACGGTTTTGGCCGGGCCAGGCGGCATGGATATTTGAAAGGCCTCCTCTTTTTCTGGCGGTCCAGGTTCAAAGAGGGAGAAACAGACGCGGCCATACGGTTGATCTTCGTCAACGGCATCGGCGGCAAACGCGCTCGTTGCCGCGACCAGTCCCAAGAAAAAATAGAAGATCTTTTCCATGCGAGCCCGCGTCCCCATTAAACGGATAATGCTGGCCGTATTTGCGCGAAGAATGTCGCAAATCTCAAGCGCTAATGTCGGCTTTCCGCGCCCCGCGCGAAAACAGAGCTTCTAAGCAACGGCTTCTTCGCTCACCGAATCGGCCTGCTGAATCAATGCATCCAGCCGATTCAAATCGACCGGCTTGATCAGATGGTGATTGAACCCGACATCGTGACTCCGTCGCAAATCCTCCTCCATCCCGAAACCCGTCAGCGCGATCCCGAAAATCTGGCGGTCGCTCTTGAGCTTTTGCATCAGGTCGATCCCACTTCCGTCGGGCAACCCGATATCGCTCACCAGCACATCGAACCGTTCGTGCGCCGCCGCCGCCAGCGCGGACTCCACACTGTGCGCCGCCTGCACATGATAACCGCGCCGCCGCAGCAACTGCGTCAAAGACCGGTTCGTATCCTCATGGTCCTCGACCAGAAGCACGCGCATCGCCTTACGCGGCACCGGCATTGATGGGATGGCGTTCTTGCTCGTCTCCGCATTGTGCTCCGCGACCGGAAACGTTGCCGTGAAGGTGGACCCCTGGCCTTTGCCCGGACTTTCCGCGGTCAGGCTTCCGCTATGCGTTTCGACCAGCGCCTTGCTGATGGCGAGCCCGAGACCCAGGCCGCCCAACTGCATCCGGTCGCCCTGCTCGAACGCGTTGAAAATTTTCGGTAACGTCTCGGCGTCGATTCCCATTCCGGTATCGGAAACCTCCACGCGTAATTGCCCGTCGTTGTTTCCCGTCCGGATTTCGAGGCGCCCGCCTGCCGGCGTGAATTTCACCGCATTCTTGATCAGGTTCCAAAAGATTTGCTGCAAGCGAGCTGGATCGGCTTCGAGGCAAACTTTCTCCGCGGCAAAATCTGTGTGCAGGGTGAGGTGTTTCTTGTCGATATCCGCCTGGCAAATTTCGAGCGCGTTGCGCAAAAGCGTATGAGCATCCACTTCCTCGAGGCTCAACTGCACTTTACCTTTGCTGATCCGGGTCAGGTCGAGCAGATCGTCGATCAGACGCGCTTCCAGCTCGACATTGCGCCGGATCATCTGGAGCGAGGCGCGCACTTCATCGGACAAATCATCCGTCTGCTCCAGCGCCAGGACCGACGTCAGCACCGGCATGAGCGGCGTTCTCAGCTCGTGGCTGAGCATCGCGAGAAAGGAATCCTTGGCCAGGTTCGCCCGCTCCGATTCCGCGCGCGCTTTTTGGGCGGCCTTATAAAGACTGGCGTTATCGATAGCCAGCGCCGCGCGGTGGGCCAATTCCTCGGCGAGGGCCAATTCCTCGGTGCCACACATTCGTCCTGCCCTCGTGTTCACCATCACTATCGCCCCCAGCACCCGATCGTAGGTTTTCAGCGGAACGGCGATGAACGAGGTCGGCGCGAACGAAAGGAGCAGTTCCCGATCTTCCGGCTGCTCGAATACCTCCGCGAGCGCGCCGTTATCCATGTCGCAACAGAGCTCGGATTGGCCTGTTCTAACCACGTGGGCGCCCCCCGTTTTTGCCACCGAGCTGCCGGGAAATTCCTCGGCCAGTTTCCGAAACGCGGGCTCATCGAGCAGATCCGAATGCGCCACGGCGACCTGGCGCAGCCCCCCCTCCTCTTCACTGGCCAGGACCACGCAAAAATCAGCCAGCCGCGGCACCACCAGGTGAGCCAGGCTGTGGAACGTCTTGTGATACTCAAGCGACCCGGCCAGCACGTTGCTGGCATCGGCCAGGAAGGCGAGCCGTTCCTGCCGCGCTTCCGCTTCCGCCAGAGCGGCCTGCTCGCGAATGAATTTCTCCCGCTCTTCCGCCTGCCGCTTGATCTGCTCGGTTTTCTTGAAGAGATCGACAAAGACCGCGATCTTCGCGCGCAGGATTTCCGGCACGACCGGCGTGAGAATGTAATCGACCGCGCCGAGCGAATAGCCGCGCGAGACATGCGTCTCGGTGTCGTTGACGGCGCTGATGAAAATAATCGGCGTCGTCTCCGAGCGCTGCCGTTGCCGGATGAGCGCGGCCGTCTCGAAGCCGTCCATCCCCGGCATGTTCACGTCGAGCAGGATCACCGCGAAATCCTGCTTGAGCAGACAGCGGAGGGCTTCCTTTCCCGAAGTTGCGCGAACGAGATTCTGGTTCAGCTCCGCCAGCACGGTCTCGTGCGCGAGGAGCTTGTCCGGCCGGTCGTCGACAACAAGGATGCTGACCTTTTCCTCGGCCGGCTCCTTCGGGTTGGAATCCGCAGGCATGATTAACGATGCAGCCAGCTTCGCAGTAGGGTAAGCAGCCGCTCGGTGTCGACCGGTTTTGAAATGTAATCGCTCGCCCCGGCGTCGATACACTTCTCGCGGTCGCCCTTCATCGCCTTCGCCGTCAGCGCGATGATCGGCAATTGCTCGAAGCCGTACATCTTTCGAATCGCGCGCATGGTTTCGTACCCATCCATCTCCGGCAGCATGATGTCCATCAGCACGAGATCGGTCTCCGGCTCGCTTTGGAGCAGCTCGAGCGCGGCCTTGCCGGTCTCGGCGGACTTAACGTCCATCTTGTAACGCTCCAGCATGCTGGTCATCGCGAAGATGTTCCGAATGTCGTCATCCACGATAATCACTTTCTTGCCGGAGAGGAGGGCGTTTGGATCGTGCAACCGCCGCAGGATTTCGCGTTTGTCTTCCGGCAACGTCGCCGCGTCTCGATGGAGCCAGAGCGCTGTCTGATCGAAGAGCCGTTCCGGGCTGCGGACATTTTTCACGATGGTGGTCTGCGCGATCCGATTCAGTTTTTCCTCTTCTTCGAGCGACAGGTCCTTCGCCGTGTAAACGATGATCGGCAGATGTTCGTTTTCTTCGCGGATTTTCTCGATCAACTCGAACCCGGAGATGTCCGGCAACAGCAGGTCGAGCACGACGCAATCAATCCGCTGATTTCGCAGCGTATTGAGGGCCGTTTGCGCGTCCGGCGCATCGATCAGATCGGCGGTTCCGTTTCCGATCAACTCGCGAATGCCATCCCGCTGGTGCTCGTCGTCTTCGATCACCAGAAGCTTTTTCGCCTTCGTTTGCATCATTTCGTGCGTCTTTTCGAAGACCTGGCTGATTTGCGATTCGTCGATCGGCTTTGTTAAAAATCGGAGCGCGCCTTGCTTCAAGGCATTCTCCGGCTCGTCCTGAGCCGAGATCACGAACACCGGAATGTGCCGCGTCGTCAGATCGGATTTCAACCGGCTGAGAATCTGCCAGCCGTCCACATCCGGCAGGCTGAGATCGAGTGTGATTGCGGAAGGCGGAAACTCCCGCACCAATTCGAGGGCAGCTTTCCCGCGCGGCGTGACGATGGCCTTGAATCCATTCTGGCGGGCCACATCCAGCAGCCACTGGGCGAAGTCGCGATCGTCCTCAATGATCAGGACCGATTTTTCGCCCGGCAAAACATTCGCTCGATCGTCCGCGAGAGTGAATTCCATCGGCGGAGCGGCCGGCGTTTCGCCGTTGCTAGCGGCTTCCTGCTCGACCGGTTGCGGCATGATCCGCGCCATGGCGCGCTCACTGGGCAGCCCGCTGTAACTTTGCGGCAGGAACAACGTGAACGTGCTGCCGCGGCCTTCCGAGCTTTCCACTTTGATCTCGCCGCCGAGCACGCGCGCCAGCTCACGGCTGATCGCCAGCCCTAGACCGGTGCCGCCATACTTTCGGCTGGTGCTGCCGTCTGCTTGCAGGAACGGCTCGAAGATCGTCGTCTGCTTTTCGCTCGGAATGCCGATTCCGCTGTCGCTGACGGAAAACGCCAGGACATCTTCCGCGCGGTTTAGATTCGCGTTTTCGGCGGACCATCCTTCTGTCACCGGCGCGACGCTCAAGTTCACGTAGCCGCGCTCGGTAAACTTGAACGCGTTCGAAAGCAGGTTCTTCAAGACTTGGTCGAGCCGCTGGGCATCCGTGCGCACCGCCTCGGGCACGCTCGCATCGATGGCGATGTTGAAGCTCACTCCCTTTCCTTCGGCGACGTGGCGGAAGGTCCGCTCCATCGTCTGACGCATCTCTTCGAAGCGGACTTCGCCGACATCGATCGTGACCGTCCCGGATTCGATCTTCGACAAATCGAGAATGTCGTTGATCAGCTTGAGCAAATCCTTGCCCGAGCCCCGGATCGTCCGCGCGAACTCCACCTGTTTCGGAGTCAGGTTGCCTTCCGGATTCGAGGAGAGTTGCTCGGCGAGAATGAGCAGGCTGTTGAGCGGCGTGCGCAATTCGTGGGACATGTTCGCGAGAAATTCGCTCTTGTAACGCGAGGTGAGCGAGAGCTGCTGCGCCTTGCCTTCCAACGCTTGCCGGGCTTGCTCGACTTCGCGGTTCTTGCGCTCGACCTCTTCGTTCTGCTCGAAGAGTTGGCGTGCTTTCTCTTCCAGCTCCTGGTTGGTCTGCTGCAATTCTTCCTGCCGGCTTTGCAATTCGGAAGCGAGGGATTGGGATTGCTTGAGCAAATCTTCCGTCCGCGTGTTCGCCTCGATTGTGTTCAAGACGATGCCGATGGATTCCGTGAGCTGGTCGAGGAACGCGTGGTGCGTCGGGTTGAATTGTTCGAGCGATGAAAGCTCCATGACCGCTTTCACCTGGCCTTCGAACAGAATCGGGAGCACCACGATGTTCATCGGCGCCGTCTCGCCCAGACCGGAGCTGATTTGCACGTAATCGGCCGGCACGCGCGTGAGGAGGATGCGCTCTTTCTCGAGCGCCGCCTGGCCGACCAGACCTTCGCCGAGCTTGAATTTCGTGTTCACTCCTTTGCGTTCGCGGTAGGCGTAGCTCGCCAGAAGCTGGAGCTCCGGTTCCTCGACCGAGCCGTTCATCATATAGAAGACGCCCTGTTGCGCGGAGACCACCGGCGCCAGCTCGGAAAGAATCAGTCGGCCGACTGTTAGCAAATCGCGCTGGCCTTGCAGCATCCGGGTGAACTTCGCGAGGTTCGTCTTGAGCCAGTCCTGCTCGTCGTTGCGCAAGGTCGTGTCCTTCAGGTTCCGAATCATCTCGTTGATGTTGTCCTTCACGAACGCGACTTCGCCCTGCGCATCGACTTGAATCGACCGCGTCAAATCGCCCTTCGTCACCGCCGTCGCGACGTCCGCGATGGCGCGGAGCTGCGAGGTCAGGTTGCCGGCGAGCTGGTTCACGTTGTCCGTCAGGTCGCGCCAGGTACCCGCCGCGCCCGGCACGTTCGCCTGACCGCCGAGTTTTCCTTCCACGCCCACCTCGCGCGCCACGCCCGTGACCTGGTCGGCGAAAATCGCCAGAGTATCGGTCATGCCGTTGATCGTGTCGGCCAAAGCGGCGATCTCACCTTTGGCTTCCACGAGCAACTTCTGCTTCAGGTCGCCGTTCGCGACCGCCGTCACGACCTTCGCGATACCGCGCACCTGGTTCGTGAGGTTGCCCGCCATGAAATTCACCGAGTCGGTCAAATCTTTCCATGTGCCCGCGACCCCTTTCACCATGGCCTGACCGCCGAGCCTGCCTTCGGTGCCTACTTCGCGGGCCACGCGCGTCACTTCAGACGCGAACGAGTTCAACTGGTCCACCATCGTATTGACGGTGTTCTTCAGTTCGAGGATCTCGCCCTTCACATCGACCGTGATCTTCTTCGACAAGTCGCCCGTAGCGACCGCCGTCGTAACCGCGGCGATGTTTCGCACCTGGGTCGTCAGGTTCGACGCCATGAAATTCACCGAGTCGGTGAGATCTTTCCACGTGCCGGAAACGCCCTCGACGCGCGCCTGACCTCCGAGCGCTCCTTCCGAACCCACTTCACGCGCCACACGTGTCACTTCCGACGCGAACGAGCGGAGCTGGTCCACCATCGTGTTGATGGTGTCTTTGAGTTCCAAGATTTCGCCGCGCACATCGACGGTGATCTTCTTCGACAAGTCGCCGTTTGCGACCGCCGTTGTGACCTCGGCGATGTTTCGCACCTGGCCGGTCAGGTTACCCGCCATCGAATTCACCGAGTCGGTCAAATCTTTCCACGTGCCGGCGACGCCTTTCACGTCCGCCTGGCCGCCGAGTCGTCCTTCCGTTCCTACTTCGCGCGCTACGCGCGTCACTTCCGACGCGAACGAGCTGAGCTGATCGACCATTGTGTTGATGGTGTTCTTCAGCTCCAGAATCTCACCTTTCACATCAACCGTGATCTTCTTCGACAAGTCGCCGTTCGCGACCGCTGTGGTGACCTCCGCGATGTTTCGCACCTGGCCGGTCAGGTTACCGGCCATGAAATTCACCGAGTCAGTCAAATCCTTCCACGTGCCCGCGACGCCACGCACGTCGGCCTGGCCGCCGAGTTTTCCTTCCGAGCCCACCTCGCGCGCAACACGCGTTACTTCCGACGCGAACGAGCGGAGCTGATCCACCATCGTGTTGATGGTGTCCTTGAGCTGAAGAATTTCCCCGCGCACATCGACCGTGATCTTCTTCGACAAATCGCCGTTCGCGACCGCCGTCGTCACTTCCGCAATGTTTCGCACCTGGCCGGTCAGGTTTCCGGCCATCGAGTTCACCGAGTCGGTCAAATCCTTCCACGTGCCCGCGACGCCCTTCACGTCGGCCTGACCGCCAAGGCGGCCTTCCGTTCCCACTTCCCGCGCCACGCGCGTTACTTCCGCCGCGAACGAGCTGAGCTGATCCACCATCGTGTTGATGGTGTTCTTCAGCTCCAGAATTTCGCCCTTCACATCGACGGTGATCTTCTTGGACAGATCGCCGTTCGCGACCGCCGTCGTCACTTCCGCGATGTTTCGCACCTGGCCAGTCAGGTTTCCGGCCATGAAATTCACCGAGTCGGTCAAATCCTTCCAAGTTCCAGCAACGCCGCGCACATCGGCCTGGCCACCGAGCCGGCCTTCCGTTCCCACTTCGCGCGCCACGCGCGTCACTTCCGCCGCGAACGAGCTGAGCTGATCGACCATCGTGTTGATGGTGTTCTTGAGCTCCAAAATCTCGCCCTTCACATCCACGGTGATTTTCTTGGAAAGGTCGCCGTTCGCGACCGCCGTCGTCACTTCCGCAATGTTTCGCACCTGGCCGGTCAGGTTACCGGCCATCGAATTCACGGAGTCGGTCAAATCTTTCCACGTTCCGGCGACGCCCTTCACTTCGGCCTGGCCGCCCAGAATTCCTTCCGAGCCCACTTCGCGAGCCACGCGCGTTACTTCCGAGGCGAACGAGCTCAGCTGGTCCACCATGATGTTGACGGTGTTCTTCAGCTCCGCGATTTCGCCTTTAACATCGACGGTGATCTTCTTCGACAGATCGCCGTTCGCGACCGCCGTCGTGACGAGCGCGATGTTACGCACCTGCGCCGTGAGGTTGCCGGCCATGAAATTCACCGAGTCGGTCAAATCCTTCCAGGTGCCGGAAACGCCGCGCACTTCGGCCTGGCCGCCCAGAATTCCTTCCGAGCCCACTTCGCGCGCGACACGCGTTACTTCCGAGGCGAACGAGCTGAGCCGATCAACCAGCGTGTTGATCGTGTTCTTCATCTCCAGGATCTCGCCTTTCACGTCCACCGTGATCTTGCGCGAAAGGTCGCCATTCGCGATCGCGGTCGTGACCTCGGCGATGTTACGCACCTGGGCCGTCAGATTACCGGCCATCATATTCACGTTGTCGGTCAAATCCTTCCAGGTGCCGGCAACGCCGCGCACATCCGCCTGGCCGCCGAGCGCTCCTTCCGAACCCACCTCACGCGCCACACGCGTTACTTCGGACGCGAACGAGCGGAGCTGATCCACCATCGTGTTGATGGTGTCCTTCAGCTCGAGGATTTCCCCGCGCACATCGACCGTGATCTTCTTCGACAAATCACCGTTCGCGACCGCCGTTGTGACCTCCGCGATGTTTCGCACCTGGCCGGTCAGGTTTCCGGCCATCGAGTTCACCGAGTCGGTCAAATCTTTCCAGGTGCCGGCCACGCCCTTCACGTCCGCCTGGCCGCCCAGCTTTCCTTCCGTTCCCACCTCGCGAGCGACACGCGTTACTTCAGAAGCGAATGAGCTGAGCTGATCGACCATCGTGTTGATCGTGTTCTTGAGCTCAAGAATCTCGCCCTTTACATCGACCGTGATCTTCTTCGACAGATCGCCGCGCGCGACCGCCGTGGTCACGTCCGCGATGTTACGCACCTGGCCCGTCAGGTTGCGCGCCATGAAATTCACCGAATCGGTAAGGTCCTTCCAGGTGCCCGAAACACCCTCGACCCGCGCCTGGCCGCCGAGGATTCCTTCCGAGCCCACTTCGCGCGCCACACGCGTCACTTCCGACGCGAAGGAGCGGAGCTGGTCCACCATGACGTTGACCGTGTCCTTCAGCTCGAGGAACTCGCCTTTGACATCGACGGTGATCTTCTTCGTCAAATCGCCGTTCGCGACCGCCGTCGTCACCGTCGCAATGTTACGGACCTGCGCGGTCAGGTTGCCGGCCATCAGGTTCACGTTCTCCGTCAGATCCTTCCAGGTCCCGGCCACACCTTTGACCTTCGCCTGGCCGCCGAGCTTTCCTTCCGTGCCCACCTCGCGGGCCACACGCGTAACTTCCGAGGCGAACGCGCCGAGCTGGTCCACCATCGTGTTCACCGTCTTGGCCGTCCGCAAAAACTCACCCTGGAGCTGCCGGCCTTCAATTTCGATCGCCATCGTTTTCGACAAATCGCCCTTCGCTACCGCGCCGATGACGCGTGCCATTTCGCTCGTCGGATGGACCAAATCGCCGATCAACCCGTTGACCGACCCGATCGCCTCCCCCCAGCAATCCGAAACATCGCCGAGCGACGCGCGCTGCGAGATCCGTCCTTCCTTGCCTACGACCTGCCCGATCCGGTCCAGCTCCCGCGCCAGCCGCTGATTCATCCCAATAACGTCGTTAAACGTGTCGGCTATTTTGCCGGCCATACCTGTCCAATCGTCCGGAAGCCGGACGGAGAAATCGCCGCGTTTAAAGGCGGAGAGCGCAGCGAGGAGCTGCTTTTGATCAAGACGATCGCCATTTGAGCGCTCGGCCTTGTCTGGGGGTTTCGGCCCCGGTGAAATGGTTTTCTTCTTCATAGGCATAACGAGTTTGAAGTTAGGGGCGGCGGAGTGGATTGCACCCGCCGCAAACCGAAAGATACGGGAGAAGGCAGCAGAAATGAGGCTGCCGGCAACGACGTTGCCTTTGCCGAGTATGCTGAAAAGGGACCGGTCACAAATCCGGGCCTATTTAAGGCCGTTGTATAGAATCGGTTTTGCCCCCTTAATCAAGGGTAAGATTTCGCCGGAATTCGTTCGGGAAGTATCGGTTGCGTTTCGGCCAAACCCACCGATACTGCCCGCTTATTGGATTAAGTTCTGTTTTGTTCGTTGCGTGGTAGATCGTCAGCTGAGATTTCCTCAGGGGTGATTTGAAACCCGGTTCACGGGAACGGCTCTGTAGCTCGCAGGTATTGCTCCAAAATATCACAATGAAACTGTA
>DASQLH010000208.1:0-61650 GCA_035630155.1 Chthoniobacterales bacterium
GCTGATGAGCATGTTCGATCGCTTCCGCGACTTTTTGGACGATGGAAGCCGCTTCGCGCAGCGGGATCGCGCGTTCACGCATCGCCCGGCCGAGGTCGGCGCCGGCGATGTAATCCATTGTATAGTACATCGACCCGGCGCTGGTGCCGATGTCGTGAATCGACACGATGCGTGGATGCTCGAGCTGCGCGACCGCCCGCGCCTCGCGCCGAAAGCGCTCGCGCCCATGTGACTCGGCGCCGAGCGCGGCCGAGACCGTCTTGAGAGCGACGAGGCGATCGAGGCTGATCTGCCGCGCAAGATAAACGACCGCCATTCCACCGCGGCCAAGAACGTCGATCAGTTCGTAATCGCCAACTCGCGTGCCCGTTTTCCAACCTTCGAATTCCGGCACTGTGTGGGCAGTCGATGGCGTCTCGGATTCGTCCCAGGACCCGGCGCCTTCAAGCGCGCAGCGCGGACAGATTTTCCCGACGAATGCCCCGTGCAAGCGCGTCCCGCAACGTGGACAGGAACGGCGGGCTTCGAGAGTCATGCGCGCACTCCACTATCCGCTGAGAACTTTCAGCAGGTGATTCAGTTCGTCGCCGACCTCAGCGGGATCTTCGACGGTCTCGGCGATCTCATCGCGCACGAGATTGCGATAGGATTTTCCCAGCCGATGCACGGCCACCGCGACGCCGTTCCGGGCCATTTTTAAGTTAACGGCAAGGGAGGCGTACTCCCCCTCCGCAGGCGGCGCGCTCAAAAAAGGCTCCAATAACTCAAACTCCGAGAGCCGGCCCAGCGCCGCCTGTTCCGCGCGCAGGCGATGCCGCGCCCGTTGCAGCACAGTCAGCGCCCAGCTCCGCTCGTAGGTCTCGCTGGGATCGAGACCGGGATCATCGATGTCGAGAAATTGTTTTTCCGCCAGCGGCTCGTCGATCGAAACAAGGCGCAGGCCCCCGCCGCGTTTTTGCGCATTGGCCCGATCGTGGGCATTGACGATGCGGCGTTTTACCGCTGTGAGCAGATAGCTGCGAAAGCGCCCCCGCTCCGGATCGGCGCGTTGCAAAAACTCCGATTGCACAATCTCCGCGAAGAAATCCTGCGTGACATCTTCCGCATCGCTCGCTTCGCAACCCTGCTTGCGCGCGAATGCATAGATCGGAAACCAATACGCGCGACAGAGCGCTTCCAGGGCCGCGCGACCCTCGGGTGAAGGCATTGCCGCGCGGGTGATCAGGCTCCAGTGCGTTGTCGAGAAGCCACTCGGGGCGGTCGCTCCGCCACCACCGGTGTCTGTCGCCTGCATAAGTTATTTAAGAAGCGCCCAAAGGCGTCGCAAGGCAACCCGCATCTCGTAAGATCAGCGCGAACCAAGCCTGCGTCGGCACGAAGGCGTGCCGGCTCCAACTAGGGGAGCGCGTAGACTTCCACGACAGCGATACCGGTCGTGTCGTTCACGCCGCGGACGATCGCGGTGTGGGAAGCGCCGTTGGCCGCGAGCGTCTCTACGATCGCCGATTCCATCTCATGCGCCGGCGCCAGCATCGATTGCTCGATCTCCGCCTTCTGCCCGCCGGTCTGCCAGTTATCATTCGCCCTGATCAGATCGCCGTTGGCGTTTCGCAATTCCAGGACCGGATCGCCAAGCTTGCCGGTAACATTCAGCGAGGGGCCTATCGCCCGGACGATGACCTTCTGCGATGTCTGGCCCAGCACGATGATCCCAGCGAAGAGCGCGTTGTCGCCTGTTTGAACAAGACCGCGGCTGGAGATATTCGCCAGCTTCGAGTCGGCGGAGCGCTCCAAATCGTAGATTTCCACGACGCCTATCCCGGTGCTGTTGTTCGCACCCTGGACCACGGCTGTGTAAGTCTGCCCGTTCGCGGGCAACGTCGCGATGACAGCCGATTCCAAGTCGTGCGTTGGCGCGAGCCCGCTGTCCATAATCGCCTGTTTCTTTTCCGGGCTCGAATTTTTCCAATCGTCATTCTGTTCGAGCAAAGCGCCGGATGAACTGCGCAGCTCAATGGTCGGATTGTCGAGCTGGCCGGATAATCCAAGTGAGGGGCCAATCGCGCGGGCGAGCACTTTCTTCGGCGCCGAGCCGGTAACGATAAAGCCGCCGATGAGCGCGTTGTCGCCAGTTCCGACGGGAAGACGCGATGAGATATTGCCGAGGATTGTCGGCGGAGTCGGCGTGGGGGTTGGTGTCGGCGTTGCTGTAGGCGTTGGCGTCGGGGTTGGTGTGGGCGTCGGGGTTGGTGTGGGCGTCGGTGTTGGAGTGGGGGTCGGCGTCGGCGTTGGTGTCGGCATCGGTGCTCCGTTGACGGCAGCCAGGGCATCAACACGTCCGTAGCCAAAAGAGTTGTTTGGAATAGCCGTGGACGGAGTTCCACCGCAGGTCTGCTCCGGAGCATTCACATTCGGATTCGCGGTGTTCTGCAAGACGGTCTTTGTCGCCTCAATGTCGCGCACCAGATGCGGGCGCGCGGACCAAAGCAATGCGACTACGCCGGCCACGTGCGGCGAAGCCATCGACGTGCCGCTTAGGTTGCCGTAGCTGGTATCGCTGGTGCGCGTGCTCGAGCGAACGTTGGAACCCGGCGCCGAAATATTCGGTTTGAGCAAATCCGGGTCGTAATAGGTGGCGGGACCGCGGCTGCTGAAGTTGACCAGCATGTTGTTGATGTCGATCGCCCCGCTCGCAAACGAAGCGCTGAAGTGGGATGGCGGCTCATTCACCGTGGAGCAACTCGGTCCGGAGTTGCCAGCCGATGTCTGGATAAAAATACCTGCGGCTTGCGTGTTGTTTATGATGTCCTCCAGCGTCCCACTCGCGCAGCCTTCGCTGGGAGGACATCCCCACGAGTTATTGAGCACGTGCGGACGGAGGGCCGGGTTGGGATTGTATCCAGCCAAATCGGTGGGCGCGATCATGAACTGAAAGCACTCCGTGTAGGTTGCCGGAGTGCCGGCGCCCTGGTTCATGTTCCGGCACGCCACCCATTTTGCGCCGGGCGCGACACCGATCTGGTTGCCCGAGCCGTCATCGCCCACGGCGGTCCCAGCGGTGTGGGTGCCGTGGCCGTTGTCGTCGCAGGGAGCCATAGTGTTTGCGCCGCAGGAGCCACCGCCGGAGTGGATGGCGTCGTGCCAGTTGTAATTGTGATCCGCCACGGCGCCGTCCCAGCCGCGATACTGGGGCTTGAGCGCATTGTGCGTCCAGCGCGTGCCGGTATCGAGATTGCCGATGACGATGCCGGCACCGTCGGATCCCATGGCCCAGACTGAGGGAGCGTTCACATTGTTCACGCCCCACTCCGTCGTGTTCGGCGCCGCGGGGCCGTCCGGCGCCGGGGTAAACTTCGCAATCTCCGGCTCCTCGATCCAACGCACGGCATTGTTCGTATCGATGCGGGCCACATCGCTGCGGCTGGCCAGCGCCTCCACGAGCGCGCGATCGGCCGTGGCGACCATCATGTTCGCGGCCCAGAAGGACTGGTAGCTCACCCCTCGAATATCCAGGAATCCCCGAAGATCGGCCTGCGTGCGCGCGGCGTGCTGCGTGAGGGTATTATAGACAAACCAGCCACGTGCATCCTGGTCTTTCATGGCGTAAGCCGCGCTCACGTCCGCCTGCTCGACCAGCATGATAACAACAGAAGCTTGCTGCCCATCGGCAGTAGCCGCCAGGACTTGCGACACGATCTTTGGCTCAATCCTTTGCGGCGTTATTCCGGCCGCCGAGCGGAGGCCAAAGCCCTCCAGCGCGAGGAGAAAGCCGAGCGCGCAAAAGAACAGACCGGCAAAAATTCGCTGACGTTTCATGAGATCGGCGCAAAACACGCCAATTCATTATTAATTCAGGGTGTAAACTTCCACAACCGCGATGCCGGTCGTGTTTCCCGCGCCGCGCAGAATCGCCGTGTAGGTAGCGCCATTGGCCGGCAGCGTCTCGATGATCGCCGATTCGAGATCGTTGGCCGGCGCAACGCCCGATTGCATGATCTCCGTTTCCTGGCCGCCGATCTTCCAATTGTCATTTGCCCGAATCACGGCGCCGTTGGCATTTCGCAGCTCCAGAATCGGATCGAGCATTTTGCCCACAAGATTCAACGACGGTCCAATCGCGCGCACGATGACTCTTTGCGGTGCTGCCCCGACGACAATCGTCCCCGCGAACAAGGCATTGTCGCCGGTCTGGACGAAGCCGCGCGTCGAGATGTTCGCGAGTTTCGAGTCCACCGAACGATCGAGATCGTAAACCTCCACGACCGCGATGCCGGTGGTGTTGTTCGCCCCGCGCACAACCGCCGTGTATCCGGCGCTATTCGCCGGCAACGTCCGCACGATGGCCGCCTCCAGATTGTTGCTGGGCGGGATCCCGCTGTCGAGAATGGCCTGCCTGTCGGCCGGGCTCGAATTCATCCAGTCGTCATTGAACCCGAGCGAAGTCTGGCCGCTGAAAAGCTGAAGCGTTGGATTCGCCAGCTGCCCGGGAATGCCGAGCGACGGAGCGATGGCGCGAACGATCACCTTCTTATCCTGCGTGCCGGTGAGAATGATTCCGGCGATCAAAGCACTATCGCCGGTGCCCACGGGGAGCCGGGTGGAAACATTCGCGAGAGCGGTTGGATTGGGCGCCGCCCCCGCCAGGAAATCGGATTTGGCGTTGAGCGAGTTGGCCACTGTCACTGTGCGTTGCGTCGTCGTCTGCCCGCTTCCGCTGAAGGTCACGTTGTAGGAACCGTTCCCCGGCACCGGCACGGAGTAACCGCCCGACGCGGTGCTGATCGCGAAAAAATTCGAGCCGGCCACATCCACCCGCACGCCGCCGACTCCTTCGCCCGGATCGTAGAAGCCGTTCCCGTTCGCATCATTGTAAACAACGCCGGTGATGAACGGCGTGGAATTCGTCTGCCTGCCGAAATTCTGCACCGTGTAAAGCGACTCCCACGTGTTGTTTTGCCCATTATCCGTCCCCGCGCTCACGCCGATGCCGATTTCGCGCCAGTAGGTCAGCATCGTCGTCATGCGATGGCCTCGCCCCGGCACGGTCTGGTCCGTGAAAAGTCCATTGTGCTGGCTAAGGATCGTCGCGGTCAATTTCGCGCCGACGTAGGGCCCGCTGCCGATTGAGACATTTGTCGCCACATTCTCCGGTCCCGGAAAAAATCCGGAAGCGGTCGTCGGGCCGTTGTACTCCTGGCCGAGGTTCATCGGGTAACCGGCGGCGTTGATCCGCTGCTCCGGTGTCGTGCCGCCGAAAGTATGCGGTGAGCCGCCCAGAAAAAACTGGTCGTTATTGTTCAGGTTGTTCGCGTGATTCTGCGCGGCGGTGAAGAGCATCGAGTTCCAGGACAAGGGCTGGGCCGAATTCGCGATCGTGAACGGTTCGCCACCGATGCTGGGGGGACCTTCCTGAAGGCCGCTCAACCCCAGCCGGGCCGCTTCCGCTCCGCCATCCGCCCGAGCGCGATTGATCAATTCGAGCATGTATTGCTGGTCGTTTGTCGGATTGCCGATCGAGTATTGGGTCTGGGCGATCACCGGCGAAGCGGCCGCGCTAACGAACAGGGCGAGCGTGAGACAGCGAAGCAGGACGGTTGCGAGCATTCGCGGAGACTTGCCTTTTTTTTGTCCAAAAGGAAGGCGAAATCCGCGTAATTATCTCACGTGATTACGGACGAAGCTTGCAACAGCGCGCTGCCAGCCGATCCAGCTACAGAAGTCTTGATCTCTGGAAGCCGTGTGCACACGATCCGCTCCGCCATGAACTTTCCCAATTGCCAGTATTCGCACGTCAACTGGATCCGCACCGACAGCCCCAACTTCATCGCCTTGAACGCGGCCCTGAAAACGAGGAAACCTCAAGCGGCGATACAAAATTTCCTCGATACGCTGGTTTCGGCGCACAAGGAGTTTCAGCAGGGCGTGCACCCCGGCGCGGACGTGATGGCCTTGCTGAAAATCTATCAGGACAAGACCGGCATTATCTCGAGGCGGGATTTCTCCCTGCCGGATGTGCCTTCCGACCCCAACGATCCAGGCAGCAGCTTCGCGACCGATTTAATCGAGGGCATCGCCGGCGCGGTGTCGACCGAGATCGGGCTAGGCATCCTGGTGTATACGCTGGTGCTGGACCTGATTCACCTGCTCGACATCAAGCTGCACGTTAAGGGCATTCTGCTCAACAACAGCGGGGCGGACTTGGACCACATCGCCATCCGCGTCGGCCCGGACGGCGAGCCCAACCTGCTGCCGATGTCGCGGACGATTCCCGGGACCAGGAAAATCATGAACCCCGTGGACAAGAAGAACTACGAATGCGTCGGCTTCGTGCTGTTCGGCGCCGTCGGGGTCCTATCGCTGGAAGGCTTCTCCATCAGCCTGTATGCGGACATTCCGCAGGTAGGAGGGACGTCCATGTACTTCCAGTACTACACGGCCAGCGGAGGGGGAGTGAGTTTCGGAACGGATGAGAATCATGGCGTCCTGCACGACACATGGTTCGAACCAGGCGCACCCATGCAGGCGGCAATGGTCGACGGCGGCTTCCTGGACACGGTCTGCCTGTTCGCGACGCAGCCCGCCGATTGACGGGTATCATCGATCCGCATCGCGGAAGGCCCTTTTTTCGCAGAAAGGGAAACGAAATGCCGGCCCTTTATCGGACGTAATCGCGCACATATTCTGCGACGACATCGCGCCAGGGCCGCGGCGCCTGGCCCGTGAGCCGTTCGTACTTCGCGCTCGAGAGCACGCTGTAAACGGGCCGTTTCGCGATAAAGCTCTTCATCTCCGCGAGCGACGACGCTCCCATGGTCGTTGCTTTCATCGGAATGCCTTGGGCATGACAGCAATCGAGCGCCCATTGCGCGTATTCCTGCCAACTGCATTCGCCGGTGTTTGCCAGGTGCAATATGCCTGAAATGTTCGTATCCGTCAGGAGCGGTTGCAGAAGGGGTGCAAGATCGAGCGTGTAAGTCGGCGTTGCCCATTTGTCGGCAATCGCTTTCACATCTTCGCGTTCGCGCGCCTGGCCGAGCGCCCAATCGATGAAGCTCGGCCGGTCCGGTCCAAAGACCCACGACACCCGCACGATCAAGGCGCGCTCGTTCGCCTCCAGCGCGCGCCGTTCCCCTTCCCTTTTCGATTTGCCGTAAACGCTGATCGGCCGGGCCTCGTCCTCTTCCGTGTAGGGCTCCCGCTTTTCTCCATCGAACACATAATCCGTGCTGGTGTGGATGAAGCGCGCGTTCTTCCGCGCACAGATTTCGGCGAGAACACGAGGCGCTTCCGTGTTCAGGGCGAACGCTTCCTCCACGTGCGTCTCGCAACGGTCCACATTTGTCTGTGCCGCGGTGTTGATGAGCGCATCAAACTCCAGGCCGCCGAGCGTCTCTCGCAGTTGCTCCGGCTTGCCGAGATCGAGCCGGGCGTGATTGAACCCAACTACATCGAAATCACGCGCATATTCCCGCACCAGGGCTGCGCCGAGACGCCCACCCGCGCCGATGACGACCAATCGTTTCATCTCATCCGGTTAAACCGGAAATCCCAAGCCACCAAGCCGGAAATCCCAAAACCCAAACCCCAAATCCCAGGTAATTCTCAAAATGCCAATACACAAACGAGAAGTGCCGCGCGCGCTCCTTTGAATTTTGGAGCCTTGGAATTTGCCTGGGATTTGGAGCCTGGGATTTGGGATTTCCGGCGCTATCGCGCCGGTTTCTTTGCCTTGGCCAGCTTCGAACACTCCTCCGCGCACTTCCGGCATGCCTCCGCGCAGCGCGAGAATGCCTCGATCTTCGGATGCTTCTCACAGGCTTTGGCCAGCTCCTCGCAGGCTTGCGCGCAGATGCCGCAGAGCGGATACGCGTACTTCGAGCCGCGCTCGAGCATCTGACTCGTCAGCGTCGCGATTCGCGCGCAATCCCGCGCCGTCACGATGACGGTCGCGACCGTATTCACATCCGGCTGGGCCAGGCCTGCCGTGACCAGCCGCTCACAGCGCCGCCGCGCCACATTACAAGCTTCGATCGCATCGCTGAATTTTGGAGGCCACATAATATTATCTCCTCGGTTGAATTGTTTCCGGTAGAACGGTTCCGCTGTTGCTCCGAGTAGAAAAAACTTCGGTAGCCGAGGCAAGCCTTTAATCCTCAGCACCCCCGTGTCCACCGAATGGCAGGGAGGGCGCGCGGCGCCGTCCGCACCCGCGTTGGCCCCGAGATCCTCCCCTGTTGCGCGCTGTCCCAGAGCTGGGCGACGGGTTGCCGCGTCTTACCGTCAATTCCTGCGAGCCGAATTATGCTTGTCATTATCAGGAACACTTGGGCAAAACATCGTGATGCAGAGTTCCCCCCTGATTGCGCTCATTGCCGTGTTTGGCTTTTCGAGTTGCACCAGCTACCACCCGCTGGCGGATAAGTGCCTCAGAAGACCCATCGGTCGCTCGCTCGATAGAGACTCCGCAGTGAAAGTAACTTTCCTCGGGAATTCGACCCTGGTAGTTCAAGACAAGGAAACGACCCTGCTTGTGGACGGTTTTCTGTCCCGTCCTGGCCCAATCCAAACTGTACTCGGTACTGTCGGCCCTTCACTAAAGCTCATCGAGGACGAACTCACGGCGGTCGGCGTTCACGAAGTAGACGCCGTGCTGGTAGGCCATGCGCACCACGATCACGCGCTCGACGCTACCGCGATCGCGGATCGTTATGATTCAAAGGCTATTGGTTCGGCGTCTTATGGACAAATCTACAGAGGCTCCCATGTCCCAGGGAACAAAAGCTCGTTCGTCCCAATCGCCCGGACCGGCGGCAAAGAGGAGATCGGCCGTTTTCGGGTCCACTTCGTCCCTTCAATCCACGTTGCACCATGCTCTTTCATCCAGAGAATGATCGAAGGCGAGATCAAGAGACCACTGAAGACGCCAGCCCACTTCACACGATTCAAATGCGGCGACGTCTTCGCCCTCTACATCGAACACCTCGATAAGCCAAAGAAGAGGGTCACAGAGAGGATTGCGGTCACCACCACCGCAGGCGCGATACCGGGCGCGTTGCAGGGCCTGACATCACCCGCGGTCCTGTTTCTTAGCGTCGGCTACTTGGCTAAAGAGAGCGAGGATCGCCAGGACGCCTATTGGGAGAATACGGTGAACGCAACCCGCCCCAGGGTGATCGTTCCGGTGCATTGGGACGATTTCGCGAGGAAACTCTCCAAAGGACTTGAACCGGCCAAAGGTCTGGCTGGAAGCACGAAAGACGCAATGACTTTCGTGAAGCGCAAAGCAGACGGTCGAAAACTCCGTGTTCTTGATACCCGGGAGTCAATGTGGATTTCGCAAGGCGATGTCTATTGCCCCGCGCCTGCTGCGAACGCCACACAGCGGTGACAAGCGACTGCGACTGACGGCCCAGAATTTAAGCTTGTCCGTCAGATTCGAAAACCCTAGACCCACCGCATGCACCTCCGTAACCCCTTTGTTCTGCGTTCGTTTTCCCTCTCGCCGATTCAAGTCAGGCTTCGCGGGCCTAGGATTCGACTTTTGTCCGCCTTAGCAGGGCTGATATCCGTCACGTTTGGCGGCTGTACCATGGTGCGCACGCAACTAGCTTACGACGATCACCCCTCAGGCGCCGCGATCCAGGTGCGGGAGGTAGCGCTCGATACTTATTTGTATGCGCAGCTGGCGCAAAACGCCTATTCGGAGAATGAGTTTAAGTTGCCGTCGTATGTTACTGAGCTGGAGCCGGCCGATACTCCCGGGACCAATACTCCCGATACGGGATTCGCTGTGCGGACATATTGGGTGAGGCCACCCGAACGAAAGCCGTATGTGGTGGTGGCATTTCGTGGAACCCAGTTCACATCCGTGCCTGACTGGAAGTACGGAAATATGACTGACAGGCAGTACGAACAAGGCCTAGAGCATGTTAAAAGGATTAGAAAAAAAGTGCCTGCCGGAACCCCGATTATAGTTACAGGACATTCATTAGGGGGTGCCATAGCCACGTCCGTATCCCTTAACGAAGAAAATATCCGGGCATACGGGTTTGACGCGTCGTTACGGCTACGCCGCGGACGTGCGGTCAGTAACTGGCGCGAATATGTATCGCAGCATGGGGAAATCCTGGCTGGCCTTCGGGCGATTGTAAGAAATCCTTACGGCAGATACACTGTCATCAACTGCCCGGGTCTCAGTGGCCGCCCGTCCGAACGCCATGATATGCGGCTGCTAGCGGCGTGTTTGACGCGGATCGCTGCCTGGGAGGACAAAACAGCGGATTGGAGCCGCGAGGAGAATCACCTGGGGCCCAAAGAACGCATCCTGCGGTCGCCCCGCTAGCCTGGAACAGACCCAACCGTCGGCGCGGGATGCCTGGAACCGCGTCGACGCGCTCCGGATGCGGAAATGCTTGTAGCCACGTCGCTGCGCTGACGCGCCCGCGATGGAGGATGCGCTGTAGCTGCGTCGCCTCTTGTCGATTTTAACGCTGTTGTCGTGTCGACGCCGAGCCGCTCTACCCGATCGCCTTCCCTTATTCGCGTTTGTAACGCTGACGTCGCCACGAACACCGCCGAATTCGCAAGAATCACAACGGTGGCAAGAACGGGAAGGAGCAACCTTTCATTCTTCAGGGCCAGTTTACACCGATTCGCGCATCAAACGACCGCAGGGACGCCGGTCACTGAAGGAAGTAAACCTCGACGACGCCGATGCCGCTGTCCTGATTCTTGCCCCGCACCTGCGCCGTATACTGACCCGGCGGGATTGTCATGATGAGTGCGGCTTCGAGATCGTGACCGGGTTGAAGGCCGTTGCTCTCCAGCTCCTGCTTCTGCGCCGGATCTGACTTCCAATTATCATTTTCCAACAGGATCGCTCCGTTCACGTCCCGGATTTGAAGCGTCGTGTCCGGCAGCGCGTTGGTAATTCCAAATTGAATCAGGGACGGCCCGATCGCGCGGACCGCCGCCCTTACCGATGCGTTCTGGATAATGAACCCAGCGATCATGAGCTTATCGCCCGGTTGGATAAAGCCTCGCGTCGCAATATTGGCCAGCCGGGCCGGTGACCCGGCGCTCATATCATAGGCATCGACAATGCCCGTGCCGGTTGTGTTCCCCACCCCGCGGACTACTGCCGTGTAATTGCCCGGCAGGAGATTCGCGATGATGGCCGACTCGAGATCATCGGTTGGCGCCAGCCCGCTGCCGCTAATCTCCGCCACTTGGTCGCCGGTGACGATCCCTCCAACCTGAGTTGTCTTCCAATCGTTGTTCGTCGCCACGACTACGTTATTCCCGTCGCGAATCTCGAGAGTCGGATTCGGCAGCGCATCCGTGATTCCAAATCGCGCCAGGAATGGGCCCAGCGCCCGCACCATGATTTTCTTGATCGAACCAACCGGCCCCTGCACGATGAAGCCCTGGATCAACGCGTTATCCCCTGTCCCGGCCGGTAACCGTGTCGCAACGTTACCAACCAATCCGGGAGTCGGTGTCGGCGTCGGCGTTGGCGTCGGGGTCGGGGTCGGTGTGGGCGTCGGTATCGGAGTCGGTGTGGGCGTTGGCGCGGGAGTTGGTGTTGGGGTTGAGGCCGGTGATGGTGTCGGTGTCGGTGTCGGATCAGGATCGGACGCTGGGGTGCAGGTGAGTTTCTGGTTGTCGCTTGTCGGTCCACGGAAATCAGTACCGCCCACGACGTAGAGATTTCCATTCAGCACTGCGGCACCTGCGTTCACTCGCGCGCCCAACATGCTTGGCAAACTTGACCAGGTGTTGGAGGCCGGATCCCACGAAATCACCGGTCCGGCGGCGATCACCCCACCCCCGTTATAGAAAGCGGCGGCCGCGGCGTAGCGGGGAGAAGGCAAATCGGCGAAGGCCGCGTCGTCCCAGGAATTCGCCGCGGGGTCGTAACGATAACTGTTCGTCACCGCTCCCGTGCCGGAGTTATATCCTCCGGCACTATAGATGAAGTTTCCGTGCAGGAAGGCAGACACTCCCGACACAGAAAGGGGATAATCCGTTCCGGGTGCCCACGAGTTGCTGGCGATGTTATAAATCTCCAGCGCTCTGGTGGCGAAACCGCTGAAGAAGACGCCGCCAAATTTATAGATTTTCCCGTTCAGGTAGATCGCCGCGGGACTGGAGGTGGAGGTCGCGAAGGGTGCGAGCGTCGCGTAAGTATTCGTTACCGGGTCATACTTATAGAGCGTGTTGACGGCGTTCCCTGAGCTATAGCCGCCCACGATATAAATGTTCGTGCCGTCATTGACCGCTGTTGCCCCGCTCAAGCCGACTGGCATTGGCGCAATCGATGTGTAGGTGGTTCCATCGAATTTATATGGATTTGTGGAAACACCGAAGTGGTAGATATAACCGTTGAGGCTGGTTATCGCCTGTCCGGCAACGGTAATCGGAAATCTGGGGGCTTCACTCCATCCGCATGTTCCTGGAGCTGGTGTGGGGGTCGGCGTCGGGGTCGCATTCTGGACCCGGGCGATGCCATTTCGCGTGATGGGCGCCTCCCCATCCGGCGCGAAGGCAAAGAAATGACCTCCCAGTAAAATTTTGCCGTCCGGTTGAACTGCGATCACGCTGAGGATCGAGTTTGGGTTTGGATTTAACGAATCAGCCAGCCCGTTGGTAGTGGGGTCAATCCGCGCGAAGGCATTCCGCGCCTTAAAGCCAATGGTGTTGAAATCGCCGCCCAGCAGGATCTTGCCATCCGCTTGCAGCGCCAGGGCCTGCATGTATTGCCCCTGCGCGTCCGCGTCCGCGTCCGCGTCCACCGAGTCAGCCAAGCCGGTGACAGGGTCGAGCCGGGCGAAGAATTTCCGGGCGCGTCCCCCGATGAAGTGAAATCCGCCGGCCACCAATATCTTGCCGTCCGGTTGCACGACGATCGAGTAAAGCGAGGCGTCCGGCGTTGGATTGAATCCATCTGGCGACCCGGTGACGGGATCGAGGCGGGCCATTCTCTGCCGCGACTCTCCGCCGACATTGAAGAAGGAGCCGGCTACGACAATCTTGCCGTCCGCCTGAAGGGCCATGGCGCCGACCTGAGAATCAGGATTTGGGTCGAATAAATCAGGCACTCCCGTGGTCGGGTCGAGCCGGGCGAGATGGTTGCGCGGCACTCCGCCAATCATCGTGAAGTAGCCACCCACGAGGATCTTGCCGTCCGCCTGGACAACGATTTCAAAGACCGCGCTGTCGGTCCCACTCGCACTCGGGTTGAAAGCGGTGTCGATCGTACCGTCCGCGTTAAGCCGGGCGATATTGCTCCGGGAATGTCCGCCGATTAACGCAAAACGGCCGCCCACCAGAATTTTTCCGTCTGCCTGCAACGCAATTTCATGAACCCTACTGTTTGGGCTGCTCACATTCGGGTTGAAAGTTGGGTCCAGCGTTCCGTCTGGGTTGACCCGCGCAATTTTATTGCGCGTGACTGTTGCCCCACCATTAGGCGAGAGCGTCGTGAAGTCGCCACCGATAAGAATCTTGCCGTCCGGTTGGACAACGATCGCGATCACCGCGCCATTGGCATTCGGGTCGAAATCATCCAGAGCCGATTGCGCCAGCACCCGATCCGCGACTGCCGTGGCGAACAGAAGTGTTACGACGGCGACACTAATCTGGGAGAATCGTTTCATGAAGGGGACCCCGGGAGGCTCTCACACATTACGGGGACGTCTATCTTATTACGCGCCCCGCAGTTAAAGGATTTGTTTGGGAACATATAAATGCTTTCCGGCAGAATGCGGCTCCGGATCCTACGCCGCGTCAGACGGCCGCTCCCGCTACTGGAGGAAGTAAACCTCCACGACGCCGATGCCGCTCGCGTCACCCTTCCCGCGCACCTGGGCGGTGTACTGGCCGGGCGGGATCGTTGTGATGAGCGCTGCTTCCAAGTCGTGACTCGGCTGGAGATTATTGCTCTCCAATTCGTGTTTCTGCGCCGCGTTGGATTTCCAATTGTCATTCTCAATCAGGATCGCACCGTTCTGGTCTCTGAGTTCAAGCGTCGTGTCCGGCAGGGCGTTCGCAATTCCACGCCCAATCAAAGAAGGCCCAATCGCGCGGATCGCAGCCCTGACCGGTGCGTTCTGGATGATGAAGCCGGCGATCATCAGCTTATCGCCCGGCTGAATCAAACCTCGCGTCGCAATGTTGACTAGCCGCGCGGGGGATCCGGCGCTTATATCGTAGGCATCGACAATTCCAGTGCCGGTCGTATCCCCCAACCCCCGCACCATTGCCGTATAGTTTCCCGGAGCGAGGTTCGCGATGATGGCCGACTCCAGGTCATCGCTCGGCGCCAACCCGCTTCCGCTGATCTCCGCTAACTGATCTCCGGTAATGAGCCCGCCCACCTGGGTGGTTTTCCAATCGTTATTCGTTGCCACCACCACGTTTTTCCAGTCGCGGATCTCCAGAGTCGGATTCCCCAAGGCGTCCGTTATCCCAAACTGGGCCAGGAACGGCCCAAGAGCGCGCACCATGATTTTTTTGGTCGTACCCGCCTGTCCGTGCACGATGAAACCTTCGATCAGCGCGTTATCACCTGTGCCGACCGGGAGACGCGTCGCGACGTTGCTCACCAAGCCCGGCGTGAGATCAGTGATAAACGCATTGCGCACTGCTTCCGTGATGCTGTCCGAGCCGTTGTCCTGGCCAGTCCGATAATAACCGCGGCCGCGAATGTAGATGTTCTGACCGTCCGGCAGATTCAGGCCCGTCAAGGTCCAGTTGGCGCCACTCGCCGTAGCATCGCCCAAAGCGAAGTAGTTCACATTATCGACGGAATAATCAAAGAAAACCCGGGAAAGTTGAGGACTGGAGCCGGCGCGTGTCCAAGTGATGGAGGTTTGCGTCACGGCCAGGTTCTGCAACGCGGCGGTGTCGTTACTCAAACGAGCAAAGCGACGTTGCGGCTGTCCCCCGATGCTCAAGAAATTGCCGCCCACGAAAATCTTTCCGTCCGCCAGCAGCGCGATGGCTGCGACAATCTGGTTCGGGTTCGGGTCGAAAGAATCAGCCAGGCCGGTCGTCGCGTCCAACCGCGCCATACGGCTGCGCGTCTGTCCACCGATGCTGTTCGTTCCAAAGAAAAGACCGCCGGCTAACACCTTGCCGTCCGCCTGCACCGCGATCGTAAGGACCGTATCTTTTGCGTTTGGATTGAACGAATCAGCCAGGCCTGTATCTGGATCAACCCGCGCGATACGGTTGCGCATCTGCCCGCCAATGCTGGTGAAAGCGCCGCCCATCAGAATCTTGCCGTCCGACTGGACTACAATTGCATTTACCGTAGTCAAAAAGCCATCCGCGCTCGGGTCGAACGAATCTGCCAGGCCCGTCGCGGGATCAAGCCGGGCGATGCACTTGCGCGCCTGGCCGCCGATGCTGCTTGGTCCATAAAAAGGACCACCCACTAAAATCTTGCCGTCCCCCTGCAACGCAATTGCACTGACAATATTGCTCGAATTTGGATCGAAGGAATCTGCCAGGCCGGTTGCCGGATCGAGCCTGGCAATATGATTGCGGGGCTGGCCGCCCATACTCGTGAAATCGCCGCCGGCCAGGATCCTCCCATCCGTTTGGACCGCGATCGCCCAGACCGCGAAGCCGGTCGCGTTCGCGTCGAACGAATCAGCCAGGCCGGTCGTGCCATCAAGCCGCGCGATCACATTGCGGTTCTGTCCGCCGATGCTGGTGAAATCGCCGCCGACTAGAATCTTGCCGTCGGCCTGCACCGCGATTGCACGGACCTCGCCGTTCGCGTTCGGGTCGAAAGCCGTGTCGAGTGTGCCGTCCCTGTTCAAGCGCGCGATGTTGTTGCGCGGCATCCCCCCAACGTTGGAAAAAACGCCGCCAATGAGAAGCTTGCCATCAGGTTGCACAGCAGTGGCGGTGACATAGCTGCCGCTGGAGCCGAGATTGAGCGTCTGGTCGAGCCTGCCGTCGATTTCCAGCCGGGCGATATGGTTGCGGGTCTGTCCGCCGATACTGTTCGCTGCACTGAAAAACCCGCCCACCAGAACTTTGCCGTCCGTTTGCACCGCAATCGATTGGACGGTGCCGTTTGTGTTCGGATCGAACGAATCGGCCAGGCCACTGCTGGCATTGAGCCGTGCGATGTTCTTGCGCGACTGGCCACCAATGGTTTCGAAAAGACCGCCCGCCAGGATCTTGCCGTCCGCCTGCACTGCGATCGAGTGGACAGCGCCGCTTGAGAATGGATCGAACGAATCAGCCAGGCCGGTTGTAGCATCGAGCCGGGCAATGCGGATGCGCGTCTGGACACCGATCCTGGTGAATTGGCCACCTACTAGAATCTTGCCGTCCGCCTGCACCGCGATTGTAAGAACACTGCTGTTTGCATTCGGATCGAACGAATCGGCCAGGCCGGTGGTGGCATCCAGCCGCCCGATACCGATGCGCGTCTGGCCGCCAATGCTCGTGAAAGGGCCACCCGCTAAAATCTTGCCGTCCGCCTGCACCGCGATTGATTGGACCCTTTCGTTCGCGTTCCCGTAGAATGACGGATCGGCCAAACCTGTCGCGGAATCGAACCGGGCGATGTTATTTCCTCCCCCGGTGCTGAAAAGACCCCCGGCCAAAACCTTGCCGTCCGCTTGCAGCGCAATTGCCCGGACATCGGTACCGGTCAGGTTCGCGTCGAAAGCGGTGTCCACCGTGCCGTCGGGATTCAGCCGGGCAAGACGGAGGCGCCCCATCGCCGCTCCCCCGTTTGGCGCAAGCTCCGAAAAATTTCCCCCGATGAGAATTTTCCCGTCCGGCTGGACCGCGATTGAATAGACACTGGAGTTCGCGTTCGGATCGAAAGTGGTGTCGAGGGACCCATCCGGGTTTAGCCGGGCAACCCTGTTACGCGTGACCGCCCCTCCCCCGTTGGGAGCGAGCGTTGTAAAATCGCCACCGATAAGGATCTTGCCGTCCGGTTGGACGACCACGATACGAATTTCCCCATTCGCACTCGGATCGAAGCCATCCAGAGCCGACTGGGCCAGCACCCGGTTCGCGAATGCCATCGCTAACAGCATTAGGGCCGCGGCAGTAGTCTGGGAGAGAAAATCAAAGCGTTTCATAAGGGGACTACGTCCGCCGCGGTTCATAAGCAGCACCTATCGCCCGGGACTCGATGCGTCGCTAAACAAACAGATTAGGAACAGTTAGAGACACTTTGAGTACACAATTCGGTCACGCCTCCGGCCCACTTCCACGACTGCTTCTTATTGGAGGAAGTAAACCTCGACGACGCCGATGCCGCTGTCCTGATCCTTGCCCCGCTCCTGCGCCGTGTACTGACCCGGCGGGATTGTCATAATCAGCGCGGCTTCGAGATCGTGACCAGGTTGGAGGCCGTTGTTCTCCAGCTCCTGCTTCTGCGCCGGATCGGTCTTCCAATTATCATTTTCCAACAGGATCGCTCCGTTCACGTCCCGAATCTGAAGCGTCGTGTCGGGCAGCGCGTTGGTAATTCCAAATTGAATCAGGGAAGGCCCAATCGCGCGGACCGCGGCCCGGACCGATCCATTCTGAATGATGAAGCCGGCAATCATCAGTTTATCGCCCGGTTGGATAAAGCCTCGGGTCGCAATGTTCGCCAGCCGGGCCGGGGACCCGGGGCTCATGTCGTAGGCATCGACGATGCCGGTGCCCGTTGTGTCTCCCACCCCGCGCACCACGGCTGTGTAATTGCCCGGGAGGAGATTCGCGATGATGGCCGACTCCAGATCGTCGCTCGGCGCCAATCCGCTCGAGTTGATCTCTCCCGACTGATCGCCGGTGATGATCCCTCCGATCTGCGTCGTCTTCCAATCGTTGTTCGTCGCCACGACTATGTTGTTGCCGTTGCGGATCTCCAGGGTGGGATTCGGCAATGCATCCGTGATTCCAAATCGCGTCAGGAAGGGACCAAGCGCGCGCACCATGATCTTCTTGGTCGAACCAACCGGCCCCTGCACGATGAAGCCCTGGATTAAGGCATTATCGCCCGCGCCGACGGGAAGACGTGTCGCAACGTTACCGACCAACCCAGGTGTCGGAGAAGGGGTCGGGGTCGGAGTGGGCGTGAGTGTCGGCGTCGGACTCGGGGTAGGCGTCGCGGTTGGACTCGGAGTTGGAGTTGGTGTCGGGGCCGGTCCGGCTCCGGATGCTTCAAACGACCCAACGTCCACGGTGCTATTCACGACTCGCGGGAATCCTGAGCCGCGCTGGTCAAAGAAAGGAGGACCGCTGAAAGGCGGATTGGTGATCGCGCCGCTACTGCCGGCATCCCGTGCTGGACTATCACTGTTGAGCGCGCGCGTCAGCGTCGGTCCGCCGTTGTCGGCCAGGGGCCCTAGCTTGGGATCGAGGGGAGAAGCGTTGCTGCCGACCTGATTGCCGTTATTTCCATGGGTCACGCCCGTCATGTTCGAGCCGTCGCCAATCAAATTGAAGCTGCTGCTTCCATCGAGGGGACCGTTAACGTCCGGTCCCTGCCCCGCGCTCCCGCCAGCCACAATGGTGTTTCTGAGAATGACGGGCCCATTCCCAATGAAAAGACATCCACCCCTGGGAGGCACCGTGAAGAACCCGCTACCCCCTTCACCGGTCGCCGTGTTATTAGCCAGAGTGCAATTCACGGAGATGAGGGAACCTAAGTGGTGCGAGATGCCGCCGCCCCGACCCGCATTGCCAGTCTGCAAAATAACCCCACCGCCATTCGCGGAGTTGCCGCTGATCGTGCAATTCACCAGCATCGTAGATGGGGTGGATCCGTCTAATGTGAATACCGACCTGTAGATGGCGCCACCTGCTCCCTCCTCGGGGAAACCGCCGTGCTCACCTGGGGTCGACTGCCCCGCCCCTCCACCCGTGGCGGAGTTACCGCTGAAGGTGCACCCGGAAATTGTGGTGACGCTGCTTGCATTAAACAGTCCTCCGCCCAGGGCTTTCCCTCCACCACCACCAGATCCATTCTGCGTTCCACCATCAGCGCCCTTTCCGGCAATACCCAGGTTGTTGCTGACGGTGCAATTAATAAGACTCAGTTCCTCGCCGTTCGCATGAAGTCCGGCCCCCTCCACACTAGCCCCGTAAGCCCCGTCGCCTTCGCCGTCGCCGCCGCGGGCCGTGTTCCCGCTGATGGTGGAAGACGTCACCGCCAACGAAGCGAAGCCCCAATGATGAATCCCCCCGCCCCTGGCATGACCTCCAGTGGTTTTTCCCACGGCCTGGTTCCCTTCAACCTGGCAGTCAGTGATGATCAGGTCGCCCAATTGAGAAAGGCCGCCCCCCGTTGCTTCCCCGCCGCTGTTGCCACCGATAGCGGAATTGTTGCTCAATACGGTCCTGACCAGGGTTAACCCGCCATTGCTCTCGATCCCGCCGCCCACGGCGCTCCCACGAGCCTCCGTGGGGGTGGCATCATACCCAACGGCTGAGTTCCCAGTGATAATACAATCCTGAACCGTCAGGGTCCCAATATTCGAAATACCGCCGCCCCTGGCAGTGCCGGAATTGGGCAGTCCAAAAGCCCGGCCGCCGCGAATCGTCAGACCAGAGATGGTGGCCGTGACTGTACTGAACACACTTCCGATTCGTAAAACGCGGCTGCTGGCATTTCCATCCACGGCGAGAACCGATGCTCCCGGCCCATTGATGGTGATAGCTTTGTCGATCACTAGTTGCCCGCTGGTGAGGATGATGGCGCCGGTTACGTCCGCGGCGAAATCGATTGTCGCTCCGGGCGCGGCACTGAAAAGGGCCTGCCGCAATGACCCTGGCCCGCTATCGTTCGCGTTGGTGACCGTTAAGGCCATGGATGGCGGCGGGGCGGGCATCCCCCCAAATTCAAAGGCGCCGATGTCGGTGACCCCGACGCGGGTGTAGTTGCGTTGATCGGTTAGAAGGGCATACGCATCATTGCCCGCATTGATGGCCGGACTGGTCGCGGCGAGCGCATGAGTCAGAGTCAATCCGCCATTATCGGCCAGGGCGCTGAGTTGCGGATCCGTGTTGCGGATGTCTCCGGGACCGTTGAGAAGCCCACCGGGCCCGGTAGTCCCGTCCCCGCCGGCGGAATCGTCACTGAGATTGTTTCCGTTGGACGTGACGCTTCCGCCAATGTTTTCGCCGCTGCTGCCGCGGCGGAAAATCGTATTTGCCGTGCTAATGAAGCCATAGAGCGCACCACCCTGTGCAGCCGAGTTCCCGCTGAACGTGACGTTCCTGACGAAGGCGCTGGCCTGAAAGCTCTGAAAACTGTAAATGCCGCCGCCATCGGCGGTGGCCGAGTTATCGCTGAAAGTCGAATTGGTGACCTCCAGCGTATTGGAATGATAAATCGCTCCCCCAGTGTCCGCTGAATTGGAGATGAAAGTGCAACCCATTACCGCCAGGGCGCTCCCGGTCCAGATCGCCCCGCCGCTTCTGGCCGCATTCCCGCTGAAGGTGCAATTGCGGACCGTTAGAGTGCCCGTGTTCCGAATCGCACCGCCGGTGGAACCGACCGTGCCAGGAGCAAATGCCGCGACGTTGCCATTGCTGATCGCAATCCCGGCCAGGAGCACCTCCGGACTCGCAACGGTGAAAACGCGAAAGGACCCACCGGCGCCGTTTCGCTGGATGGTTATCGGTTCGTCACCGCTGCGATCGTTGATGATCGAGACTGGATCAACAATCGTGGGCAGCGGACTGGTCAGATCGATTACGTGGGGCCCAGCGCCTGGCAGATCGAATACAATCAGGTCCTGGTCGAACGTGTTGTTGGCGCTGGTGATTGCCGTGCGCAACGAACCGGCCCCGGAGTTCCCGGTTTGCGTCACCGTGTAGGTGGCGGCATTGGCTTCGATGGTCCCAAGGGCAATAGTAGCTGCCGCGATGAAAAACCAAGAAGGGACGGGGAACATGCGAAAGTGACCTAACCCTAAAATGAGCATCTCCGACAGCGCTGATTTACTACTGAAGGAAGTAAAACTCGACGACGCCGATGCCGCTGGCCTCACCCTTGGCCCAATTTAGCGGAACTGCTCCTTTGAGATTTGGAGTCTTGAAATTTACTTGGGATTTGGAGCCTGGGATTTGGGATTTCCCGCGCAGCGGGCTTATTACCGCTCCGCCTTACTGAAGGAAATAAACCTCCACGACGCCGATGCCGCTCGCGTCACCCTTGCCGCGCACCTGGGCCGTGTACTGGCCGGGCGTTATCGTCATGATCAGCGCGGCTTCGAGATCGTGACCGGGTTGGAGGCCGTTGCTCTCCAGCTCCTGCTTCTGCGCCGGATCGGTTTTCCAATTATCATTTTCAAGCAAGATCGCTCCGTTCACGTCCCGAATCTGAAGCGTTGTGTCGGGCAGCGCGTTGGTAATTCCAAATTGAATCAGGGAAGGCCCAATCGCGCGGACCGCCGCCCGGACCGATCCATTCTGAATGATGAAGCCGGCGATCATCAGTTTATCGCCCGGTTGGATAAAGCCGCGCGTTGCGATGTTGGCCAGACGCGCGGGTGAACCGGCGCTCATGTCGTAGGCATCGACGATGCCGGTGCCCGTTGTGTCTCCTACCCCGCGGACCACGGCTGTGTAATTGCCCGGGAGAAGATTCGCGATGATGGCCGACTCCAGATCGTCGCTCGGCGCCAATCCGCTCGAGTTGATCTCTCCCGACTGATCGCCGGTGATGATCCCTCCGATCTGCGTCGTCTTCCAATCGTTGTTCGTCGCCACGACTATGTTATTGCCGTTGCGGATCTCCAGGGTGGGATTCGGCAATGCATCCGTGATGCCAAATCGCGTCAGGAAGGGACCAAGCGCCCGCACCATGATTTTCTTGGTCGAACCAATCGGCCCCTGCACGATGAAGCCTTGGATTAAGGCATTATCACCCGTGCCGACCGGAAGACGTGTCGCCACGTTGCCTACTAATCCGGGTGTAGGAGAAGGTGTTGGCGTCGGAGTTGGTGTTGGGGTCGGCGTTGGCGTCGGGGTTGGCGTTGGCGTCGGGGTTGGTGTCGGAGTTGGTGTTGGGGTTGGCGTCGGCGTTGGTGTTGGCGTCGGCGTTGGATTTGGTGTCGGTGTCGGCGTTGGTGCGGACGCATCAGCTTCGAAAGATCCGATATCCACCGTGCTGTTTACGATTCGCGGGAAACCCGGGCCACGCTGATCAAAGAAGGGAGGTCCGTTGAATGGCGGATTAGTTATGGCCGCGTTGTCGCCGGCGTTGATAGCCGGGCTGCCACTGTTGAGCGCTCGCGTCAAAGTGGGGCCACCGTTGTTAGCCAAAGGCCCTATTTGTGGATCGATCGGAGAAGCGCTCGTGCCCACCAGGTCGCTGTTAGCTCCCGGAGTGAAGCCAGTGCTGCCATCATTGCGCCCGATGAGGTTGTGCCCCTGGGTTATGAAGGCGCCGCTGAGATCGGGCGCACTGCTCGTGCCCGTGTTGAGCGCGACAATGGTGTTTCTGAGCCGGACAGGCCCGCCGCTCGCGTTCGAGATTCCGCCTCCGACAGCAGCGGAGTTATTTGCCACGGTGCTATTAGTAATACTGATTGTACCGGGACCGCCATTGCGAATTCCGCCTCCCGTACTTGGACCGCCGAACGGTTGAGGAGTAGTGGCAGAGTTATTACTAACCGTGGAGTTGGTGACATTGATTGTGCCGGTACTGCCATTGTAAACGCCTCCACCCCCTCCGGCGAAAAACGACGAATTATTGCTGATCGTGCTGTTGAGGATAGTGACCGTGCCGGTGTTATTGCCCACCCCACCGCCACCGCCGGGAGTACTATTGGTATCCACGGTGCTGTCGGTAATATTGAGCGTTCCGCCCTGGTTGCTAAGGCCTCCACCGCCGCCGGTACTGGAAGAGTTCTCTCTCACAATGCAGGCGATAATATTCAGGGTTCCGCTGCTGAAATTGGAGATACCGCCCCTCGGGCTAGCGCCTTTTGTGAGAGTTAAGCCTGAAATTGTCACGGTCGTCGGACTAACCGCGGTAGACTCAAAGATGGCAAAAAAGTTACTACCGGGATTAGTAGCCCTGGTAACGGTCAACTGAGTAGCGCTTGGTCCGCTTATAGTCAGGCCCTTATTCGTCATGAGCGTGCCGCTGGTCAGGGTGACCGGGCTGACTACCTGAGCCATATCAAAGGTGATGGTGCTGCCCGAGCAGGCATCGATGATCGCCTGTCGCAATGAACCGGGACCGCTGTCCGCGTTCGTCGTAACGATCGGATCGGTCACGCATGGCATTGGTGATGGCGTCGGAGTCGGGGTGGGGGTTGGTGTCGGCGTCGGTGTCGGTGTCGGTGTTGGCGTCGGAGTTGGGCTGGGCGTGGCACTCGCACCCGGGGTGGCGGTCGGACCAGGCGTGGCAGTCGGACCAGGCGTTGGCGTCGCCGTAGGGGTCGGAGTGGGCGTGGGAGCGGTTCCCTGGAGGAAAGCGTTTCGCACTGATTCCATGATGCTCTCCGATCCGCTGCGAATACCGGTGCGATAGTAACCCCGAGCGCGAATGTAGATGTTTTGTCCCGTGGAAAGGCTCAGGCCGGTCAGCGTCCAAGCGCTGCCCGCAGCGGTTCCACTGCCCAAAAACGTGTAGTTCGCGTTGTCGGTGGAATACTCAAAGGTAACGCGGGTGAACTGCGGACTGGAGCCACCGAGCGTCCAAGTAACAGCGCTTTGGGTAACGCTGAGATGTTGCAACGACGCGGTGTCGTTCGACAAGCGGACAAAGAGGTTGCGCGCCTGTCCCCCGATGTTTGTGAAATTCCCGGCCGTCAAAACCTTGCCATCGGGCGCCACCGCGATTGAATTAACAAAGCCGCTGTCCGAATTGGGATCGAACGAATCAGGTACACCAGTCGTGCCGTCACCTCGAAAGAAACGGTTGCGTGTAGCTCCACCGACGTCGTTGAAAAACCCGCCCCCGAATATCTTCCCATCCGCCTGGAGCGCCATCGTAAAAACCTGACCGTGCACGTCAGGGTTAAAGGAATCAGCCAAACCGGTTGTGCTGTCGACGCGCGCCATGGAGGCGCGGAATTGCCCCCCAATGCTGAAATAAAAACCACCGGCCAAAATCTTGGTATCCGGCTGCACTTGAATTGCGCTAATACCTTGATCCGGGTTGGGATTGAACGTATCCGCCATCCCCGTGGTGGCATCGAGGCGCGCGATACCTCTGCGCATCTGCCCTCCGATACTGGTAAACCCGCCACCTGCCAAAATCTTGCCGTCGGCCTGGATCGCCAGGGAATTAACCGCACTACTGGCATTTGGGTCGAACGAATCGGCCAGGCCGCTCACCGGATCGACCCGAGCGATGAAGTTGCGCGTTTCGCCGCCGATACTGTTCGCTCCCTGAAAACTGCCGCTCACCACTATCTTCTCGTCGGCTTGTACCGCGATTGCACTGACAGTCTCGCTTGCATTCGGATCGAAGGAATCTGCCAGGCCGGTGACGGGATCAAGCCGGGCAATGCGATTACGCGTCTGGCCTCCGATGCTGTTTGCTCCGTTGAACGCGCCGCCGACCAAAATCGCAGCGTCCGCCTGCACCGCGATTGCGATAACGGTATTATTCGCGTTCGGATCGAAGGTCATGTCCAGGGTGCCGTCGGTATTTAGCCGCGCGATGTTGTTGCGAGGCGTCCCCAGGACAGACGTGAAGCTGCCACCGATGAGAACTTTCCCGTCCGGCTGGACGGCAGTAGTGAGGCCGTTGCTACCGACCACACCGAGATCGAGAGTCCGGTCGAGCCTCCCATCGGTTTCCAGCCGCGCGATTCCGTTGCGCGCCTGCCCGGCCATCCCGGTCGCCCCGCTGAAAGCGCCACCCGCTAAAATCTTGCCATCCGCCTGCACGGCGATGGAAAAGACGGTACTGCTCGGGTTCGGGTCGAAAGAATCGGCCACGCCGGTGGTCGCATCGAGCCGCGCCATGAAATTACGCGTCGCCCCGCCGACGCTGTTCGCTCCAAAAAAGTAGCCGCCGATCAGAATCCGGCCGTCTGGCTGGACCGCGATGGAAAGGACCGGCGCGCTCACATTCGGGTTGAATGAATCCGCCTGGCCCGTGACCGGATCCAGCCGGGCCATGCCATTGCGCATCTGGCCGCCGACATTTTGGAAACCGCCGCCCACTAGAATCTTGGTATCCGCCTGGACCGCTATCGCGTTGACCGTGTTGTCCGCATTTGGGTTGAACGCGTCCGCCAGACCGGTGGCTGCCTCCAGCCTTGCGATATAGTTGCGCGGCTGGCCACCAATGCTTTCGAAACCGCCGCCCACCAAAATCTTGTCCTGTGACGGGAGCACGATGGCAGTTACAAGACCGTTGGCGTTGCCATCGAACGATGGGTCCGCCGCGCCGGTTGTCGCGTCGAGCCGCGCGATGAAATTGCGGGTCTGGCCGCCGATGCCGGTAAAAAAACCGCCGGCAAGAATCCGACCGTCTGCCTGCACCGCAATGCTCAGGACGAAAGCGTTTGCATTCGGGTCGAACGAGACATCAGCCGCGCCAGTTGTCGCATCAAGCCGGGCGATGTAATTGCGCATTTCTCCGCCGATGCTCGCGGCTCCGCTGAAATCGCCTCCCACCAGAATTTTGCCGTCGGTCTGCAGCGCGATTGCGTACACCGTATTATTCGCGTTTGGATTGAAGGCCACGTCCAGCGTGCCATCCGGGTTCAGCCGGGCAATGCGATTACGCGTGACCGGTCCTCCGCCATTGGGAGAGAGCGTGGTAAAACTGCCGCCGATAAGGATTTTGCCGTCCGGCTGGAGGACCACGGCCCGAATCTCTCCGTTGGCGTTGGGGTCGAAGCCGTCGAGAGCCGATTGCGCGCTCACCCGATCCGCGAAGGCCATCGCGCAGCACATGACTGCGGCGGCGGTAATCTGGGAGAGGAGGGTTGAACGCTGCATAAGAGGAACACGGAGGCTCTCACACTTCATGGGCAGCGTCTATCGCCCGTCCTCCCCGCCCCTGCTAGACAAACAGTTTGGGAACAGTTACAGACACTTTGAGTACACAATTCGGTTTTGCCGCTTGCGAGCGGCACCTGCTTCCAGAATATGGCCCGAAAAAAAGTCACGCGGGCGCTCGCGCCCCTGCCCAGCCGGCGCGCGCTCGATAACGCCCATCATAAAACCGATGCGCTCATCGCCATCCTGCGCAACGTGGCTGTCAGGAACCAGCAGGAGCAGCCGCGCGCCTTCCACGCGCTCAGAGAGGTTGCGGCGCATTTCCGCGTGCCGGTTTCCACCGTCTCGCGAGCTTACCAGCATCTCGAGCAGGAGGGCCTTCTCAGCCGTGTCCGGGGATCGAAAACTCTTTTGCAGGGCCTCCACTTCGATCGGCAGCTCAGCGTCCGCGCCTTTGTCGGATTCCCCGCCTCCCTTTCCGCCTTCGTCACCCTCCAGGATTACCGGACGTTTTTTATCCGGATCAGACGCGAACTGCGTTTGCGCGGCTTCGCCGCAGCCACCGCATTTTTCGAACCGCCCGAAGCCGCCAGCGGCACTTTGAGCAAGCGGCTCCAGGCTTACGAAGTGGACACCGTGATCTGGTTTCAACCTGGCAAGGAAGCGCGCGAGACCGCCTTGCATCTGGCCGACATGGGCATCCGTGTGCTCGCCGTATCGAACGACGCTTTCTCCCCGCTCCCGGCCCGCTATCAGGTGCGCCGGGAATCGGCGATCAAGACTTTGCTTGAGAACTGGAAATCGCAAAAGGCGGACCGCGTGACCCTTGTTCAATCAAAAGATCAACGCTCCGCGGCCATGGACGAAACGTTGCACGCGATCCTGGATGATCTGGAAATTCCCTGGTCCGTCGCCACCTATAACACCCAGCGGAGCGAGGCGTTCCTTCGCGAACTGCAACGGAAGAAGACCGGCGGCATTATCTTTTCCTCCTCGGCGCTGGCCTCGAAGTTCTCCTTCCGCGCGCCGGCCGCAGTCGCCGACTTATTGACTTCTCATCGCGTGGCCCTGGTCAATGGGCCGGTGAGCATGCCGTTCGCCCGAGTGCCCACTGTGCAGGTCGATCTGATTACGGTTGATTGGCAATTGGTGGCGGAACGGATCGTGAACGATCTGATCAGCCAGGACGCCTTCCAGGAGCCCGGCCCGACCGTCTTCGAGGCCGAAGCGAAACTTCGCGTGCCTTTGAGCGATTTCGCGCAGAGCATCTAGCCCGCTTCGCTGGGCGAAGCGGGAAATCCCAAATCCCAGGCTCCAAATCCCAAGTAAATTTCAAAACTCCAAAATCTCAACGGTGCGGGTTCCGCTAGTTCCCGTTTGCTTTTGGCAATTTAGAAATTACCTGGGGTTTGGGTTTTGGGATTTGGGATTTTTCCGCGCAGCGGGCTTACTGAAGGAAGTAAACCTCGACGACACCGATGCCGCTGTCCTGATCCTTGCCCCGCACCTGCGCCGTGTACTGGCCGGGCGGGATTGTCATGATCAGAGCGGCTTCGAGATCGTGACCAGGTTGAAGGCCGTTGCTCTCCAGCTCCTGTTTCTGCGCCGGATCGGTTTTCCAATTATCATTTTCCAATAGGATTGCTCCGTTCACGTCCCGAATCTGAAGCGTCGTGTCGGGCAGCGCGTTGGTAATTCCAAATTGAATCAGGGAAGGCCCGATCGCGCGGACCGCCGCCCGGACCGATCCATTCTGGATGATGAAGCCGGCGATCATCAGTTTGTCGCCCGGTTGGATGAAGCCTCGGGTCGCAATGTTCGCCAGCCGGGCCGGTGACCCGGGGCTCATGTCGTAGGCATCGACGATGCCGGTGCCCGTTGTGTCTCCCACCCCGCGGACCACGGCTGTGTAATTGCCCGGGAGGAGATTCGCGATGATGGCCGACTCGAGATCGTCGCTCGGCGCCAATCCGCTCGAGTTGATCTCTCCCGACTGATCGCCGGTGATGATCCCTCCGATCTGCGTCGTCTTCCAATCGTTGTTCGTCGCCACGACTATGTTGTTGCCGTTGCGGATTTCCAGGGTGGGATTCGGCAATGCATCCGTGATGCCAAATCGCGTCAGGAAGGGACCAAGCGCCCGCACCATGATTTTCTTGGTCGAACCAATCGGGCCTTGGACGATGAACCCCTGGATCAACGCGTTATCTCCTGTGCCGACCGGCAACCGCGTCGCAACGTTACCGACTAATCCGGGTGTAGGAGAAGGCGTTGGGGTTGGCGTAGGAGTTGGTGTCGGCGTAGGCGTAGGCGTTGGCGTAGGCGTTGGCGTAGGCGTTGGCGTTGGCGTGGGCGTGGGCGTCGGAATTGGTGTCGGAGTCGGGGTTGGGGTGGGCGTGGGCGTCGGAATTGGTGTTGGGGTCGGTGTCGGCGTCGCGGCGGGGGTCGTCACAATCGGCCTCGCGAAGGAGACAAACATGGAGGGCACAGGGCCAGGCGAGCCGTTAACCAGAAACGAGCCGAAATCGTTGGTCAGTGTCGCCTCACCTACCAGCACGCGGCCTTCATGAAGCTGCGCGATAATGAGACGCCCCGTTTCATCGATATCGATATCGGACAAGCCGCTAAAGCCGGTGTCCTTGCTGTCTTCCACCGCGCCGTTCGCACTCAGCTGATAGACCGTCGTGTTCGATCCGCACAGAAACAGCCGCCCCATCTGGTCCGCAGCCACTCTCCTGACTGGGTCGTCGAAGCTGAGACTCATCGGTAGAGGGACCTTCCGGAGGAGTGCCCCCGTGACTGGATGGTAGACGTGTATCTCTTCCGGATTATAGGGGAGCGCGTAAATGTTTCCGTCAAGACCCATGTCCAGGTCGATGAACTCCGCGTCCTCCGCGAAACGCGTCGCGGTGTTGCTGGAAGTATCAAAGCGAACGATGCCCTGTTGGCTCGCGTTAGCGGTACTCATATCGGTGGCGAAAACGAAGTTCTCGTAGGCCGCGACGCCGCCGTAGTAGATGTTAGCAACGGTGCTCCACCCGGGATAGGTCGTGTGCGCGAACGTCTGCGAATCTGAAAAATACCGCGTCAGGAAAGGGGCAAAGGTCCCGTTGTAGCCCGCGATGACTCCTGTCTGAGGCACCACGATATCCCGCAGCTCTTCAGTGTTCGGATAATTACCGCCGTTGTAGTTGAAAACAATCGTTTGTACCAGGGAACCGGCGGGCGTGAATTCCCGCACCAAAGACGAACCTGTGCTGCCGAGGGAGACGAGAATGCTGTTTGGATCGATCGGGCCTGGGGTCGGAGTGGCCGTCGGCGTGGGGGTTGGGGTCGGGGTGGCCCCGCAGGTCGGGACCGAGCTCGAAGCGGGCACTGCAATCGTGCTCCCAGCGAGGTTGAGATGGTAAATCTCGAACAGGGCAACTCCGCCGGTGCCGCAATCGCCCTTTAACACCGCGGTGTAAGAGCCTGGCGGGAGCGTGGCCAGGATTGCACTTTCGCGGTCATCGCTTGGTGGCAGCCCGGAAGCCTGAATCTCTGCCTGTTGCCTGTCCTTCCAATTGTCATTGAAGACGAGCGTGCTGCCGTTGGTATCCCGCAGTTCAAGGGTCGGGTCCTGCATGGTGTTAAGAATGCCAAGACTGCCCAACGATGGTCCAATCCCGCGAATGATGAACCTTTGGGATTGCGGTCCGTTAATGGTGAAGCCGCCGACAATGACGTTCTCGCCCGTCCCAGCAACAGCGCGGGTGGCAATGTTTTCCAGACGAGAATCGCTCCCCGAATCCAGGTCGATAATCTCGGCCAGGCCAACCCCGGTCGTGTCATTCTTCCCTTTAACGAGCGCTGTGTAGAGACCGGGAGGGAGTGTAGCCACCACCGCGCTTTCCAGGTCAAACGGCGGCGCGTATCCGGTCGCTTCGATCTCTGCCTGCTGCGCGTCCTTCCAGTTGTCATTGGTCGCGATCAGGGAGCCGTTGCTATCACGCAGCTCGAGGATTGAATCGGCCAGCTTCCCCGAGACATCGCTGAGCGATGGGCCCAAGGCGCGCGCGAGCAATCTTTTCGCTGAATTTCCCTGAATGATAAAGCCGCTTAAAAGGACGGTCCCACCTGTGCCCACATGGGCACGCGTAGAAAGCCGGCCAAAGACATTTGTGGGCGTTGGAACAGGAGCAGGCGTAGGGGTCGGAGTGCCTGCGGGAGTGGGCGTGGCTGTCGGTGTCGGCGTTGGGGTTCCCGTCGGCGTCGGGGTCGCGGTCGGCATTGGCGTGGGTGTGGGCGTGGGCGCCTCGCCTCCGGTTATTCGCGCGATCGCAGTCCGAGAAGTGCCGTTGTATTGGTTGAAACCTCCGCCGATCAGAAGCTTGCCATCGGGTTGGATCGCTAACGCCGCGACCTCCGGCACGCCTGTGTAATAGGCGCCCACAGGCGCGATATCGACACCAGTGCCCGGGGCGAACGTCGCGTCCAATGCTCCCGTGCCGGTTAAACGCAAGACTCGAGGGCCTGGGGACGAGAAATTTCCGCCGACAAATACCTTCCCGCTCTGGAAGGCCAGCGATTCGACCAGGCCCGGTCCAAACGGCGACGGCCAAAAGCCTCCATCCAGCGTGCCGTCGCTGTGTAAACGAGCAACGCGAGACACCTGGATTCCGTTAAAGCTAGTGAACGCGCCGCCCGCGTAATATTTTCCATCGGGCGTCCGAAGAAGAGCGCGTATGTGTCCACCAAAGAAACCAGCTACTTGCGGCGGCGCCCCCGAGTTGAATGAGGTATCGAGCGCCCCGGTCGTTGTATTCAATCGCGCGATACGGCGCGCGGTGGCGCCATTGTAGTTGAAAAAGGCTCCCCCGATAACGATGCCGCCCGCTCCGTCCGGCGGAGCGATAGCGTAAACGATGTTGTCTGCGCCGCCCCCTGCGGAATTGAACGTGGAATCGAGGGCGCCGTTCGCGGCGAGTTTCGCCACACTCAGGCGCGGTGCCCCATTGAAAGTATCGAAAAATCCACCTGCGTAGATGCTTCCATCCGCCGGGTCCTGCGCGAGTGCCTGGATGCCGCCGTTGGCTCCTGTGCCGGGATTGAAAGAAAGGTCGAGCGTTCCATCGGAGTTTAGCCGGGCAATTCCTCCACACGCGACGCCGTTTACCGCCACAAAATTTCCCGCGATGAGAATTTTCCCATCATCCTGAACCAGCACAGCCCGAACAGACCTCTCCGTGGCGACGTTCGCGTTGAACGACGCGTCGCTCGTTCCATCGGCGTTCAGACGGACCAGGTTATATTGCGATGTTCCATTGAAGGAACTGAAGAAGCCGCCGGCGATTATCTTGCCGTCGCTTTGGGTGGCGAGCGCGAAGATGTCCGGATCAAAATCCGTCACTCCAGCCAGGCCGGCGAAGATGTTGTCCGCGGACCCGTCGCTATTCGCCCAGGCAATGTTGTTGGACTGCGCGCTATCGTAGCTCGAAAAATAGCCGCCGAGAAAGATCTTCCCGTCGGACGGCCGGACGAGAGCGGCACTAATATGATAACCGGACGGGCCCGCCCCCGTCGCGTCGAAGGTGGCGTCCCGCGCCCCGGTCGTTTCCAGGCGCACGACATTGTGAGCTTCGATCCCGCCTAACGAATGGAAATATCCGGTGACAATGAGTTTGCCATCCGACTGCTGCGCCACCGCGGCAATCTGCCCAAGGCGGCCGTACTCTTGAAAAGCAGCCGGGCCAAATGTTGGGTCCACGATTCCCAAAGTGGTCAGGCGCACCATGCTGTTGCAGGGCGTGCCGCTAAACGAAGTAAGAGTTCCAAACACGATCACTTCATCGTCGGATTGAACGAAAAGCCCGAAAACCGAGAACGGGTCGGGCGCTCCGCTGCCAGGAGTAAAAGTCGTGTCGAAACTACCGTCTGTATTCAGCCGCGCGAGACCGGGCGCCGCCTGGCCGTCAAACGAATCGAAATCCCCCTGGATGATGACCTTGCCGTTGTTGAGCAAAAGGTTCTGACGAGCCGTGTGATTCACTACGGTCAGGAATGGCTCCGCGCTGTTCAGAGCGCCGGCGCCGGGATCGTAGGATGGATCGAACGTCCCATCGCTATTGAACCGGGCGACGCAAGAACGCGCCGCGCTTGCCCCCGGGCCCGTGATCACGTGGGAAAACGCGCCGCCGACTACGAGTTTGCCATCCGCCTGGAGCACGGCGGTAGCGATATAACCGGGATTGGTCGCGCGCCCATTTCCGTCGTCGAGCCCATCATTGGAAACGCGGCGATCCAGATCGAAACTATTGTCGAGCGAACCGTCCCCGTTCAGCCGGAAAACGCGATTAAAGAAATCCAGAACGATAATTTTCCCGTCGGCCTGGAGGAGAATATACCGCGCGCCGTCTTCCGTGAGATCACCCGGGTCGAACGAGAGGTCGAGAGTCCCATCGGCGTTCAGACGCGCGATGCTTCGGCGTTTTACGCCGTGAACCTTGGCGAATTGGCCACCGATGAGCAGCTTGCCGTCAACCTGCAGGGCCGAGGCATGCACCGAACCGTTAGTGAAATTTCCGGCGTCGAAAGCGAGGTCGAGGGTTCCGTCGGGGTCGATCACGGCCGGCGCGTTGGATTCGCCGGGCCTGGCTGAGACTAAACTTGGGATACTGGCCGCAAACGCTGCGATCAGAAATGCGATCGCGATCACCTGGCCGGCGGCAACCGATGCCCGGCCTCGAAAAAAATAAAGTGGTTCAGTCACGGGGCCCACATCCTCGTTTAGCGTAGGAAGCGAGAGAACAGCAAGTCCTCCAGAGATTGTTCGGAGCGAAAGTTGCCGCCGGATGCCCGCAGAACGACGAATGGCCGCCTCGACCGCTCTGGAAATGGTTGCATCACTGGAGGAAGTAAACCTCCACGACGCCGATGCCGCTGTCCTGGCCCTTGCCGCGCACCTTGCGCCGTGTCCTGGCCGGACGTTATCGGCATGATGAGCGCGGCTTCTGGCTAAACCGGAAATCCCAAATCCCAAACCCCAAATCCCAGGTAATTCTCAAACTGCCAAGTTCCAAAAAAAATTAGCGAAACCGCTCCTCGGAGATTTGGAGTTTTGAAATTTACTTGGGATTTGGAGCCTGGGATTTGGGACTTCCCGAACGTGGCCAACCCTTATCGAAGGAAGCAAACTTCCACGCCGCCGATGCGCGTCATAAATGCGAGCCAGTTTGCGGGGCGGGACGCGGTCGGAGGTTGCGCTCTTTCACGGCGGCTTTCGCGGCCGCGCTGTTCGGATCGGGAGAGGGCGCGGGCCGGATTCTCACCGAATTCAGAAGCGCCTTCGAAGGCGGCTTCGGTGGCTTTTTGTGAGTTTGCGCGCCGGTGCGCACGACCTGACCATTCACATACTTGTAACCGTCCGAATGAATCCATTCGCCCTTCACATGGTTCCAGCCTTCCGCTAACGCTGCCGCAGAGTGAATTTTGGAGGACGCGTCAATTTTAGCTTGCGTCCTTTGGCTGTCCCGTTTCGGCGCGTTCTGGCTCGAATTCCGATCGGCCTTCGGGGTCGGTTCCGCATTGAGTGAGCCTCCCGCGGCGAAAGTCGTGAGCACAATTAGAGATAGAATACTTCGTGTCATAATTCGGTTCCCTTTTTTCCCTGGCACCGGCGAACTTTTCATTCAGCCCCCCGTCGACGATGGTTCTTTCTCTTGGTTCTTTTGGTCGTTTTGTTATTCTTGGCGTGACGAAACGTGTCCGCCCCATCATGGTAGTTTTTCAACAAACCGGTCTGAAAGTCCTTAGGGTTCGGCTGAATTTCCCTGAATCTTTATGAAGGCCGCGACGGATGCTCCACCTGCGCACGTCTACGAGTTCGGCGATTTCCGCCTCGACGCGCGCAAACGGCTCTTGTGGCGAGACGGCACGACGGTGCGGCTGGCGCCACGGGTTTTTGAGACGCTCCTCTTCCTGGTAGAGCATCACGACACGGTCCTCGACAAAGAGCGCCTGATGGAGGCCGTCTGGCCCGATTCCATCGTCGAAGAAAATAATCTCACCCAGAACATCTCCGCGCTGCGCCGCGTGTTCGGGGAAACCCCTGGGTCGCATCACTACATCGTCACGGTGCCCGGCCGTGGGTATCGCTTTGTCGCGGACGTCAAGATGCGCGAGGCCCATCGAAGTCCGCCGCCGCTGCGAATACCCGAGCCCGCCATCCCACCGGCGGAGAATGGAGTCGAACAGGCTGCTTTGGTTGCAGAACCGAATCACCGCGGCAATTTGCGGTCAATCCTCCTGACGACCGCAGCCTTACTGGTGTTGAGCGTTGCCGCGCTCTTTTTCTGGCGAGGCCGAACGCAAATTCCACCCGAAACGACGGCCAGAATTGCATCTTCGAAGATTGTCATTCCCGAAAAAAGCATTGCGGTATTGCCTTTCGCCAATCTCAGCGCCGACAAGGAGAACGCATTTTTCACCGAGGGGGTGCAGGACGACATTCTCACCGCGCTCGCCAAGTTCGGTGATCTTAAGGTCATCTCGCGCACGAGCGTCACGAGCTATGTGGCCGGGCCTTCCCGGAATCTTCGCGAGATCGGACAGGAGCTGGGTGTTGCCCATATTCTCGAAGGAAGCGTGCGGCGCGTTAACGGAAAGGTGCGCGTCACGGCCCAGTTGATAGAAACGCACACGAATACACATCTGTGGGCCGAAACCTACGATCGCGACCTGGCGGACGTCTTCGCCATCCAGAGTGATATCGCCCAACGGATCGCAAACGCTCTCCAGGCAAAACTCGCCCCGGACGAACAGGCGCGTCTTGATGCCAGACCCACTTCTAACCCGGAGGCTTACGTGCTTTACCTGACGGCGCGTGGGACGGAAAATTATCTCGAGGCGGAGAAAATCTACCTGCAAGCCATCGCGCTTGATCCGGGGTTCGCCCTGGCTTACGCGCACGCTTCCATTCTCAATAGCAGGGTTTCCGTTCAGGATCCGACGCGGAAGGCGAGAGCGCGCGCCCTGGCCGAGGAAGCTCTGCGATTATCGCCAGCCTTGGGCGAAGCCCACATGGCTTTAGGCCTTTGCCTCTACTGGGCGGAGAAGAATTACGACGCAGCGCTTAAGGAGTTTGAGAACGCCGCGGCCACTTCTCCCAACAACGCCGAGATCTACACTTACATTGGTGGAATCTATCGCCGGCAGGGACGCTGGCGCGAATCGATTGCAAGCTTTGACCGCGCTCTGTCCCTCGATCCCCGCAACCATGGCATCGCTTTCATGGCGGCCAACAATTACCTTTTTGTGCGAGACTGGGCTACCGCTTCTGCTGGGTTCAATCGCGCGCTGGCGCTCAGGACCGATTTCCCGCTTCCCAAGATTGGCCTTGCCTACCTTGAAGTGTTTCGCAACGGCAACCCGTCCGCGGGTAGGAAAATCCTGGAAAATATGCCGGCCAGCGTTGACACCCACGGAATCGTGACTGTGTCACGCTGGGACTTGGCCATGATCGAGCGGGATTATGCCACAGCGGAAAAGATTCTGACTGACACTCCTCTGGAAAACTTTTCTCAGGGAGCAGCCCCAAAAACATATTACCAGGGCCGCCTGGCCCGCGCTCGCGGCGACGCCGATTTGGCCCAGCGCTATTTGGCCGCGGGGAGCGCAGATTGCGAAAAGCGGGTGCGCGACAATCCCGGCGCGGCCGAACTCCATGCCTATCTAGCGTTGCTTTATGCCTATATGCAGAGGAAGGATGATGCCATTCGTGAAGCTCGTCGAGCTGTCGAACTCGAGCCGGAAAGCCAAAACGCATTTCACGGCGCCGTCGTTTCGGCCAATCTGGCGCTGGTTTATGCGCTCGTGGGCGAGCCGGACCAGGCCATTACGCTGATCGAGCGTCTCCTCGCCACCGCCGGACCGGTCCAGTGTTCAGATTATCCGCACAACATCACGCTGGCTGATCTTCGTCTCCGGTGGGAATGGGATGCGCTGCGCGACAATCCCCGTTTCCAGAAGATTCTTGCCGAACCCGAGCCGAAAACCGTCCTCACCGGCGGACGGTAATCCGACCGCCGCTTGTAGCCGCGTCCCTATGGGACGCGTGAGTATAGATTCTTGTTCGCGCTAATGCCGGCCCGTGCGCTCGAGGAGCGGCTCCCACCAGCCTCGATTGTTCGCGGACTAATCGATGGTCGATTCGAGGCCGTCCTTAAAATTGTGAAGCGGTTTCCAGTTCAGCTCGCGTTGCGCGAATGCGACCAATCGCCTAAGGGCTGGGGGCGAGATAAAGCACGAGATCCCCGGGAAGACCTACTCCGACCAAGGGACATGCCGATTGCGCGGGCCAGGAAAAAGAGACGTTCGCACTGGCGAGCAGCGTTTGCAGGGCGGACATGGAGATAGAGAGTTTGAGTTGGCTTATTACCACCGGTACCACGACCGCTACGACTGCGACGAGCGCGGCACCGAGGCTGCCGAAGGTCGCGATGATCAACGCGCCGATAAGGAACCAGCCGCCGGTGCTGAGGTGAATCGACCCGCTGCCATTGGGCGCGTACGAGCTGAATGTAATCGCCTGGCCGGACTGGGCAGGCGTCAGGGTAAAATAGCCATCTACATCGACCCAGATGATGCTGTGGAATCCCCCAATCGGGTAGCCCGTGGCGTCATAGTCGCCCTGGATTTGGCCATTCCCGTTGACGTAAATGTTGAGCGTGTCCAAGTCCGGATCGTACTCGCCGGAGAGATCGATCTCAGTGTTGAGTCCTAGATTGTACGGTGTGGAGGTTGCGCCGGTCACAGTGAAGGATGTGTTGGCAGTGTTGAGAGCGGAGGCTATCTGCGGAAGGACCAGGTTAACGAGCAGACAACGGTTTGAAATGTACAACGCCGCGGTTTGATTGGTCGGCAGCAGCACGGCCGAGCCGGTGAAGTCAAGGACGCCCGGGGATCCGGAACTGGTGTTCGCAACCATCGCGAGCGCGTTGACATTCGGGTTATTGACGTTTTGCTGAGTAGCAAAGTAAGCGCTGCCCTGAGGCAGAAGAGGACCGGGCACTGACGATAAGTCAACGGTGCCGAGATAATACACTCCGGCAAAGCTCTGCTGGCTAAACCAGAACTGCAAAATCCCGTTAAGAAAAGCCACCCACGGCGGTGCCAACGGAGCCTTAACGGCTATGTTGTAGACGGCGAGGTTGCTCGTAAGATCAAGGGACAACCTGGCCGCCGTGCCCCCTTGGATCTCAACACTGAGATAACGAAGATTAGTAGTAACATTCAGCGTCGTCCCAGCGGGAACAACATTCGAGTTGCCAAAAAATGTCACCGTGCCGGTAACCGGCAGGGAAATTTGAGCGAGCGAATTTGTCCCGACGCCGCGACTCGGGTTCAAATTTATCGTGGGCGCTCCAAGAGTCCCAACCATTGAGACCCCTTCATAGCTGACGTCGATCGTTTTTGGCAGGGCGCCGTCGTTGTAGAGCGCGAGGAGAAAGCCATTGAGCACTTGCTGCGTGGTAGCGGCGACCAAATCCCAACCTTGAGTATAGAGTGTCATGGCCGTTATTTCTTGGCCGTGGCAACGATCATCTGGGCGAGAGCCTTGAGTTCGGCGACCAGTTCCGCCGGCACTGGAATTTTCGCCTTCTGCAAAGCCTGAAATGGATCGCGAACGAACAATTGCGCGTTCTGATTCGATCGGCCGATCCATTCCATGAGAGCGGCCTCGTAAGGAAGAAATTGGAGAAGCGCGCGTCGCGCCCGCGATTGCTCGGACGAGCTTAGGGCGGCGGGCAGCTCGGGAGCGATCTGCGTGGTCGCGTGGAAATGCGCCTGGAGAGGTGGAGCGTTCTTGCCGGCTTGAGTCCGAGTAGCCGGCTTGAGGTTCACGATTACGGGGGAGGGAGGATATGAGTTCATTTGAGTTTGGATTGGGCCGGCCTCTGCGCGAGGCAGTGGCGTTGGGGACCTGGGGAGTTGGGGGAGGGTACTTTGAAGCGCCCGTTCCCACCGCGTCAAGCCTATTCTGAGCGCTTCGGTGCCGATGCCAACAGCGGGGGTAACAAGCAATTCCACTCCCAACGCGCCGCCGCCTGAGACGGCGCTAAAGGATTTAATGTCGGCCGGTCCGTTCCAGAAGCGGCTCCCACCAGGAGCGATTGTTCGCGTACCAATCGATGGTCGAGTCGAGGCCCTCCTTGAAATTGTGGAGCGGTTTCCAGTTCAGCTCGCGATGCGCGAAGGAAGAATCGATGGCGTAACGGCGATCGTGGCCGAGACGGTCGGTGACGTACGTAATCAGGCTTTCGGGTTTGCCGAGCTTTTGCAGGATCGCTTTCACCGTCTCGATGTTCGGCATCTCGCTGTCCCCGCCGAAATTGTAAACCGCGCCCGGTTTGCCTTCGAAGAGCGCCGCGACGATGCCGGCGCAATGGTCTTCCACATGGATCCAGTCGCGCACGTTCATCCCGTCGCCATAAACCGGCAGCTTATCGTCGCGCATCGCATTGATAATCATGAGCGGGATCAGCTTCTCGGGGAATTGATATGGCCCGTAGTTGTTCGAACAGCGGGTCACGATCACTTCCTGGCCGAAGGTCTTGTGGCAGGCGAGCGCGAGAAGGTCGGCGCCCGCTTTGCTCGCGGAATAAGGCGAGCTCGGCTCCAGCGGCGATTGCTCGGTGAACTTCCCGGTTTCGCCGAGCGAGCCGTAAACTTCGTCGGTCGAAATCTGGATGAAACGCTGGACGCCGTGCCGCCGGGCACAGTCGAGCAGGATGCTGGTGCCCACGACATTCGTGTGAATGAAATTCTGCGGATCGTTGATGCTGCGATCGACGTGCGATTCCGCGGCGAAGTTGATCACCGCGTAAAATGAGTGCTCGGTCATGAGCGCGTCCATCTGGTCGGCATTTGCGATATCGGCTTTGAAAAACTCGTAGCGCTCGCCATGTTCCTCCGCGACGCCGTCCAGGTTGGCCAGATTTCCGGCATAGGTCAGGACATCGACATTGCTAACCGAGGCCGGCTTGTAATGATCCAGAATATACCGAACAAAATTGCTCCCGATGAATCCGCAGCCACCGGTCACTAATATGCGCATCGCTGCGGGTACTAGCAGCGGAGCGGAGGCCGCGCCACCAGTTTCTCCCACGCTGCCGGAGCGATGGGAGCATTGGAAACAGCGTGCGGCCGGGATGGATTGGACGCCCTGGATGATCGTCGCGTTGGGCGCTTTTATCCGGTTCTTCCTGCTCGCCATCAAGCCGCCGCATTTCGACGAGGGCATTAACGGCTGGTTCGTCGATCAGATGGTGAAAAACGGTTTCTATCGCTACGATCCGACGAACTACCACGGCCCGCTTCATTTCTATATTCTCTTCCTTTCCCAGACGCTTTTCGGCCGAAATCTCTGGGCGATCCGCCTGCCCGTCGTGCTCGCCAGCATTTTCTCCATTCATCTCACCCTGAAGTTCGAGCCGTTTGTCGGCCGGAAGGTCAGCCGGCTGGCCGCGCTCGCCATGGCAGTCTCGCCCGCCTTCGTTTTCTATGGGCGCTATTCGATCCACGAAGTCTGGCTGCTTCTCTTCTCGATGCTCTTCATCCTCGGCCTGCTCGGTCTGTGGCAACGCGGGACCGTGAACTACCTTTGGTGTGCCGGGATGGGTTTCGCCGGCATGATCCTGACCAAGGAGACCTACATCATTCATGTCGGTTGCGCGGTGATAGCCGGCGTGGTCCTGTGGGTCTCCCACAAGATCACGCCACTTCCCAATGCCCGGCCGGCCCGTCAATCCTGGACCTCTCTCGACCTGTTGGTCGTAGCCGGAGTCGGCGCAGCCGCGATCATCTTCTTTTACTCAGGGGCATTTCTTAATTGGCCAGGGGTGGCCGGTCTTTTTAAGACGTTTGCCGCCTGGTTCAAAACCGGCAGCGAGGGCGCCGGTCACGATAAGCCATGGCATTACTGGCTCATGCTCATGAATCACTACGAGCCCGCGATCGCGCTCGGCGTCGCGGGATGTCTTCTTTGTCAGTTTTTTCGCGAGGTAAGTCTCCGTTTCCTCGCGATCTTTGGCGTGGGCACGCTCATGGCCTACAGCATCATCCATTACAAGACGCCCTGGTGCATCATCAGCATCATCTGGCCGTTTCTTTTCATTTTCGGCGCTTTGCCATGGCTTGCTCCTTTGAAACTTCGGCTGAGGTACTACGTTGGCTACGGCGCTCTGCTCTTCGTTCTCCTTCTTGTCTCCCTCTATTTCACGATTTGGAAGGATTTTCAGTTTCTCTGGTCGTACTTCTTCGTCCTCATGGGAGTTGCCGTGATCTCCATGATCCACTCTCACCGCAAAACCCTCACGAGTGTTCTTATTTTGCTCCCCATTTCGCTCGTCCTCTGCGTTCGCCTGAATTATTTCCGCTGTACGACAGACACGGAGCCTTATGTCTACGTCCAGACTTACAACGATGTCTGGAAACTGACCAAGCCGTTGCTGCGCCTGGCCAAATCCAACCCGACCTACTATCAACTGGTCGGCCATCTCATTCGCACCAGCACCTATCCCCTCCCCTGGATGCTCGGCGATTTCACGAAGGTCGGTTACTATGAGCACAACAATATGCCGGCCAAGCTCGATGCCGACTTCCTGATCGTGCAAGAGGACAAGATCGAGGAAGTGGAGTCGAAGCTCCAGGGCTCTTATTATACGGAACCGTTGACGATTCGACCCTACCAGGATCCTTCGAAGCTCTACCTGAGCGCAAAGGTCTTTCACAAAATCTTTCCCGGACGCGTCCCTGATTTTTCCGGCAAACCGGCCGCCGAGAAGGCGCCGTAGGCCGGGCCAAGCAAAATGAAGTGCTTATCGGCCGGGCTAACCTTCTTTAACGTCTCGACGGCTTGCGCGCTGCTTGTGGGGATGCTGGCCCATGGCTTGAGCAAACCGATCGCCGTTTTTTCGGTGCTGGCCGGTCTGGCCGCTGCCTTCATCGCGTATTGGGCGACCGCCGCTGCGCCGTTGCGCCAGCGCCCGCCGAAACCTGCGCCTGCCGAACCGCCTCCCCCGGTTCAAAAACGAAAGCGCCGCCGCGATCGGCGCGCCGAAGCCGCAACGGTCGTCGTCCCGCCGCGCGAGAGGTACCGTTCCATCTGGTTCTGGCTCCTTGCTGTCTGTTTCACCATTTTCGCCGTGCGCTCGTTTGCCTGGCTGCTCTACATCGATGGCAATGAGCTGAAGGTGCAATCTCCCAACAACCTGGGTGACCTTTCGATTCATCTGACGTATCTCAAGCAGTTCGCCAGCGGCGTTCCCCTGTGGCCGGACAACCCGCTCTTTGTCCTTAGCAAGCTGAGATATCCAGCCGGGACCGACATCTTCAACGCCGTCCTGACCTGCCTCGGCGTGGATGTGATTCGCGGCCTCGTCTGGACTGGTTTGCTGGCCTCAATGGCCACCTTCTACGCCTTTTATCGCTGGGCCGGAAACTTCGGGATCGCCGCGTTCCTTTTCAATGGCGGCGTCGCGAGTTTCCCCGTCCTGCAAACTTTCGTTTTTCAGGACTATCAGGGGGCGAATACGATCGCCTGGAAAAGCATTCCGCTCGCCATGTTCGTGACCCAACGGGGCCTGCTCTACGCGCTGCCCGCCGGCCTGCTGCTTCTCTATCAATGGCGCGCAAAATTTTATCCCACCTATCGGGAAGTCGCCCTGGCCTCGACGCCGGACGGGGAACAGGCGGCCGCGATTCCCACCCGCCGCGTTCCCCTACCCTTCTGGCTGGAGCTATCGCTCTACGCCACCCTGCCGCTCTACCATGTCCACACCTTCCTGGCGCTTAGCGTGGTTCTCGCCTTTCTTTTTTTGCTCGGGGAGAACAGCGCCCGGAAACAACTAGCCCTCCTCGTGGGAGCGGCCTTGATCCCGGCCAGTTTCTTCGTGTGGGTCGTGAGCGATAACTTCCATGCCGGCTCCGTCCTGCAATGGAAGCCGGGCTGGGTCCAACAGGCCGGCGATTTCGCCATGCCCTTCCTTCAGTTCTGGCTGGTCAACTTCGGCGCCTGGATTCCGCTTGTTCTTTTCTTTGTTGGAATCACCGCCTTGACCTTGTGGAAACAATTCAACGCGCCCGACGAATCCGACTCCAGGATCCCGGCCAGCGTTGCCTTCCTCATTCCCGCCGCCGTCATTTTTCTCCTCGGCTATTTCGTCAAGTTCGCCCCATGGGAGTGGGACAATATCAAGATCATCGTCTGGGCGTACTTCATCATTCTCCCATTCCTTTGGAGTAATCTGATTGCGCACTGGCCTTTCCATCTCCGGGCTCTCGTTTGCGTCGCACTCTTCGCTTCCGGATTCGTGACTCTTTTCGGCGGACTGGCCGCGGGCAGGACCGGATATGGTGTGGCCGACCGAGCGGAGCTGGACGCGGTGGGCGTCGCCGTGCGGAAATTGCCGGCCGACGCGCGGTTCGCGGGTTTCCCCACCTACAATCATCCCGTCCTCCTTCAGGGCCGAAAAATGGTCATGGGTTATCCCGGCCATCTCTGGACGCAGGGATTCAATTATTCCGAGGTGGAAAGCAAATTGCAGGCTTTGATGAAAGGCTCGCCGAACTGGAAGGAAATCGCGCGCTCCCTTGGCGCGCGGTATTTATTCTGGGGCCGCGAGGAGAAATTGAATTACCTCACGAGCACGCGGCCCTGGGAACGCGATGCCGCGCTGGTCGCGACCGGCGATTGGGGCGCCATTTACGATCTCGAGTCGCCACGCAGCCAGCCGTTAGCGACGCCTTCGCCGAACTCAACGCCGCGCCAGTAAGCGGGCCCGCGGGGCGGCATCGGGCCGCGGGTTCAGCACTAATTGCCGCGCCTTCGTCCTTTGCGCGACAAAGTGAGGAACGCCGTGATTGCCGTCGAGCTGCGCCCGCCGCAGGAACACAAGGATTTTTTCGCTGCGGTGCTGGTGAAAATAATCCCCGATCCGCGCCGCCGCGAATTCTTCGGAAGACTGTTTGGCGATCTCCGCCGATGGGCGGCCCAGCGCGAGAACATGCGCGCCTTTCTTGCTCGCCGCGCGCAGGAACGCGTGGCCGCTCTCTTCCTCGCCGGGCGCCGCATCGAGATGCAAGCGAGGCATGGCGCTGCCGCTCGCGGTGGACCGATGCGACCATTCGTCGAGAACAACCTGTTGCTCGCCGGAAATTGCATCCCAACCCAGGGCAAAGGAACCGCCACTCCGGTGCAGCGCCTCGAGCAATTTCCAGGCGGCCTCCGAGCGTTTCGCGAGCGCGACCGATTCGCTCGGGTAATAAATGATGTCGGCGCTCTGCACCAGCGCGTCGAATTTCTCATCGCCGGCGTTCTTCGATTCGATCGCCGCCTGCCGCGGCAGCGGCGGCTGGCGCGAGAGAAACGAGCAGCTCGCGCAAAGCGCCGCGGCCGCGAGCACGATGCACCGGCGAGCCAGAACTCCGCTTCTACGCTCCACGCTGCGGTTGCGCGACAAGCGCTTTCTCCGGATGTCTTGCCTCGGCGGTCTCACTTCGGCGGAAACGCAGCCGCGTGCGCCAGCCGGCGGCCAGGATCCGGCAACCGATGGCAAAAGTGCGCCTCCAGGTCACGCCCGAAACCTTCTGCTGGCCCGCCAGCCGCGGACGCTCACTGGCCGAAACTTCGCAAATCGAAGCCCCCAGCCGGGCCGCGGCGATTTGTGCTTCAATCGTCCAACCGAAGGTCATTTCCCGCGGAGCAATCGCGTCAAAGAGATTGCGTTCGATCAACCGCACCGGAGCCAGGTCCTTGAACCAGCGCCCGGCGAGAACGCCGCACCAGAGCGCGACGGCAAAATTCGCGATCACGTGCGAGGGACGCATCGTGCGCCAGTTACTCAGCTGCGCCGTCCGGGCGCCGAGCACGAACGCGTAGCCCTGCTCGTAAGCGTCCACCAGTTTGCGCACATCCCGCGGATCGCTGGCGCCATCGCCGGCAAGAAAAATATAGGCCCGCACCGGCGGCGAAACATTGGCGAGCAAATCGATGGCGCTTTGGCAGCCGTAGCCGTACCCGCGTTGCCCAGTCTCAGCCACCCACACGCCGCGGCCGCGCGCGATCTCCGCGGTCCGGTCCGACGACGCATTCACTCCCACCGCTACGGTAAATTTCTCCGGGTCGAGCGCCGCCAGCAGTTCGTCGAGCACGCGCCCGATGCACGCCTCTTCATCGCACGCTGGAATAATTACGGCGAGCTGGCCTTGGAACGTTGGCTTTAAGGCTTCCATCATTTTGGGAGTTGCCGAACGATCCGCTATTCCGGCCCGGGCGCAAAACTCCCGGCAACGCTCAGCACGAGCTGGCCTTCCGCCACGAGCACGCCATTCACGCTCGCCGCGACCTTGAATTGCACCATGCCCTCCACCTCGCCCAGTTTTTCCGCGCGAAGGTCGATCGTTTCCTCCGGCCGCACCGCTTTGAAAAATTTCATCGTCCGAATCGCGGAGAGCAAAAACATCGGCCGCGCCGTTTCCGGATAGCCTGAAGCCGCGGCAATCCCGGCAGCCTGCGCCAACGCCTCCGTCAGGATCACCCCCGGCACCAGCGGGTTCCCCGGGAAATGCCCCGCGAACATCGGATCCTCCGCGCCGAACCACGTTCTCGCCTCAACGGAGCGACCCGCGTCGCAACGGATCACCTCACGCACGAAAACAAACGGCGGCCGATGGGGAAGGCCAATCGGGGACAGTGAATCGTGACGGGTGATCGGTGAATGGGTTTCCATGCGTGGGCGCGTGGTGACGCACGTCGATTCACCAGTCACTGATCACCATTCACTTCTCCGATCAGCCATTCACGAAGTAAACAAACTTCCAGCTGCCCTTCACCCGCCGGATTCCCACCCGGTAGCCGTCATAGTTTAGCGATTCATCGGCAAATTGGGGCGGCGCGACCCAGAAATCGCCTTTCTTCGCGAAGCGCTCGGTCATGATCCCCTCGAGTTCCGGCCAGAGGCCGTGCTCATCCCAATATTTGAAAACGCCGTCGCCGGAGAGCACCGGGTTTAGGCTGTATCCGAAATCCTCCGTCATCATTCCGGCGATGGCGTTGACGTCGTGCGCCGCGATCGCCTGCTTCAACCGGCCGAGGAACGCCTGGAAATCCACGTCGCTGTTTTCATCTCGCAGCTCCGCTTTGGCGCGCTTGCTCACGTCGGGCTTTTTGTCTTTTTTCGATTTGAACAAGCCGCAGCCGCTGAAAGCCATCGCGCACGCCAGAACAAGGAAGACGGTTTTTTTCATGTCGGCCCTTCTATTGTCAGGTTTCTCGCCGGTAGTGAAGCGAGAAACGAAGCCTCTCTATCCTCGCTTCGCCCTCCGCCACGGGTGCGCCACGAAAACAAAATAGATCGTGCTGATTAAATCGATGAACCTGCACGGCGGGTTCGTCAGGCGGAGCGGGCCACGCCGCAGCGTCTCGAGTACGTTCTCCACCGTCAGCTCCGCCGGGCGCGGAATGCTGGTGTAATTCGATCCGAACGCATGGAGCTGGTGCGCGTCCGAGGTGGCGATGAGCGGCTTGTGAAAGCGCTCTGCCATTTCGACCGCGCGCCGGTTCGGATTGAAAACCCGGGTCCAAAAATGGCACAGCTCGATCGCGTCGAAACAGTCTATCCGCTCCGCGAGCTTCTCCCCGATGGAACCGCCCAGGACGTAAAACGGGTGTGGCGCGATCGTGAAAAGCGACGGACCGCGCCGCGCCCGCAACGCCTTCAGGTCGTCAAAGGTCCGCAGATCCTTAATCTCCTCGGCCGTCACGTTCAGTAGAATGACGTCCGCGCCTTCCAGACGCATCTCCGCGGCCGGGATCAACAAAATCCCCATGCTGGCCGCATCCGCGAAAACTTCCGCGCGATCGAAGACCGCATCATGCAGCGTGATGGCGAGCACGCGAAACCCGAGCGAGTGCGCTCGCTCCAACAATTCGTGCGCCGAATAATCGAGCGCGTCCAAGGGATCGTCCAAGGTGTGGATATGGAGATCGACTTTGATCCACTCCTCTTCCGGCATGGCCGCAATCTGCGGGTCGCTCCTGAAGAATCAACTTCGTTGCCGTGCTGTTGTCCTGCTCATGATCTTGATCATGCTCCTGATCCTTCAGGAAAGATTAGGATCATGATCAGGAGCAAGAGCAGGAATGGCGAAAGCCAAACGAGAACTTGCGAGCCGCCATCTTCTATTTACCATCCTCTATCCTCGCTTCCCACACGCTCGGGTGGTGAAATGGCAGACACGTACGTTTGAGGGGCGTATGCCGCAAGGCATGGGGGTTCAAGTCCCCCCCCGAGCACTCTTTGCCTCTTCCTCTTGCTCTGCTCTTTCGCATCTCGGACGTTCTGCTTTCCGATCCAGGCCTCGTCCGTCATAACTGAGCAATGCCGGGAACGCCGTTCGGTCCGCATTTGATTGCAGGTTCCGACGGCGTTTCGATAAGCGTCGAACTCGGCACGGCGGAATTTCTTTTTCGCTACCGTCCCGCGGGGCCAGTTGGGAGCGCGCTGAATCTCTTTCTGGCTATCCGAACGCAGCGAGAGGTCGGCGCGGCGGTCCTTCCGTTCGCGCAGCATGCTGAAGGATCGACGGCTTTCCTTCCATTTAAGGCTGACCTGCTTCTTTCGGCGGGAATAAGCGGCGCGGAGATCGTCGCGTTCATCTGCAGATGGGAGCGCTGGCGCTGGAGCGAGCGCGAGCAGACGGAGGCCTTCGAAGTAAGCGAGAAAAACGGCGAATTTGTGTTTCGCATTCCGCGCCCGCTCGTGGGCGACGCGGCAACGATCAATATCGCCATCTACGCTAAAGACCCGGCCGTGAATGACGGCTGGGGTTGGTTTTGGGGATGCTCGGATCGCACGGTCGATTCCGGCGCCGGCGACAAATACATTTCGCATTATCACGAAGTGCAGATGGAGGCGGAGAAGGCGCCGCGGGTGACCCTTCGCAATCGCCACGGTTCCGCGGAATCCAGAATCTGCATCTATCAATTGTTCGTCCGGCTGTTTGGCAACACGAATGAAACGAGGAAGCAAAACGGCACGCTGGCCGACAATGGCGTTGGCCGATTCGCGGATATCAATCCCGCGGCGATCCGCTCCATCCGCGAAATGGGGTTCACCCACATCTGGCTGACCGGTGTTCTCCAGCAGGCGACCGCCACCGATTATTCAGAGTTCGGCCAGCCGGCCGACGATCCCGATCTCCTCAAGGGACTCGCCGGCAGTCCCTACGCGATCAAGGATTACTTCGACGTCTGTCCCGATTACGCGCGAAAACCGGCGGAGCGACTGAAGGAATTCCGCCACCTTCTCGATCGGCTGCACGCGCACGACCTGAAAGCGATCATCGATCTCGTGCCGAACCACGTGGCGCGGAGTTGTGATTCCTCCGTGAAGCCGGACTGCAATTTCGGCTCATGCGGCCGCGCGGGGGCCGGCGACGACGTCACCAAGTTTTTCGATCCGCAGAATAATTTTTTCTATCTCACGCCAGACGCGAATGGCCCCCCGCTCCGGCTGCCGACCTGTCCGGATGGTGTCCCGGTCAGCCCGACCTGCCAGGTACCGGGCATGAAATGCGATGGATTTTTCGAAGGCGAGAAAACGTTCGGACGCGTGACCGGCAACAACGTCGCGAGTTGGACGCCGCATCTCAACGACTGGTACGAGACCGTAAAACTGAACTACGGCTTCGACTTCACCGACCCTTCCAAATCAGTCCGCGAATACCCCAACGCGTGGAGCCCCGACAAACCAATTCCGGACACCTGGAAGAAAATGGACCAGGTCATCGCGCACTGGCAAGCCGTGGGCGTCGATGGCTTCCGCTGCGACATGGCGCACATGGTTCCGCCGGAGTTTTGGTCGTGGGTCATCGCCCAGGCGCGCGCGCGGCGGCCGGAGGTGTTCTTCATCGGCGAAGCTTACGATGACGACCCGAGCAAGGTGCCGGGCAGCGATCCGGTCGTGTCGCAGCTCAACTGGGGAAAAGGCAACGTGCTCTTCGATTTGTTGAATGCCGGCTTCGACGCTGTTTACGACGCGCCCGCCTACCGCGCGCTGAAGCGAATCTACGACGGCTCCGGCTGGGCCAACGATATCGACCGGGATATCGCCGACGATTTCATTTGCCACAATTCCGTCCGCTATGCGGAGAACCACGATGAGGTCCGCCTGGCCGCGCAGTCGGAGTGGGGGCGCCTTAGCATGGATGTCGGCCGGCCGGTCTCCGCGATTCTCTACGGCCTCTCGCGCGGCGCCGTCATGCTTTACAACGGTCAGGAGGTTGGTGAGCCGGCGGCCGGCGCGGAAGGTTTCGGCGGCGACGACGCGCGCACGAGCATCTTCGATTACTGGTCGATGCCCGAGCTGGTGAAGTGGGTCAACGATCACCATTACGATGGCGCGGGCCTCTCACCTCAGCAGAAAAGCCTCAGGTCGTTCTACAGTCGCCTGATCAATCTCGTGGGCGAGCCCGCCTTCCGTGACGGCAAATTTTTCGCGCTCAATCCCGCCAATCGCGATAACCCAGCATTCGGGCGTTTGCCCGGCGAAGAAGCCAGCGGCCACTGGCTCTACGCTTTTCTTCGTTACGATCCCGCCACGCCGCAGCGCTTCCTGGTCGTGGCGAATCTGCATCCCACCATCGTGCTGCGCGACGTTCGCATTCTCCTGCCGGAAAACGCGCTTCACTTTCTCGATCTGAGCGACCCGCTTGCCAATCCCAAACTGAAGCTGATCGAGTGGCTCTCCGAAGAGTCGATCGGCATCCGCCTGACGAGCCCCGAGGCAGTCAACTCCGGCATTCCCATCCCCGAGATTCCACCGCTATCCGCCTTCTATTTTGAATTCTAGGTGGATCGTGGCCATGGCAATTCGGGAAATCCCAAATCCCAGGCTCCAAATCCCAAGTAAATTTCAAACTCCAAATCTCAAAGGGCGGTTTCGCTAATTTCTTTTGGAGCTTGGCAGTTTGAGAATTGCCTGGGATTTGGGGTTTGGGATTTGGGATTTCCGCCTTAGCCAAAAGCCCGCGCGCGATGTCGCGTGGCCCGCCCCTGTTTTCTACCGAGCCGGAAATGCTTGCCAATCCTGGCGACGCTGTCATTCTGTTCCTACGCGAATCCTCGATCTGTTCACCCTCCCTCTGTTGGCTGTGGCGGTACTTTCCGATAACGAATGCCCGCCGCGCTACTCCTACTGCGGCTATTCCGGGCCGGCACAATGGCCGAATATTGCGATCGAGGACAAAAAGAATGAGTGCGGCGACACGAGGCAATCGCCCATCAGTCTGCCGGCGCCCTCGCCTACGGGCGGCCCGGGGATTGGCGTCGACTATATCGCCGGTGATGCCACTATCCGGAACACCGGCCACAGCATCCTGGTGACGCCAGCGGGAGACGCCGGCAAGATCACGATCGGCGAGAACGTTTACAAGCTGGTCGAGTTTCACTTCCACGCCCCGAGCGAGCATAGCATTCCCGGGGTCGCAGCGGTGGGTGAGATGCACATTGTCCACCAACGCGTAAAAGGCAGCGGCGAAGAGACCGCGGTCATTGGGGTGATGCTGACCAAGGGAAATGAATATGCCGCGCTGAAGCCGGTTTTCGCGAACATTCCGGAGACGGTCTGCGCCGCACCCAAGGCGCTGCTGCGGATCAACTTTGATCAACTCTTGCCGAAAACTTTCGGCTACTACACCTACGCGGGCTCGCTCACCACGCCGCCGTGCACGCAGAGCGTGACCTGGTATGTCCTCGGCGCACCGCAGACAATTCTGGAGTCGGACTGGAAAAAGCTTCACGCTCTGGGCGAGAACGCCCGTCCCATCCAGAACAACCGGCCGCCGTTGCCGGTCACGTACGTCCGGCCGCAATAAAACCAAAGCCGCGAGCGGCGGAAATCCCAAATCCCAAAAACCAAATCCCAGGTAAATTAAGAAATCCCAAAGAACCAAGACTAGACCGCCGGGCGTTTTGGATTTTCCCGCTTTAGGATTTACTTGGGGTTTGGGTTCTGGGATTTGGGATTTGCGGGTCCTTCTATTAGCCCGCCAGCATCGCCACGACCGACTCGATCGCATGCAACCCCTCCATCGCTTCGGGGCGACTGAGGTTGAGGGCTGGAAGGAGTCGAACCACCGACTCCGCTGCCGGAATCGTCAGCACGCCAGCTCCATGCAGACTGTGGACCACTTGGAGCGCCGGCGTCTTATCTCCACCGCAAAAACCCGGAGCATCGATCCGAAACTCCAAACCGATCATCAACCCGAAGCCGCGCACCTCTTTCAAGACCGAGGGAAATTTCCGGATCAATCTTTGCAGCTCAGCGGTCATGAAGCCGCCGATCTCGCGCGCGTTATCGGCCAGCTGATCGCGCTCGATGATTTCGAGGACTTTCAGGGCCACGGAACACGACAGCGGGTTTCCGCCGAAAGTAGAGCCGTGCGTTCCCGCGGAAAGAAGATCGGCATACGGCTCGCGTGCCCAGAAGGCACCGATCGGAAACCCGCCGCCGAGCGATTTCGCCATCGAGACGGCGTCCGGCAGGAAGTCCTCGAGGCCGTTCCCAAGTGCAACCTGGGAACGAGAGTCGGAGCCGACGTTTTCGAGGATGCGTTGCCAGCTCTGAAATCGCCCTGTCCGAAAATGGCCGGCCTGCACTTCATCCAGCAGCAAAAGGATCCGGCGCTCGTCGCAAAGCTTTCGCAGTCCGACCAGATACTCGGCGGTCGCCGGCACGATCCCGCCTTCGCCCTGGATGGCTTCAATCACGATCGCGGCGGTTTGCGGCGAGATCGCAGCGCGCATTGCCTCCAGATCATTGAATGGCACCTGACGAAAGCCGGGAACCGCCGGACCAAAACCAGACTTGACCTTCTCGTCCCCTGAAGCGGCCATCCCGGCCAGGGTGCGCCCGTGAAAAGAACCATCGGCGGTAATGATTTCGTTTCGCCCTTCGCTCTCCCCGAATTTCCGCGCCAGCTTGAACAGACCCTCGTTTGCCTCCGCGCCGCTGTTGCAAAAGAAACAACGTCCTGGCCCGATCAGCCTGACGAGCGCCTCCGCGAGCTGCGCCTGCGGTTTGCTAAAATAAAAATTCGAAACGTGAAGGAGCTTTCGCGATTGCTCCAGCAACGCGTCCGTGATTTCCGGATGGGCGTGGCCCAGCGCGCAAACCGCAATGCCCCCGCCGAGATCGAGATAGCGCCGGCCCGCCACGTCCGTGACGTAGCTCCCCTCGCCATGATCGAGCGCAATGTCGAAGCGCGCATACGAAGGGACGACATTGCGTTGAAACTGTTTCCTGATGTCGCTCAGCCTGTCGATCTTGACGGCTTTCATGTCGCCGGACATCTCCATCTTCATCGCGCAATGCGTATTCCGTCCCCGTACGATTGCAACGAGAGATTGCTGGTAGGGACGGCGCGCGGCGCCGTCCGCCGAGCCACGCTGCTGACAAGTAACTCGGACGCCGCAGCGCGGCGTCCCTACCAAACGCAAATAAACTTTCCGCGCGCACCTCCCTTCGCTAACTTGTCGCCATGGAGTCCCTTTATTTTGTCGGCGTGGCAGTCATCGGGCTGTTCGCATTAATCCTCTGCATCATCCTTTTCAATTTCTTCGGCCTTTGGATTCGCGCGAAAATCGCCAACGCGCCCGTCTCCCTCGGAAAGATGGTCGGAATGCGGCTGCGGAAAGTGCCGGTCGGGATGATCGTCGATAACCGCATCACCGCGGTGAAAGCCGGCATCGATATTCCCAGCGATCCCCTCGAGGCCCATTATCTCGCCGGCGGGGACGTCGGGCACGTCATCCTCGCCTTGCTCGCCGCGGACAAAGCCGGCATCTCGCTCGATTTCAATCGCGCCTGCGCCATCGCTCTCGCGACCAAAGGCACCGGCAAGACCGTCCTCGAAGCTGTCCGCACCAGCATCAACCCGAAAGTCATCGACGCGCCCAGCGCGAACATGGGCCGCACCACCATCGACGGCGTCGCGCAGGACGGCATCGGCGTGAAGGTGAAGGCGCGCGTAACGGTGCGCTCTCACCTCGACCGGTTCGTTGGCGGCGCCACGGAAGAAACGATCATCGCGCGCGTCGGCGAAGGCATCGTCAGCTCCATCGGCAGTGCCGCTTCTTATAAAGATGTGCTGGAGAACCCGGACCGGATTTCAAAAACGGTGCTGGCCAAGGGTCTCGACAGCGGAACCGCCTTCGAGATTTTATCGATCGATATCGCTGACGTGGATGTAGGCGAAAACATCGGCGCGAAACTTCAAACAGAGCAGGCCGAAGCGGACAAACGCGTCGCGCAGGCGAAAGCGGAAGTGCGGCGCGCCGCGGCGGTGGCGGTCGAGCAGGAAATGCGGGCGCGCACCCAGGAGATGCGGGCGAAAGTGGTCGAGGCCGAAGCGGAGGTGCCGCAGGCCATGGCCGATGCCTTTCGTTCCGGCAATCTCGGTATCATGGATTACGTGCGGATGAAGAATGTGCAGGCCGACACATCGATGCGCGAATCAATCGCCGGCGGCGACAAGCCGCGGACGGAGGGGACGACGTGATGCGTTAAAGCGTTACAGCGTAAGCCGCTCCCAACGCTGCAACCCTTCAACCCTTCAACCTACCCGCCCACTCCATGCCCGATAATCTCTGGATCATTCTCCTTGTCGTCGCGGCGTCGATCGTGCGCTGGCTTTGGCAGAAGTCGCAGGAGGCGAAAGACGATCCCGAGCGGCCGGTCGTTCCCGACCAGCCAGTTCCGCGCGGCGGCGAGAACCAAAGCGAGGAAGATCGGATCCGCCGTTTTCTCGAAGCGCTCGGCCAGCCGCCGGGAACGGCGCCACCCCCTAAGGTCGCGCCAAGGCGCCGGGTAGAGCCCACGATTTTTCCGACGTTGCCGCCCCTCACCACCGTTCCTCCGCCGCTGCCTCCGGCGCCCGCTACAATCGCCCAGGCTCCGCCGCCGGTCCCGATGGCAGAACGAATTTTTACACCGGCGATTGTGCAGGAAACGGGCTTCGAAGTGCGCGACGTCTTCATGCAAACCTCGAGCGAGCTCTCCCCCTACAGCCGCCGCCTCGACGCCGAGCCCTCAAGCCTGCGCTCGAGACTCGCTTCGCCACAGGGCTTGCGCGACGCAATTATCCTGCGGGAAATTTTCGGACCACCGCGCAGTTTGCAGCCGCCCGATCTGGTGAGCAGCTTGTAATTCACTCGGAGGGACGTGCTTCCGCACGTCCCATTATCCCCTGCCTCCATAAGTCGGACGTGCGGAAGCACGTCCCTCCCAGATTACCGGTAAGCGGAGACGCAAACAACGATGCGGGCGTCTGGATTCCGTGACCGGCATGCTGCCAGTGCCCGGCTGCGCGCGGCTGAGGCGGTCGTGGCCCAGGCCCAGCCGTAGCCGCCACGGCTTCGGTCGGAGATCGCGAGAGCGATCCAGGCGTTCTTGCACCAGCTCGTCCGGGCGTCGGCGCGCCCACACTCCGCACGCGCGCGCGCGACTGCCGCGGACTTGCTCGGATATCCGTTCCCGTAACCCCACTGGTTGGCACTGGGCGAGTAGGCGACGGCGGCGTAGCTGTCAGCCGCCTGCAAGGATGAGGTGAGCCCGAGTGTGAGTGCAACGATCAGGAAAAGGATTCCGCGCTTCAGATTTTTCATATTTGGTCGAGAGAGTTCGTCTCTCCGCAGCTGCGAGTCAAACAACCACCGCGGCGAGCCGCGGAAATCCCAATTCCCAAATCCCAAATCCCAAATCCCAGGCAAACCAAGAAAATCCCAAAGAAGCAAAACTCGAACGCCGTTCGGGCTTTTTGGATTTTTCCTTTTTGGAATACTTGGGATTTGGGATTTTCGTTATAGCGATCGAATTCGAATCCACGTTTCCGCGCGGCGTCCGGACACCCGGTCCGTGACCAGGATTCGATGTTCGCCGTCACTCGCCAGCGCGAAATCGCGGCCGGCTTCGGAAGCACATGAAAGTGATTCGCTCTGCCACTCCACCTCGGTCCCTCCGTGCGCGATCAATGGAATTTTTCTCGTCGAAGGAACATCCGGATCGACGACATAAACGCTCCCCGGCAACGGCGAAGTAATCTGAAGCGCGTCGTTCGCCGCCGCCAGCACGGCGCGATCGCCGATGCTGTTCTCCGCGCTGCGAAACCAGTCGGTGTATTCCGGTCCGAGCTGAACATTTCCTGCCGCGTCGTAATCCGCCCGCGACTCGGCGGGCGGCAATCGGTCGCTCAGAAATTTTTCGCGCACGCCTCCCGCGTCGCGCGTGGAAAAACTTGACGGCTTAAAGCCGTCAAGTTTTCTGTCGGCGTCGGCGAGCAATTTACCGGTGAGCGGATGAATGGTTCGCTCCACGATTCCCGCCGGCGTCCGATACCAACTGGTGCCGTAATTCGTGTGCAGATAATCGAAGATCGAATGGAGGATCGGCCCCGCACCCGTCACGCCGGAAACTTCCCGCATCGGCGAGCCGTCGAAATTTCCCACCCAAACGCCGACGGAATACTCGGGCGTGAAACCGATCGTCCAGTTGTCACGGAAATCGGTGCTCGTGCCGGTCTTGCAGGCGACGGGGTAATCGAAACGGAGCGCGGAATTCATGCCGAAGGCCAGGGTGCGCGCGGAATTGTCGCTCAACATGTCGGCAATCTGCCAAACCAGCTCCGGCCGCGAGTAGTGGCGGGATGATGTGGCGCTCGTGCTGAGCACGCGCCAGGGGCGGAATTCACCCAGCCGGGCCAGGCTGGCATATGCGTTGGTGATTTCCAGCAAGCGCGCCTCGCAATTTCCGAGAGTGAGGCCGAGCCCATAAACCTCCGCGGGCCGATGCAGCGTCGTCAGGCCGCACTCGCGCAGGCGTTCATGCAAGGCGGCCGGCCCGCCCGCATCCAGCAACACTTTGACTGCCGGAATGTTCAGGGAACTCGCCAACGCGGTGCGATATCGGACCGGCCCGTAACAGCGGCGGTTGTAATTTTCCGGCCGATAAAAGCCGTCAGCCGAAGGGAAACTCGTTCGCACATCCGCCACCATCGTGGCCGGCGTGGCGCCTCGTTCGAGGGCAAGCAGATACGCGAACGGCTTCAACGTCGAACCGGCCGAACGCTGCGCCCACGCGCCATTCACCTGCCCCACGCCGGGCGCGAAATAATTCTCGGAACCGACCAGCGCGACGACGTCCCCCGTCGCGTTGTCGATCACCACCGCGGCGGCGTTGCGGACATTCTGCTCCCGCAACTGCGCCAGACGTTCGCGCACAATGTTCTCCACCTGCTCATTGAGCCGAAAATCGAGCGTCGTCTTCAGCTCCGCCTTTGGCGTCTCGGGCAATTGCTGCAAAACCATCTCGACAAAATGCGGCGCGCGAAAGCGGCGTTGCGGCGGGCGGATGGTCAGCGACTCGTTGAGCGCGCGTTCGTAGCGCGCGATATCGAGCTGGCCATTCTCTCGCATCCGGCGGAGGACGGTTTCCTTCCGGCGTCGCGCCGCCTCGGCGGCAACGTGCGGATTCAGTTTCCGCGGATTCTTCGGCAGGCCCGCGAGGAAGGCCGCTTCCGCGTCGCTCAAGTCGGAGACCGGTTTGTCGAAATAATAATCAGCGGCAGCCGCGAGCCCGATGTTGAGATTGCCAAAGTCGAGTCGGTTCAGATAGGCAGCGAGGATCTGCTTCTTCGGCCATGTTTGCTCGAGGCGAAGGGCCGTGATGCTTTCGATAAACTTCGCCCGCAAGGTGCGCGGCCGGCGTTCGGAAATTTTCACGAGTTGTTGCGTGATCGTCGACGCGCCGGAAACGATCCGGCCGCGGCTCAAACCGGTGACGATGGCGCGAACATTGGCGAGCCAGTCGATTCCGTGATGGCGGAAGAAACGCTTGTCCTCCGCGGCCAGAACCGCGTCGATGACATGGCGCGGCACTTCCTCGAGGGCGAGCTCGCGGCTGAAACGCTCGGCAACGCGCGCCTCACGCAAGGGGATGCCATATCGGTCGAGCAGGGCAATGCTTTGGACTGGTGGCTGCAACAACGCGGATGGAATCGGGACGAGCTTAAGAGCGAAATAGGCGGCGACGAGAAGCGTCGCCGCCGCCAGAAGCAGCGAGAGGAACCGACGATTCATCTTGCGCCGCCCGCGGCTATTTCGGAGCGCATGCTCCCGGGCCCTCATCCTAACCTTCTCCCGATGGGAGAAGGAACTCCCTCTCCTTGAAGTGGTCTTATTCGAGGCGGCGATTCGGCCTCGCGGGATGAACTTCCGGGAAACCGGCGGTGCTCTTTCTCTCCCAATGGGAGAGACGGACGCGAAGCGCCAGTGAGGGCCCTGGGGTGGGATTTGGGAGAGGGCTGCGTTGAGGGCGTCTTCACGGCAGCGATTCCGTGTGGACGCGGAGCGTCTCGGTCGTGCCCATGCGCTCAGGATGGTACATCTCTTCAATCTTCGCCGAAGGTGCAATCACATCGCCGGCGGAAATGACCCGCGCCAGATAACGCAAGGTGTATTGCCCGGGATAAAGCAGATCGGCGAAGAAGAGCGCGCGGTCCGTCCGCAGCTCACGGTAATCGCTCACCCATTCCGTCCCGAGCGTTTCGCCCGCGACAACTTCCTGCGATTTGAACGCAGGATTTATCGCTTCGAAAACGGACGGCAATGGATCTTCCACCGCGAGATAAGTCGCGCGCCGCGGCACGGCGATATCCAGCGTGACCAGCACCCGATCGCCTACCCGCAAATTTTCCGCGCCGGACAATTTGCCATCGTCCCCGAGCTTCGAGTAGCGCCGCGTGATCGTGTAACCGCGACTTTGTCGGGGCTGCTCGATCAATTTCGGCCGCGCTTCCGCCGTCATCTCTGAGAAAACCTGGCCGCCAGTTTTGGTGATCCGGATCGGTTCCGCGCCGGCGCTGGGCTCGATCGGAAACGTCGCGCTGACCAGCGGGTTCGCCGGACTCACCGAGAAAGGCGCCGTCGCCTTGTTCCAGCGCAGTTCGCCGCTCGCGTTGCGATCGCCGGTTTCGATCTTGCGCAGATAGGAGGAGAGCGCGAGCACCGACCAGGCATTCGCCTGCGTCGTGCTCCAATGGCCGTTGCTGCGGCGGCGGAACAGTTCGACCGCCAGTTCGTCCACGCGCGGCGAGGCCGGCTCATGCTGGATCCAGACCATCAGATGCATCGCGTTCTCGCGCACGACGGAACCAAAGAATTGTTCGACGTAACCATCGGTGCCGGGGGGCGCCTTCAACAATTCATCGACCATCGACTTCGGCCCTTTGCTTTCGATGATCGCAAGGGCCACGAGCATGCGATCTTCCGCGCTCAGCTTGGCGCGCTTCTGGAACAAGAGATCGTGATAGGCCGGCTCCGGCTTGCCAGCCACCGCGAGCGCGTAAACGGCGAGGCAACGATCCGAGAGGCCGTAGCCGCTCACATCTTTCGCGGTGCCGCGAAGCTGTTCGCTCAAATAACTAAACAGCTTCTTCGCTTCCGGCGCGGGGACGGGAAACTTCTCCCTTTGCGCTATTGCGAGAGCCAATCCGCCATAGGCGCTGGCCCACAACATCGGTTCCCGCCCGCCCGGCCAATAGCTCAATCCTCCTGAGCTGGTTTGCATCGAGAGCAAGAGATTCACGCCGCGATTGACCGCATCCGCGACTTCCGCGTCGGTCTTCGCCAGCTCCGGAATTGTGGCCCGCAAATCGCGCACAGTCAGCCACGGCAACAGACTCGAGGTGACCTGCTCGAGACAGCCATAGGGATAATTGAGCAAATAACGCAGCGATTCGCGCAGCTCGATCACGCGCGTATTCGCGACATTGATGTTGACCTGTCCCGTGCCTTCGAGGATTTGCGGGTTGGAAATGCGCGCCAGCTCCGCTTCGTTCGCTTCGATCCGCTTGGTCTGCACTTCGCGCAGGAGAGGTGCCGGATAACGAACTTCCACCTCCGATTGCACCGCGTCTGTCAATTCCGGGGTCTGACCGGAAGTGAAGCGGACGTTCCAGCGCCATTGCGCGCGGCCGATCGCAACGAGCTCCGTTGGAAATTCAATCGGGATCGATCCATGCGCGGGCAAAATCACGTGCCGCTTCGTCTCCGTCGTCTTCGCGGTCGCGTCGAGTTGCAGCTCGACGTCCGCTTCGCCTGCCGTGTCGGTTGTGTTATGGAGCACGGCACGCAGCACAAGCTTGTCGCCGACATTGCCGAAACGCGGCAGCGATGCTTCCAGCATGATCGGTTTGTTGATCTCGACAGCTGATTCACCCGTTCCGAACTGGTTCTGCTTCGTCGCGGCGACGGCGATCACGCGATAGCGCGTGAGGCTGTCGGGCGCGGCGAACTCCGCGTGGACGCGTCCCTGCGCGTCGGTCCGCAGCGTGGCGTTCCAGAAGGCGCAGGCGAGAAAGTTTTTCCGCAGACCATTCAGCGCCGGCGGCCCGCCTTTGCCATCACCGATCAGATAGCCCTTGTTGGCGAAGTCCGATTCCTCGGCCTCTTCTTTCAACAGGGTCGGCAGCGTCAGACTGGTTTGGACGCCGAGCGGACGGCGGAGATTGAAAAACGTCAGCGGATCGGGCGTCTTGTATCCCGTCAACGAAAGCACGCCTTCATCGACCGCGAACAGGACTACTTCGGAATCCGACACCGGTTTGCCGTTTCCATCGCGCACCTCCCCATCGAGCTGGACTTTTTCGCCGGGACGCGCCGTCGGATTCGACGGTTTCACACTCACCGCCAGCTTGTCGTTCGAGCGCGCGACTTTTACCTCGCAATATCCGATCCGGTATTCCGGCGCTTTCACTTTGCGCGGGCTGTCGTTCGCGCCGCGCAAAAGCATGACCGAGACGAAAACATTCGGCGCATCGGTTTCGGTCAGCGGCACCTGCACGGAAGGCGCGTTGCCCGTGAGCTTCACGACAAAGGAACGCAGGACGCGATCGCGCTCCACCGTCACCAGCGCGTCGCCCGCGATCGGGGTCTTGACCATGATCGTCGCCGTCTGCCCCGGCGCGTAGCTCTCCTTGTCGGTCACCAGATCGATCGCGTAAGGGTTCCGATAATTCCAAACCGTCTCGCCCGGGCCCGCGACTTCAAACGTCATCGAAGTCAGGATGTCGTGGCCTTGCGCATCCTTGCCGCTGGCCTCGAGCAGATATTGCCCGGGCTTTCCCGCCACCGCATCGGAGACGGTCGCGACCAACGGCTTCCGATCCGACCCCACGCCGGGTGTCGTCGTCACTTCGCGCTCCCATTCCGTGTGCAGCTCCGCTTTGCTGTCGAACTCGGTCGTGTCGCCGGCCGCGGCCAGCCGGTTGGTCTGCCAGGTGACGCGAGTGAGGCGAACCGTCGATTTAACCGGCGCGGCTAAGACCTTGCCATCCGCCGCGACCGCGATGAGCTCGATCGGCAACGCGTTTCCCTCCTTCAAAACCGAGTCGAACCGGCGAAGCCCAAAATAATAATCCGAGCTGTGCTGCACGAATGCGCGCGACTCGGAAACCGTTTGCTGGCTCAGATCAGTGACTTCGCAGAGCAGCTTGGCCGCACGCGGCTGCGGCGCTTTCGGATTGATCGGCAACGGCGTCGCGACCCTGGCGGTTCCGTTCGCATCGATTTCCGCTTCACCCTGCGCGTTGAACTGCGAGACCCGATCGAGGGCCCGATTCACCCGAAAATCTTCGATGGCGTTGCCGAACGCGAAATCGCTCAGCCCTTCCGGCCGGAAGGTCTCATCCCGCGCCACGAGCGACCAGGTGAGCTTCGCTTTCGCGAGCGGTTTGCCCATGAAGTATTTCGCCGTGATAGCGAGGTCCAGAGTGACCGGCCCTTTCGCCGCCGGCGGGGCCGGAATCGCAATTTCAAACGCGTTCGGGCGATATTCCTGGACCTGGAAATCGTGAAAGCCCGTCAGGTTCTCTTTCTCCTCGCCCCTGATCACGACGCGGTATTTCCCGAGCGGGCCCGCAGGCACTTTGATCTCCTCCGAAAAGGAACCGAACTCGGATAGCGTGACTTCCTTGTTAAGAATTTCCCGGTCGCGCGCGTCCGTCACTTTCAGGGTCAGCTTTTTGCCCGCCGGCAATGTCGATTGATCCTCATTCAGATTCCGCGCGATCCCTTTGAGATGAACGACGTCGCCCGGCTTGTAGACTCCGCGCTCCGTGAAGAGGAAAACCGAGCGCGAATCCGTTTCCTCGTAGCCGCTGTCATCGGTGACTCCGAGGCGATAAAGCGGCACCGAAGCCTCGCCGTTGTAGATCGCGATGAGATGGGCGTCGCCCTCGCGCTGGGCGAAGATCCAGCGCATTTCGCTCACCTCGGGAAGGTGCGCGCCCCCCTTCGCGTCGGTCACTGCTTCGCCCAGCAGCTTTTGCTCGGTGTCGAGCAGACGCAGTTGCACCCCCGGCAGCGCCTGGCCGGTGGTGAGTGAGAAAACGTGGAGCGAGGTTCCGCTCCGGTCTCGTTTCCAGACCGAGCCGATGTCGGTCAGTTGCACCACTGCCTGTGTGCCGACGCGCTTCCCTCCGGGCGTCGTGGGATCGATTGATTCCGCCGTGAGCAAGACCGTCCCAGTTTTGTGTTCGCCCAGGATCTCATCCCAATTCAGCGGAAGCGTCTCCGGCTTATCGACGCCGGCGGTGGTCTTCAGCTCACGGTCCCAGATCACTTGCCCGGGCAATTTCTCGACATCGACGCGCACATACATTTCGTCGGCCGCCATTTCCCCCTGGGGCTCCTGATATTTGTCGTAAGCCTTGATGGCGACCGGCGTGGTATCGCCGGTGAAGAGCCGGGCCGTGACGCGAAGGCGCGGAATGTTCACCGAGAGCAACCGGAACTTCCGTGTCCCCGCGCGATGCTGATGCGTGGCGAAATCCTCAAAATAAAGCCGCGGCGCGATCTGCTTGAACGAGACCTCTTTGGTTTGGGCACGTTCGAGTTGAAAAGGCTGGCGCGACGGAATGCCGGCTTTGATTGCCACCCGGTATTGCGTGCCGAGCGCGAACTCTCCCTTCAGCGTCACGGTATCGATCTCGACCTCCGCTTTGAGCTTCTCGGGCGCGGGCGTGACCGAAATCCAGCGCGAAATCGTCTCGGGCGAAACGTCGTCCGAGAGCGGTTTGGAGAATTGGATGAGAATGCGGCGGCCGGCGATCCGGTTGCTCTCCGCAGCCACGCTGCTCACTGCGAACGGCTTTACCTTGCCGACAATAATTTCCTTTCGCAGCGGCAGCCCGGTTTTCCATTCCGCCGCCGGCATGCCCGGTTCGATGACCAGTTTCCAATCGGCTCCGGGCGGCAGCGGCTTCGTCGCCGCGACGAACAGGACATTCTTGCGCGGAGGCCCGGTCGCTTTCTCCGTATCGCCCTCCTCACTCTCCTCGACCGGCGCCGGTTTCTCTCCCCAGGCCGACAAGGTGCGGTCGTCACTCTGATAGCTCGGGAAAAGGCGGTCGCGATTTTTCGGATCGTCCGCCTGCTCGACGCGCGCATCGATCTTCACCCCGGCGGCATTCACGAACCGGAAGAACTTCGCGGAAGCCGCGGCGTTCACGTTCGCGTTGAACAGGATCAGGTAACGCGGGAGCGCCGGAGCATCCTCCTCGTCCGACCCTCCAAGGGTGGCAACGCCTTTGACCCGCAACGGCGGCGTCTCC
>DASQLH010000209.1:0-19302 GCA_035630155.1 Chthoniobacterales bacterium
CCGGCCTGAGGGCAGGCCGGCTCCAAATTGAGATTCTTTGCTTCCCAACGCTTCGGCGTTCTGTTGATCATTGCCGGCCATGCAGAGCGAAGCTCCAGCACCAGTCTATAAGCGCATCGTCCTCAAGCTGAGCGGCGAAGCGTTGCGCGAACGCGGCGCGCGCGAAAATATTGCGCCGCAAATCGTGCGGCAGATCGCGGAGCGGATCAAGGAAGTCAAAGCGCTGGGCGTCCAGACCTCGGTCGTGATCGGCGGTGGCAATATCTGGCGCGGTTTGTCCGCCAGCCACCGCGGGATGGACCGGACGACGGCGGATTACATGGGCATGCTGGCCACGGTCATCAACGGCCTCGCTTTGAAAAGCGCCTTGGTTGAGATTGGCGTGGAAACACGGGTGCAGACGGCGATCGAAATGAAAAATGTCGCTGAACCGTTCATCCTCGGCCGCGCCATCCGCCATCTCGAACTGGGGCGCGTCGTCATTTTCGTGGCCGGGACGGGTAACCCCTATTTCTCCACCGACACCACCGCGGCCCTGCGTGCGAGCGAGATCCGCGCCGACGTTATTCTGAAGGCGACAAAGGTGGACGGCGTTTACGACAAGGACCCGACGAACGATCCCAGCGCCAAGCGCTTCGATCGCATCACCTTTTCCGACGCGCTTACCAAGCGCCTCCAAGTGATGGACTCGACCGCTTTCAGCCTGTGCATGGATAATCGGATCCCGATCGTGGTTTTCGACATGAACCAGCCGAGCAACTTCACGGACATTGTGCTCGGCAAGAGGATCGGGACGATCGTCTCGGAATAAGGATTTCGTGATTGCGGTTCTCCCTCCAGCACGCTTCTATTGCTCTCCGTCTTTTAAGCCATGACTGCTGAAGAAATATTATTCGACGCCGAAGTATCGATGGAGAAAAGCGTCGATTACATGGTGCATGAGTTCTCCTCGGTCCGCACCGGCAAGGCCTCGCCTGCCCTGGTAGAGAATGTAGACGTGGAAGCCTATGGCTCCGCCATGAAGCTGAAACAGCTCGCGCTCATCACCACGCCGGAGCCGCGCCTGCTAGTCGTGCAACCGTTCGACGCCGCGACCGTGAAGGACATCGAGAAAGCCTTGAAGGAATCGAAGATCGGCATCACGCCGCAGGTGGATGGAAAAATCATCCGGCTGCCGATTCCGGAGCTGTCCGAGGAGCGCCGGAAAGATCTGGTGAAATCGCTGCGCCAAATGGCGGAAGAAGCTCGTGTGCGCGTCCGCGCGAACCGGCGCACGGCCGTGGATGAAGCACGCAAAATGCAGAAAGCGAGCGAGCTGACGGAAGACGGCCTGCGCGACCTGGAAGCGGACGTTCAAAAATTAACCGACAAGTCCGTCAAGGAGATCGACGACCACCTCGAGCGCAAAGAAGCCGAGGTCATGAAGATCTAGTCAGGCACGCTTGAAACGCTGTCATCCCGAGCCGCGCAGACGGCGAGGGACCTCACAGTCGCTCGTAAGTCACCCAAGGAAGCCGCGACGACCTTGGCCACGCCGATCTTCGCAGGATCGCGAAAGCGGATGTGCGTAATTTGTCCTACGACTGGGAGGTCCCTCGCCGTCTGCGCGGCTCGGGATGACACGCTTTTTCTACTGGTAACGACCCTTTTCTCACAACCGCACCAGATCGAGCAGGAACTGGCACCAAAGATAAACCATCCCGCGCCAGGAATACTTTACTTCGCCTTCGGCGGTCGATTTCAGGACCCCCTTTTTGATGTTGTGCGCGATCTGGTCCCGCAAATCGTTCTCGACCTCGAGCTGGATCCGATCTTCGTCCATGGGATCGATCACGCTGGTTTCCACCTGGTTCTGCCGGAGGAAATCCTTGTGGCTTTGGTAAAGCTGCCAGAACGATTGGTCGGGGCGCTGCCGGTTGATCTTGAATTGCGGCGTGAGCTTTAGCCCATAGGAGAGCGGATAGTTCCAAGTCGTCCAGATGATGCCGTCGTTGGCGCGCGAAGAAATGCGCAGGTAATAGAAGGAAAGGTCGTTCTGCTCGTTCAGACAAATCGTGGCCTGCGCGCGATCTTCCTCTTTGTAAAAGAGCCGGAAGAATTGCCGGTAATCTTCCCAGTCCCAGCCCGCGTCGTTGATGTGAGCGAAACCTTCATTCTGAATTTCGCTCGTGATCTCTTCGAGCGTCGGGAACACCTCGGGCGAGGGCGGGCTTTTCGGACGGAGCGTCTTCTCTTTCGGCAAACGCAACGCCCGGATGCGGGTGAGAATCTCCAGCCAGGGGAGAAAGAGCCAGGCCAGGGCGGCGGCCAGGCCGGCTAACCAGCTTCCCGAGACGAAATAGACCGCGAGAAAAGTCGAGAGCAGGATCCCGACGGCGCCGGCCTTTTGCGCGAGGGAAGTTTGGAAGCTGCGCAAGGCGATGCTGAGCAGAGCAACGCCGAGCGTAAGAAAAAGGCCAAACAGCATTAAGGCTCGATCCCGTGCTTGTTCAGAAATTTCTCAAGCTGATCGGTATCAAAATTGGCCAGCACTTCATCCCCGGCCACAAGGGTCGGGACGTAAGTTTGTTCGGAGAGCTCCAGCATGTCGTCATACGCCTCCCGGTCTTTGCCGACATCGATCTCAGTGAACTGGTAGCCGCGTTCGGTCAGATATTCCTTTGCGTCGATGCACCACGAGCACCAAGCCCTGCTGTAAAGTGTGATATCGGTCGCCACCCCTGAATAAACTTGGCCAATCTCCCGGCGTCAACCGTCCGAGGGTGATGCATCCCGCTGCGCATGCTAGTAGGCTTTCGCCCAAATCACCCGCCGCGGGCTCGGATTGCCGGTGAACGGACATGTCCCGGGCGTGGGCGGAATCACCGGATCGTCGAACGGAATGCAGCGAATCGTGACCTTGAGGTCGCCTTTGATTTGATCTTCCACGGCGCGGGAGCCATCCCAATGTGTCAGGGCGAAACCGCCATGAATTTCCGGCTTCGCGGAATTCTTCGCGGTGAAGAAGGCATAAAACTCCTCTTTGGAATCGATCGCTCGCGTGTTGGCGTCACGAAATTCCGTGGCCCGTTGGAGCAAATTGTTCTGGATGGAATCGAGTATTTCCGCCGCTTGGCTCACGAATTCTTCGGCGGCGACAAACTCCTTCGCCTTCACCGGCTGATCTCGACGGCTAACGGCGACCTGGCCCGATTCCAGATCGCGCGGCCCCAGCTCGACCCGTAACGGCACGCCTTTCTTGATCCAATCCCAATTTCTCACACCCCCTCCGAGATCGCGTTGATCGACCTCCACCTCAATCGGCGCGCCGAAATACCGCTCCGCCCGCAGTTGCGCCGCGAGTTTTTCGGCCGCCTCCAGGACCGCGGTCCGGCTCTCTTCCTTGGGCGTAATTGGAATAATCACGATATGGGTCGGCGCAATCCGCGGCGGCAGGACCAATCCATCATCGTCCGCGTGCGTCATGATAAGGGTGCCGATCATCCGCGTGGTCATGCCCCAGCTCGTCGTCCAACCAAACTCCTGCCTTCCATCCCGAGTTTGGAACTTGATCCCGCTGGCCCGGGAAAAATTTTGTCCGAGGAAATGCGACGTGCCAGCCTGAATCGCCTTCCGGTCCTGCACCATCGCTTCGATGCAAAGCGTCTGGACGGCGCCGGGGAAGCGCTCGCTCTCCGATTTCTCGCCGTGGAAAACCGGCAGCGCCACATGATCCCGCGCGAACGTCTCGTAAACGTCGAGCATGCGCTTTGTTTCTTCGCGGGCTTCCCTTTCCGACTCGTGCACGGTGTGGCCTTCCTGCCAGAGGAACTCAGTCGTCCGCAAAAAAATCCGTGGACGCATCTCCCAGCGCACGACGTTAGCCCACTGATTGAGAAGGATGGGCAGGTCGCGATAGCTCTGGACCCATTTCGCGTAGGTCGCGCCAATGATGGTCTCGGAGGTCGGTCGCACCACGAGCGGCTCCGTGAGCGGGCTGGCCGGCACCATTTTTCCCTCGGCATTGACTTCCAGACGGGTGTGCGTGACCACGGCGCATTCCTTGGCGAAGCCTTCGACATGCGCGGCTTCCTTCTCGAAATAGCTCAGCGGGATAAACAACGGAAAGTAGGCGTTGCGATGTCCGGTCGCTTTGAACATCGCGTCGAGCTGCCGCTGCATGTTTTCCCAGATGCCGTAACCCCATGGACGAATGACCATGCAGCCGCGCACTTCAGACGGCTCAGCCAATTCCGCGGCGCGGATTACCTGCTGATACCACTCCGGGAAATCATCTTCACGCCGCGGGGTGATGGCGGTTTTGGTTGCGGCAGGTTGGTTGGCCATGCGAGAAAGCGGGAAAATTACGCTTGGCGAAATGAAATGACCAGCGACCATTTCTCAACCGGGTTGCAACTTTCCGGGGCGGCCCGGTTATATTAACCAAAGATGAAAGCGAAATTGACCTTCCTCCTTGTTCCGATGCTTGCGGGCGCGCTTCAATTCGCGCCCAGCCTCCTGGCCCAGTCTCCCGATCGGCCCAACCGGCCCTTCCAAAACGAACGCCGCGCCCGCTGGGCGAATTTGAGCGAGGAAGATCGCGCGAAGCTGAGAGCGGCCCATGAAAAGGCTATGGCAGATCCCGCCGTCCAAGCCGCGCGTGACAGGCTCCGCCAGGCCCGGCGCGAGTTCCGCGAAGTGATGCGGCCCGCCATGTTGAAAGCGGATCCCACGATCCAGCCGATCCTGGACAAGATGCGCGCCGAGCGGCAGGGCCGCGACTAATCCAATGTGGGAGCGGCCGATGCGCCGCGACAGAGTGCGCGTCAGAAGTTCCGGGCGACGAGCGTATCGGCAGGCCCCTGCCCGCGCTCCGCGTAACCACCCGCGAAATCCATGCTGCACATCGTCCCGAACCGAGCGTGCCGGCCGAAGGCCGCGCCCGCATAATTGTAATTCGGATTGAAGATGTTCTGGCGATGTTTCCGCGCCCGCAAACCGTCGTCGATGATGAGCGCCATGACGACTGCACGGGCGGACGACTTTCCGTAAGAAATGTTTTCAGCCCAACCGCCAGAGTGAGTTCCATAGCGCGCGATCCGGTCTCCGCCCCGGCTGCGATCGCTGCCAGCATGCCCGAATCCCCCACCCGCCTGGTCCGCACAATGGTCGGCCGCGGCCCGGCTCATTCCGCGCGAAATTGCCAGTGGCGGTAAAGGCTCCGCCCTTTGCAAAAATCGAATCGCCTCATCGACCGCGGCTGTCCCTTCTTTCGTCCGGACTCGAGTGCCGCCCGCCAGCACCATGACGTTGCCATTCATCCGGCTCCGCAGTTCCTGCACGAAAGTGGCGTAGAGCGCGGGGTTTTGCCGGGCGAGATTCATCTCGCGAATCACAGCGACGCCTGAAGCTCCGCCATCCTCTTTCTCCGCGGAGGCAAGCACGGGGCACGTTAAGAACACGACGAGAACGGCGGAGCAAATTGGAAGGCGCATTATGGCAATTATAAGCAGCTGCGGTGCCATTCCCGCCCTCCCGAACCGCCCTCCCCCGCTCGGGAACAACCAGTTGACACCCTCCCGCCTCGCTCGTAATTTCCGTGCCCTTTCCGCTCCGATGAAGACGTTTTCCGCAAAAGCCAACGAAGTGCCGCGCAAGTGGTGGATTATCGACGCCAATAACCAGGTGCTCGGCCAGGTCGCCGTAAAAGCGGCCAACCTTTTGCGCGGGAAAGAAAAGCCGATCTACACGACCCACGTGGACACCGGCGATTTTGTAGTGGTCATCAACGCCGAAAAAGTGCGGCTCACCGGCAAGAAGGAAGAACAGAAAAGCTTCATGAGTTTTTCAGGTTTCGTCGGCGGACATAAAACTGAAAACGCCCGGGCCCGCCGCGCGCGGCATCCGGAATTGCTCGTCGAGCGCGCCATTCGTGGAATGATCCCGCACAACAAACTTGGCCGCGCGGTTTATCGGAAATTGAAGGTTTATCGCGGCGACGCGCATCCCCATTCGGCGCAGCAGCCGACTGCCGTCTCACTCTAGTCTCAGGATTTTCTCATGGCCCAAACTCAGGAATTTATCGCCACCGGCCGCCGCAAAACTTCCGTCGCGCGGATCCGCATGACGCCAGGCAGCGGCAAGATCGACATTAACGGCAAAAGCTTTGAGGATTATTTTCCGACGATCCCGCTCCAGAACACGGTGCTCCAGCCGTTGCAGGTGGTGAAGCTGGCGAACTCCTACGATCTTTCCATCAACACGACCGGCGGCGGCGCAACCGGCCAGGCGGGCGCAGCGCGGCTCGCCATCTCCCGGGCGCTTTTGCTGGTGGACGCGAACCTTCGCGGAACGCTCAAGGCCGAGGGATTGCTCCGGCGCGATCCGCGGATGAAGGAGCGCAAGAAATCGGGCCAGCCCGGTGCGCGGAAACGCTTCCAATTCTCGAAGCGGTAATCGCTTCATATTTCCTGTAGTGGCGGCCGTGCCGGCCGCATCTGCCAAATGCAGGCGCGTTACGGCTTCTTCGGCGGAGGCCCCGCAGGCTGCGGAGCGTTTGGGACGGACGGAGACGCCGATGGAGCCGCGTCGGGCGCTGGACTTACTGCGGCAGGTGAAGCGGTAGTCGCTGGCGGCGCTGAGGGAGCTGGTTCGTTCTTAACTTTCAGCAAGCGGAGTTGATACGTCGCTTCCGCCGCAAAACGGCTCTCGCGGTATTGGGTCAGGATCGTCTCGCAAACCCGGCGCGCTTCCTCGATCTGATTCTTTTCCTTGAGCAGATGAATCTGCGAAAACAAAGCCACGGGCGCGGTAAACGCCTTCGGCTCGCTTGCCGCCAATCGTTGGTAGGTGCTCAGGGCTTCGTCCTTCTTCCCGAGCGCTTCCAAGTTTCCGGCCATGGCCAGGCGCGCGGTCCCCGTCAGCTCGTGCTTCGGATGTTTATCCAGGAAAGTCTGGAGAGTAGCGTTCGCCTCGGCGAATTTCTTTTCCGTCTTCTGCGCGTCGGCCAGCAAAAGGTAAGCGGAAGCGCCCGCGGGCGCGCTCGGATATTCGTTGATGACTTTCTGGAACTCCGCCGACGTCTTGGCGCTGGCCAGCAGGTTGGCCGCGGCCGTGGCCTGGCGTTCGGAATAAAATCGATACCCGCCATACCCCGCGACCGCGAGCAAGGCGACGATGATCGCCGCAATCACGATCGTCTTGTAGCGATCCCATAAAATGTCGCGTTCCAGCGCGATATCGGAAGACGAAAGAGTCTGCATGGTGTGAGTGGGAGCATCGCCCACCGAGGCCGGCGCGCGAGGCTTGGTCTTATGCCACGCGAAAGTTTCCCGCGCAAGCGCAAGCCGACGCTAATCTCGGTCAGCCCTGGCGCTTCTTTTTGGGCGGGGTGGGCAGGCGGACCTTGGCGGAAGGCCGCGTGTCCGCCTTAAGGAATTTCCGCATCAAGGCGAGCGCCTCGCGGTTTTCCTCCGCGGAATTCGAGGCGGTGCAATCGGATGGAATAATCAGGTCGTAATCGCGCATGTAGGCGTCGTTCGCGGTAAACAGGACGCAAAAATTCCCGGCAATGCCGGTGATGATGAGCGTGCGTGATCCGAGATAACGCAGGAGCGTTTCCAGCGTCGTGGAAAAAAAACCGGAATGCTTTGGCTTGAGCACGAAATAATCGTCCTCCTCGGGTCGCAAGAGCTGGACGATTTCATGGCCGCGCGAATCCCCCCGCAGGCAATGCTCGACCTGCCGGCGGAAGTCGGACTGCCAGCGTCCGAAGTTATCGTTGACGTAAATGACGGGGATGCCGGCCTTTTTCGCGCGCTCTTTCAGGCGCAACAGTTTGCGCGCCATTGGCCGCGCATGGCGCAAGAGCTGGTTCGCCTCCGGGAAATCGAGGTCGTTGATGACGTCGATGAGGAGGAGCGCGATCTCCGACTTATCCGGAGCGCTGCCATGGAGATCCGGATTTTTTGTCGGCATATTGAAAAATTCGGGTTGCTGCGCTGGGCCGGCCCTCGCTTCAATCCTCTCTCAAGAGTAGAGCAGTTCCTTCTCCCTGAGGGAGAAGGTTAGGATGAGGGTCTCTGTAGGTAGCGACTCCGGAGCACTGCAGCGGAGATCCGGATTTTGCTTCGACATGTAGAAAAGTTCGGGTCGGTGCGCTGGCCGGGCCCTCACCTCAATCCTCTCCCATGGGGAGAGGAAGTTCCTTCTCCCTCAGGGAGAAGGTTAGGATGAGGGTCTGTTGGTAACGGCTTGCGCACTGGTAGTATTTCAGGCGTCCGATCAGCGTTTTTTCTTGCCGCTCGATTTCTTGGCCGCGGCCTTTTTGCCCCCTTTCCGCATGGGCTACTTGTCCTGCTTCTTCCCGCGGCCAGAGCCGCTCTTCTTCCCGCCTTTGTCCGACTTGTTCACGGTCGCCCAGGCGCGCTTCTCGGCTTCCTTCTTCGAGACACCACGTTCTTCGTAGCTCTCCTCGATATGCTCCGCCTTGCGCTTCTGTTTCGACGTGTAACTCGACTTGTCTCCTTGTGGCATGTCCCCCTCCTGGTTGAGTTTTTTGACTCACTAAGAAACGCATTTGCGGCGCGAGACGGATTTATCACGCGCCGCGCGTCCAGATCGATACGCGCGCGCTGCCACGCTCCGGCGAAACGTTTTCATGAACGCGCTCCAGAATTTTTTCCTCATGCTTCTCGGCCCCGACGGCAAGGCCACAGAGCTGACGCTGCTCCAGATTTCGCTCCGCGGATTCTTCATCTTCGTCCTCGGTCTTGCCATCGTCCGGGCGCCTGCCGCGCCGTAGCCTTGCGAAGGCGGGTTGGACGTTGGACGTTGCTTCCTCATGCCTCACGACAAGCTCTTCATCCCTGGCCCCGTCGAAATCTCCGCCAAAACCTGGGCAGCCTTCACCCGCCCGATGATCGGCCATCGCAGCGACGCCTTCCGCGAGCTCTACCGTTCCGTCCACCCGCGTCTCCAGACGTTGTTCGGAACGAAACAGCCGGTCTTTCTCTCCACCTCCTCCGCGTGGGGCGTCATGGAAGCCGCCATCCGCAATCTCGTCTCGCGCCGCGTCCTAAACTGCATGTGCGGCGCGTTCTCCGACAAATGGCTCGACGTCAGCCGGCGGTGCGGAAAAGCCGCCGAGCCGCTCCAAGTCGAATGGGGCAAACACATCGATCCTCAGATGCTCGACGAGAAACTGGCCACCGGGGATTTCGACGCCGTCACCCTGATCCACAGCGAGACCTCCACCGGCGTTATGAACCCGCTCGAGGAAATCTGCGCCGTTGCCAAGAAATATCCCGAGGTCGCTCTCATCGTCGACAGCGTCTCTTCCTTCTCCGGCGTCCCCATTCCGATGGACGAGTTAGGCATCGATGTCCTCCTCACCGGCAGCCAGAAAGCGCTCGCCCTGCCTCCCGGCTTCTCCCTCTTTTCCGTCTCCGAAAAAGGATTCGCCCGCGCCGAAAAGCAAAAGGATCGCGGGTACTACTTCGACTTCCTCGAATTTAAAAAGAACCAGGAAGACGACATGACTCCAAGCACGCCGAGCATTGCCCACATTCACGCTCTCGAGTCGAAGCTCGAGGACATTTTCTCTGAGGGCCTGCCGAACCGCTACGCGCGCCACGCCAAAACGAACGCGCTCGTCCATGATTGGGTGCGACGCACCGGCTTCGATTTCTTCGCCGAAGAAGGTTTCCGCACGAAGACCCTCACCTGCGTCCGAAACAGCCGCGGCACCGACGTCGCCAAACTTGTCCGCGACCTGCGCACGAAACATCACCTGGTCATCGATGGCGGCTATGGCCCCATCAAAGGTAAAACCTTCCGCCTCTCCAACATGGGCGATGAAACCGAGGAAACGGTTGCACATTTACTCGGATGTTTGGATGATTGTCTGAGGTTATAAGCCAAGGCTGCTCCTTGAGCGGGCCGGCAGTTGCGATGAAAGAGAACCCCCTGGAAAAGCAAATGCCGTCAGGACGCGAGGCGACTGGGGAAGGCGCCACCGTAGGAACTCATCACGTCACTGGAACAAGCGAACGACATTACCCCGACGCTTCGGATGCCAACTTCCGTGTTACGTGCAACGAAATTGCTGAACAACTTTCAAAACACTGGCGCTTCAAACTCCATGTCGGGGGACTGGTCGCTACGGCACTCTTCGTACTAGCAGGAGCAATGGGGGGGATTGTCGGCTGGAGCATAACAGCAACGTTAGCAAGCGAGCGCCAACAATTTCAAGAAGAGGCGAAGCATGAAATCGGGCTGGCCAAACAGGCAGTAGAATCCCAAATCATGCAGGAGCTAAAGAAAGAAAATGTACAAAAGACAATGGAGCTGGCAGCCGGAAAAGAAGCGGCAGCCCTGTTGGCTAAATCTGTGGAACCGAATATCAAGGCCTTTCAACAGAAGCTTGACACCAGCCTAGCGGAACTGGAAGCGCGTTTCAGAGAATTCAATGATGTCATTCAAAAGAACGAACAGAAATCCGCATCGAATGTTGAAAATCTTCGAACTGAGCTCTCCCGTCTTCAAAAAAGAAACAACCTGACCGCGCTTGCTGACAAAGCAATATCGGAGGGCGATGTGGTATCGTATCGTAGACTTGAAACGCTTATGAAAACGTCCGAAGGCGAAGAAAAGAACGCCGCGACCTCCGAATTAATTCGGGTTTATCAAACATACTCCATTTTCTCCGGGATAAGTCGAACCAGCGGCGTGGAATTAAACATTCCCGAAATCAATCCGACGAAAACGAAAGAAGAGGAATTAGAAATAGAAGATCTCCTTCCGCTTCTTAAAGAACTCGATAATCCGCTAGCCCGAGTGAAAGTGGCACACTTGCTTTGGAAGAAAGCCAAACGGGGATCTTTCAAAACGGCGGAAGCTATAGTCGAAGCACTCAAAAAAGAGACTCATCTGGAAGCGTTTAAGAATCTCGGATTGGCTTTTCAAATGGCAACTGGCCGTGGGCCGGAAGGCAAACTCGACAAACGCGAACTTTTGCAATGGTGGGAAGAAAACAAATCGCGGTTGAGGAAGGAAGATACGGACGTCTCGCCGACACCGACGCCGAGTCCTAGCGCTGGAAAGTCCTAAAGCGCGGAAGGGCGCCTTCGTCCCGAAACCGCCCTTCATTTCGATGGCGATAAGCCGAATTCTGTTCGGCTGGTTGCTCAGCCGCGATGTCATGGCGTTCGTGCTACTTCGGAAATCGGCCCGCCAAGATATCTCCGATCCAAATATCTTCGTCGAGCGCTTCCCACCGGAGAGCTCGACCCTGCACGCGCAAGATGACTTGCTGGAGCATTTCAGAAGGGGCAGCGGCGAGCCGTGGAAACTTTGAGGCCGGAAAGCTGATCGTGCGTTCATCGGCGAGCTCGATATAGACGCGCCGATCTTCAATCCAGCATCGCACCGCTTGCGGCGCTTCTGTTTCCAGTTCAGCGGTTGCCATGAAATTGACGATAGGCTTCGACCAGGAAATCGCAATTTTCCTCCACCAACCGGCGAATGTCGTTCACCTCCGTCGGCGGGAATCCATAATTGAAAGCGAGGGAAATCGGTCGCAGCCAAAACTTCACTTCGAAGTCTTCGCGCGAAACGTGAATATGGGCTGGTTCGTTCGATTCGCGGCTGTAGAAATGAAATCGGTATGGGCCGATCCGCATGACGGTGGGCATTCACACCTGCGGCAAGCCAACCAAGGCATCAATCCGAGATTGCATCGGACCCTGAAAAGCGGAAGGGCGCCTTCGTTTCCGAAAGCGCCCTTCATTTCGATGGCGATAAGCCGAATTCTGTCGCCCCCCGAAACCGTTCGGGGACGTGATGATCATTTATCTCAGCTCACTTGCGTGAACCGCCCGATCCCGCCGAAGCGAGACCGTGATGCGACGATACCCGAGGATCAACGGGGCGGCGCCCTCCCTCTGTTCTGTCTTGCACCACATGGGGTTTTTCGTGCCTCGCGGATTACTCCGCGAGCGGTGAGCTCTTACCTCGCCTTTTCAACCTTGCCTGAGCTTCGTTGCCAAAGAACCGGCGGTGTCTTTTCTGTGACACTTTCCGTCAACCCCGGCTTGGGCCGGGGCCGCCCGCGTGTTTTACGCGGCATGCTGCCGTATGGTGTTCGGACTTTCCTCTCCGGATTGCTCCAGAGCGATCATCTGCCATCGCGGGGAAGTTACCACATTCTAAGGTGACGGAAAGGGCGCCGGAACGGTGAGCAGGAACCAGGAGATCATCGCGAGGGCGATCACCAGCTTGGCCACCATCCCGGCCAGATTGCCGAGCACCGCCCCCCAACCCGCGCGGCCGGCGCTGACGAGTCGTTTCCCGGCGACGATCTCACCGGCGATTGCGCCCAAGACCGGCCCGACCAGAAGACCCGGGAAAGGAAAAAACAATCCGGCAATTGTCCCGATCACCGCGCCGAAGGTTCCCCACTTCGTGGCCCCGAATCGTTTCGCGCCGAAATATCCAGCGCCAAATTCTAAGGCGTAGGAGATCAGCGTCAGCACGATCAAGCCCGAAATGTTCCACCAACCGAGGCTCTTCTCCGGCAGCATGACCTGATGAAGGATCGCCGCGGCCAGGATGATGATCGCGCCGGGAATCAAAGGCAGAATGGTCCCGAGAAGGCCGACGGCCATCAGGACCAGCGCGATCAGCCACCAGATAAGTTCCATGGTTAAGGCAAGTGAATTGTGAATCGTGATCGGTGAATCGGGAAAGGCCCGGCCATCTTCGTTTCAACGATGTAACGCTTCAACGATTCAACGCATTCCGTTTCGTCTCTAAACCTTTTGACCATGTCCCTGCCGTTTCTATACTTGATCTCCCCCGACTAACCTAAACCGGAGAAATTTTATGGCACTCGCAGTTGGCACCAAAGCTCCCGATTTTTCCCTCCCGACCAAAACCGCGGAGGGCGCGAAGCAAATCAAGCTGAGCGACAATTTCGGGAAAACCAACACGCTCCTCCTCTTCTTCCCCATGGCCTTCACTGGCGTGTGCACGACGGAAATGTGCAACATGAGCAGCGGCTTGCGCGATTACACCGATCTGAACGCGACCGTTTACGGGATCAGCGGCGACAATCCGTTCGCGCAGGAAGCGTGGGCGCAGAAGGAAAAAATCACCGTGCCACTGCTGAGCGATTACGAGCACAAGATCGCGAAGGAATACGACGTGATCTACGACTCGTTCCTGCCGCCGAATCTCGGCATGGGCGGCGTGCCGAAGCGTTCGGCCTTCGTCGTGGATCGCGACGGGGTCATCCAATACGCGGAGAGTAGCGATGACGCGCGCGAGCTTCCCAATTTCGACAAAATCAAAGCGAAGCTGGCCGAACTGAAGTGAGCGACGAATTTAAGACGCTGAACAAATTCGACGCGGGCCAGGGACGCGAAGGCTCGTTCCATTCGCTGCCGGCTCTCGAAGAGCAAGGCATTGGAAAAATCTCCCGTTTGCCGGTCAGCATTCGCATCGTTCTGGAATCGGTCCTGCGGAATTGCGACGGCAAGAAAGTCCGGCGGAAGGATGTCGAGACTCTCGCGAACTGGAACGCGAAGTCGCCGGCCAACGACGAAATCCCGTTCGTTGTCGCGCGCATCGTCCTCCAGGATTTCACGGGCGTGCCATTGGTGGTGGATCTCGCGGCGATGCGGAGCGCGGTGAAGGAGCTCGGCGGCGACCCGAAAATCATCGAGCCGCTCGTGCCGGTCGATCTCGTGGTCGATCACTCAGTGCAGGTCGATTTCGCCGGTTCGGCGGCAGCGCTCCGTTTGAACATGGAGATGGAATTCAAACGCAACCGCGAGCGTTACCAATTCCTCAAATGGGGCCAGCAGGCGTTCAAAACCTTTGGGCTTGTACCGCCGGGAATCGGGATCGTGCACCAGGTGAACTTGGAATACCTGGCCAAAGGCGTCTTGAGCCAGTCAGGAATTTTCTACCCCGACACGCTCGTCGGCACGGACTCGCACACGACGATGATCAATGGGCTCGGCGTTGTTGGATGGGGTGTCGGTGGGATCGAGGCCGAGGCGGGCATGCTCGGACAGCCGGTCTATTTTCTGACGCCGGAAGTGGTGGGCGTTCATATGACCGGCAAGCTGCGTGAAGGCGTCACCGCGACAGACCTCGCGCTGCACATCACCCAAATGCTGCGCGCGCAAAAAGTGGTCGGCAAGTTTGTGGAATTTTATGGCGTGGGCGCGGCATCGCTCCCCCTGCCCGACCGCGCGACGGTCGGCAACATGGCGCCGGAGTACGGCGCGACGATGGGATACTTCCCGGTCGATATCGAGTCGGTCAATTACCTGCGCGCTACGGGACGGACTGAAGAACAATGCGCCGCCTTCGAGAATTATTTCCGCGCGCAACAAATGTTCGGCATGCCGCGCAAGGGCGACATCGATTACAGCGTCGATCTCGAACTCGATCTGGCGGACGTGCAGCCGAGCGTGGCAGGTCCGAAGCGGCCGCAGGATCGCGTGAACCTGCCCGAATTAGGCAGCGTCTTTCGTTCGTTGCTCCAAAAACCGGTGACGGATGGCGGTTACGGCAAGGCAAACGGCGATCTCGGGAAACTTCACTTCGTCAATCTCAACGGCACGCCGCCGACGCAGGGCGAAATGGTTTCAACCGACAAGCAGGACCAGGGCATCGAGCCGGGCGATGAGCGCAACAAAGTTGAGATGGTGGCGAACCGCCCGACGCCGGACTCAGTCGCAGAGATCGAGGCGAAACCCGGCGAAACTTTCCCCCACGGCCAGAGCCGGATCGGCCATGGCAGCGTTTTGATCGCGGCCATCACGAGCTGCACGAATACGAGCAATCCGAGCGTAATGCTTGCCGCGGGCTTGCTCGCCAAGAAAGCAGTCGAACGCGGGCTGACGATCGATCCGGCGGTGAAGACCTCACTCGCGCCCGGTTCGCGCGTCGTCTCGGATTACCTTCAGAAAACCGGGCTGCAGGAGTACCTCGACAAGCTCGGGTTCAACGTCGTCGGCTACGGATGCACCACCTGCATTGGAAATTCGGGGCCGCTTCACCCGAAGATCGAGAAGGCGATCAACGAATTCGATCTCGTCGCGGCATCCGTCCTTTCCGGAAACCGCAATTTCGAAGCGCGTGTCCACCAAAACATCAAAGCGAATTTTCTCATGTCGCCGCCGCTCGTCGTCGCGTTTGCGCTGGCGGGTCGCGTCGATCTCGATCTTTCCAAAGAGGCGATGGGGAAAGGAGCGGACGGCAAAGAAGTTTTCCTGCGCGATCTCTGGCCGAGCCTGCAGGAGATTCGCGACACGATGCAATCGGCGCTGACGCCGGAAGTTTTCCGCCGGCTCTACCGCGATTTCGCTGGGCAAAATCCGAAATGGAACGAGATCCCCTCAAGCACTGGAGAGATTTATGAGTGGGATGAGAAGAGCGATTACATCCACAAGCCGCCTTTCTTCGACGACTTCTCGATGTCGCCCGGAAAGATCGAAGAGATCCGCGGCGCGCGACCGCTCGGAATTTTTGGCGACTCGGTGACGACCGACCACATCTCGCCCGCGGGCGCGATCAAGCCGACCTCGCCCGCGGGGCAATACCTGCTCTCACGCGGAATCAGCGCAGCCGATTTCAACAGCTACGGGAGCCGGCGCGGGAACGATCTCGTGATGACGCGCGGGACGTTCGCCAATGTGCGAATCAAGAACCTGATGGTGCCAGGAACGGAAGGCGGGGTGACGAAATATTTCGGAAACCGGAATGCGGAAACCGGAGAGACGATGTCGATTTTCGACGCGGCAATGGAATACGGGTTCGAGGGGATTCCACTCGTCATTCTCGCGGGACACGAGTACGGGACGGGCTCGAGCCGGGACTGGGCAGCGAAGGGAACCCGGTTACTCGGGGTGAAAGCGGTGGTGGCGGCAAGCTTCGAGCGGATTCATCGGTCGAATCTCGTTGGGATGGGTGTGCTCCCGCTCCAATTCGCCGAAGGAACGAATGCGCAAACGCTTGGACTCGATGGCTCGGAGACCTATGCGATCACGGGATTGTCAGACGCGATCGAGCCGGGGCAAATGGTGACGCTGGAAATCGCGCGGAAGGACGGCGCGCAGGAAAAAGTTCCGGTGAAACTGCGAATCGATACCCCAATCGAGATCGACTATTACCGGCACGGCGGGATTCTGCCGTTTGTGTTGCGCGAGTTGATGGCGCGCAAGTGACTGCGTGTCATCCCGAGCCGCGGAGACGGCGAGGGACGCCGCGGGCGCTCACCCGCTTCCGCGATACGCGACGCGTCGGCGGCTACAGGAGCTCGCGCGTGCGGCGGTGCACTTCGATGTGCGAGCCTTCCGCGATGAAACCGGAGGCCGGTGGCGCGGCCAGTGGTTCGACAAACTGCGGGCCGTAAAGCGTCTCCACATCCGCGTCGAACTTGGTCGTCTCCGCGGTCCACAATCGCCAGCGCGGGTGTTCGACGCGATATTCACTGCTGCCGGAGCGCCGCGCCGTGTAACCCCAGTAATGCTCGGTGATGAATTCCTCGTGCGATTCCTGCGCCGCGGTTTGCGGCTCGCCGGTGGCGGTCATGGCCAGTGTTTCCCAGCGCCGGCCGCGGCGCCATTGGTATTCCGCAAAGAGGCGCCCATCTTTGTGTTCGAGATTATGCCGCATCGGCAGCGCGGAATAAGGCTCGCCGTAAAATGTGCGGGCCACGATGGCTATCGCCGCCCGCGGAACGAGCTCGCGCACGAAAACCACTCCGCGCCGCCATTGATCCACGCTTTTTCGGCGCACATAAAAACGGAGGTTCACTTCTTCGAAATCGCGGTGCAGCGGGATCGGCAGACCGAGCACGCGCGTGTCCAGGAACAGAAATCCGACCACGCTGAGAAATGTCTGGCCGCCATGGAAATCGAGCTCCGTTTCGCTCGGGACCAACGGCTGCAGGATTTTCGGATCGACGGCGAAATTCAACATCGCCAGATAGCGCCAATTGGCGGTGAGAAATGGTTTTAGCATGGTGGATCGAGCGCTCCGCGGCTCGATGACAAATAATGGCGGCGAAGCCGCTTGGAACAAGCATCGCGACGGAGCGCGCGATCCACCTCCGAATCCTACCGCAGCAGTTTTTCCAGCGCCGGATCCTTTTCGGCGCCGAGCGAAGTCGCTTTCGCGTAATGCTGCTTGGCCTTCTCCGTGGCCGGCGGCTCACCGGTAGCGTAGACAACAGCCAGGTTGAAATGGGCGTCCGCGTAATCGGGATTCACCGCGATCGCATCGAGCATTTCCTTGATCGCGGCTTCCTGCCACCCCTTCTGGCTCGCGGTGATGCCGAGATAATTGTGTGCCGTGGCGCTCTTCGGATTGATGCCGAGAGCCGTCGTCAGCTCCGTGATCGCTTCGTCGAACTTGCTCTGCCGGTAATAAACAATCCCGAGCGTGGTATGCGCGAATTCATCCTTCGGGGCGATCGCCACCGCCTTCTTCAAAGTCAATTCCGCCGCCTTCCATTTGCCCGTGCGAAAATAAACGACGCCCAGGTTGGAGAGCGAGTAGAGGTTGTTCGGGGCCTTGGTCAGGATCTGCTGATACTGCTTTTCGGCCGCGCGATATTTTCCCTTGTCGAAATTCTCCTTCGCTTCCCGCGCAATCGGAGCCAGCTCATCCGGGACGGCCGGCGCGGTGGTTTGGACAGTGGGTCCAGTCTGCTTTGGGCCCTGTTTTGCGGTGGCGAAAGTCGCCTGCGAACTGCTGGAATTCACATCGGAAACCGCGATCACCGGCTGCCGCAGTAAAGCCAGTTCAGCTTCCGTGAGTTTCGTAACCGGCTGCGCCAGCAGCTCGATCTGCTGATTGAGAGTGTCCGATTTGATCTGCAATTTTTCGAACTCGGCCAGCATCAGCTTCTTGGCCTGTTCGCGCCTTGCTTCCTCCTGCCGCTCGCGCATCACGATCCGGCGCAACATCTCGTTCTCCTTGGTGAGCCGCATGGTTTCTTCCGCGTTCGCGCCCGTCAGCTTTGCTTTCTCGAGCTCCGAGCTGGCTTCTTGGAGCTGGCCCCGCAGCTCAGCCACCGTTACTTCAAATTCCTGGTTCTGCTTCTGGCTGGCGGCGAGTTGCTGCCGCAATTGCTCGACCTGCCGTTTCACCTCGGCCACTTCCTGTTCCTTCTTCGGCTTGTCTTCGCTGATTTCGCGGACGCTCTTTTCCGCCGCCGCGAGTTTTGTCTTCAAATCCGAATTCTCGGTCACGAGAACCTGGACGCGCTCCTGCGCTTCCTTCGCCGTCTTGAGCTCGGCGAGCAATTGATTCCGCTCTTTCGTCACCGCGGTCAGCTTGGCGCTCTCGGCATCCTTTTCCTTCTCCGCGGCGGTCCGTCCCTTTTCCGCCGAAGCGAGCGCCTTCTTTAGCTGGTTGATTTCCGCGCGCAACGCTTCCTGCTTTTTGTTATCGGTGCGGTCCGAGCCGGCGATTTTCTTGAGCGACTCCTCCGCTTGCGCGAGCTGGCTCCGCACTTCCGCTTCCGCGCCTTTGGTTTTTTCTAATTCACTCTGCGCCTGCTGGAGCTGTGTGTTCGTTTCCTGGAGTTTCCCGTTCAGGCTTTCCTTTTCCTGGACGACTGCGTCGTGTTGGTTCCGGGATTTCTCCAGCTCGGCCTGAAGCTGATCGACTTTGTCCTGCAATTTCCTGGTCGCTTCCTTGATGGCGGCGTCGCTGGCCACGGAGGCGCTTGGCTCCGCAGTCGGGGCGGGCGCGGTTGGAGCGTTCTGGACTACCGCCGGTGGTGAGGCTGGCGTCGGGTCGGGCGGCCCGGATTTCTTCGGCAATACGGGCGGGTTCGAAGCGGCTGGCGGCGGACTGGTCACGGCAGCGAGATCTTTTTGCGTGCCGAGCTTTCCCTGCACCCGCAGAATATTTTCGCCGATCTTGCGGCTGCGGTAATCGACAATGGCCGGCTGCCAGTTCGCGTGCGTTTTACGGAGTTCTTCGAGCAGGCTGCCGGCAAAACGGAACTTGGTGAGCGCGGCCTGGAGCTGATTATCGTGCTCCAGTTTCTCCCCTTGCTGCGAGGTCATGTAGGCCTTCAGGAAAACCTCGCTGGGGTCGTCGGACTGCGCCGCGAGCCGGGCAGGAGCGAAAGCGAGACAAAAACCGGTGAAAAGAATCAGACCGATTTTTTTCATGCTTTGGAGAAGCCGAGAATAGCCATGTGTGGTTGAGTTGCAATGCCGGACAGGCACCGCACCCTTTATTATAGCGGCCCGCGTGCCATTTTCCGGCCCTTTGCCTTTGCAATCCCGAATC
>DASQLH010000210.1:0-8873 GCA_035630155.1 Chthoniobacterales bacterium
TCCGCCGGTAAATAGGCCGCCCCTTCAGGGCTGGCGATTTGTCTTGTTCGGGTACCCAGGGCGTTGCCCTGGGCTGACATGGAGCAGGCCGTTGGCCTGCCGGCACGTTCAAACAAACCGCACCAATTCGGTATCACAACCCCTTGGCCGCCCCTTCAGGGCTGGTGCTTCTTATGATCAATTTCCCAGGGCGTTGCCCTGGGCTGGCATTGAGCAGGCCGTTGGCCTGCCGGCAACGCCGGATCCGGCTGCAGATCTTACCTATGACTCTTAAAGCGCCAAAAGGCGCGTCCGATGTCAGCCCAGGGCAACGCCCTGGGTATTCAGAGAAAACAATCGCAAGCCCTGAAAGGCGCCCTAATGATCAACGTATGCCCCAGTCCCTCGCCAGAATTCACCTTCACCTCATTTTCAGCACGAAAGGCCGCGCACGCACAATCGACGACCAACTACGCGAACCGCTGCATGCCTACCTGGCAACCGTGCTGAAAAATCTTGGCTGCCACGCAAACCTCATCAATTCCGCGGAAGATCACGTTCACATGCTGTTCGAGCTCGGCCGGACCGTTTCCGTGAGCAAGGTGGTCGAAGACGCTAAGAAATCGTCGTCGAAATGGATTAAAACCCAACCCACCGGCATCGCCGATTTTGCATGGCAGAACGGTTACGGTGTTTTTTCCGTGAGCCATTCCAATTTGAACGCCGTCAGGGATTACATCGCCAACCAGCGCGAACATCATCGCAAACGCACGTTTCAGGACGAGTTGCGCGCGCTTCTGGAAAAGCACGCGGTCGAATATGATGAGCGCTACATCTGGGATTAAATCGGCTTTGGGACGCCCTTTCAGGGCTGATGTTCTCTGTTGTTCGGATTCCCAGGGCGTTGCCCTGGGCTGACATAGGAGAGGCCGTTGGCCTCACGACTGATTGGAGCGCCAAAGGCGCGGCCAATGTTAGCCCAGGGCAACGCCCTGAGTACCGAACAAACAAATCGCCAGCCCTGAAGGGGCGGCCTATTTGCCGGTCGCAAAATCGAAGGGCCTAATCCAAATCGCCCAGATAGCGCGGACGACGTGGACGACTGCGGTCGCAGCTTCCCACCAGACCATCACCACAAAAGCCTTGGCGGGCGCTCCGAGCAACACGCCCACGGCAAGAATCCAGATGTAAACGTTCCGCCGCCCGCCCAGGAACCGGATTTTGCGATCGAGCGGGCTTAGTTCGTCGATCAAACGTCCGTAGCGCCGGATGATGCTGAGCTTCGCCAACCCATCGATTCCTTCCGCGGCGAGAAATAGCAGCAAATACTTCCACGCGTCCGGCAATGCTCCCGAGGCGTGAAAATAATAGGCAAGCGCCAACAGCCAGGCCAATTCATAGAATGTGTCGAGCCAATGCTCGAGCTTGCCGGCTTCGGTCGTCTCGACTTTCACGCGAGCCTGTTTGCCATCGAGCCCGTCGAGAATGCCCACGGCAAGGGCGAGCGCCGTTCCCCAAATGAGATGGCCCGTCGCGAAGAGCGGAACGACTGCCCACGCAACGACGTTGCAGACCGCGGTCAGCTGGTTCGGCGTGATCGAAGTTTTGCATAATCGCGCGACGATCGTCGTCTCGATTGGCCCGTGCACCCAGGCTGGCAAATCGAGCGAGCCTTTTTGGGCCGAGTCCAGAATAAGTTGCTCAGCCTGCTTTCGCTGCGCGGGTGGCGGCGCTGGAATCCAGAGCGGCCTCAACTCGCGCCGCATCGTGAGCGAGTAGGAAGGCTGCTCTTCGATGTCCAACCCAGGCAAACTTCCCGCGTCCACTTCGCGAGATAAAACTTCCTGCAACGGTCCGCTTTCGCGCGACAGCCAGGCAGGATCCAGGACGGCAGCGCCGGTGAGTCGTCCAAGCGGCGTCGCGGGCAGGTGGCTGACGAAAGACTCGACGGATTGCGGCGGAGCGGAATCAACCAATGCGGCCGGTTCGTTTCTCGACAGCAGCAATGTGAGCAGCCGATCGTCCCAAACTGCGTCGCCCGGCAAAACCAGCAGCAGCTCGCTTCGCCCGCCAGCGTCGCAGATCTCCTCGATCGCGACCGGGCCGGGCGGTCGCCGTCGCAATGTCCATGCGATCCCCGTGCGAAATCGTGAAGGAGTGGCCAATTCGGTCTCGAGTGCTTCCGCCGTGCTCGAAACAATAACCGCTTCGCGCACGCCCACCCGCTGCAACGTCCGCAGCAATCGCTCCAGCATCGAGACGCCGCAAAGCTCAATTAACGCGCCCGGAGCCTCGGCCAGGATCGCGACCTTCATGCTTCGTCCCGCGCCGTTTCGCGTCGATAAGGGATGGATATGGATTGCCTCAGGATGATTCCGATGTTAAGCCGGTAACTCTTGCCCTGCCAACCTTCGGCCAGCCCGGCCGGGGCGCCCAATTTTCGCGATGCCGACAGCAGAACTAACCGCCACACCCTTGGTCGAAACACGCCCTGAAGAACGCGCGCCCGGTCTGTCGTTCCGCCTTCGCTACAGCCCGTTCCTGGCCCAGATGGTGATCATTCGCCGGTGCAATCTTTCCTGCGCCTATTGCTCCGAGTTCGATAAAACCAGCGAGCCGGTTCCCTTCTCCGTCCTCGATGCGCAACTGCGAAAGCTGAAGAATCTCGGCACGTTCGGAATTTCTCTTACCGGCGGTGAGCCGACGCTCCATCCCGATCTGCCACAGCTCATCCGCCGTTGCCGCGAGCTTCGTTTTTTCCGCACCGGCATGATCACCAACGGCTTCTTTTTGAAACCGAAGCTGATCCAGGAGCTCAACGACGCCGGGTTGCAGGAGATGCAGATCTCGATCGACGGCGTCCAGGGCAACGAGACAACTCAAAAGGTCCTGAACAATCTGCGGAAACGGCTCGAAGACCTGCGCGCTCACGCGAAATTTAACGTCACCGTCAGCGGGGTGATCGGCGCCTGCCCGCCGGAAGAAGCCCAGGAAGTGGTGGCTTTCGCGAGCCAGATGGGTTTCACGCCGCGCGTGCTCCTCGTCCACGACACCCACGGACAGATGAAGCTTGACGAGCAGGAGCTTCAGGTTTTCGAGCGCATCGTGAAAAAGTTGCCGCGAAGCTGGATGGATTTTTCGAGTTATCGCAAGCGTCTCGTGCGCGACGGCGTGTCGCCTTTCAAATGCCGGTCCGGCAGCCGCTACCTTTACATCGATGAATTTGGCCGGGTGAACTGGTGTGCCCAGACGCGCACGGTCTGGTCGAAGCCGCTGATGGAATACACGGTCGCGGATTTGCGCGAGCAATTCCACAGCTACAAAAGCTGTCACGCCACGTGCACGATCGGTTGCTCGCGTTCCGCCAGCCAGCTCGATAACTGGCGCGCCCAGGCCTCGGCGAATTAATTTTTTGGAAGCGCCCGGAGCGACCGTAAATTCCCAGAAATGGCTCCCGACATCTGGCTGAGCTGCCGCGATCTCGAACGTTTCCTCGGTGAAGAGGACTCCCGGGTGCACGCCTTGCGGGGCGTCTCCCTCGACCTGGAGCCGGGAAGCGTTCACGCCATCGTCGGTCCGTCCGGGTGCGGCAAGAGCACGTTGCTTTACATACTCGGCCTGCTCGATCGCCCGGACAGCGGGACGCTCACGATCGATCATCAGCTCGTTTCCGGTTTGCCGGACGACCGGTTATCCGAAAAACGAAACGAGCTTCTCGGCTTCATTTTCCAGTTCCATTTCCTACTCGAGGATTTCACCGCGCAGGAGAACGTCATGATCCCGATGCGCCGCCTCGGCCGTCGTAGCGAGAGCGAAATGATGGAGCGCTCCGCGGAGTTGCTCGAGGCGGTCGGGCTTGGCAACAAACGGGCGCGCCCGAGCCGCCATCTTTCCGGGGGCGAACAGCAACGCGTCGCAGTCGCGCGGGCGCTCGCGAACGATCCCCGGGTGATCCTGGCGGACGAACCAACCGGCAACCTCGACAGCGCGAACTCGCAACGGGCTTTCGAGCTGTTGCAGCAAATAGTAAAAGACGGCGGAAAGGCGATGCTCCTCGTCACGCACAATCCGGCGATCGCCGAAGCCTGCGATTGGATCCATGAGATGCAGGATGGCGTAATCATCGGCAGCCATCCGCGCGGCCGGGCCGCCAGATGACTTCGTTCTCATGAACACGGTCGAAGCGATCGCGCCCGCGGCTGCGCCAACAATCACGCCGGTCGATCATGGCGCCGAGCTGAAACGCGGCGCCCTGATTAACACTGTCGCGCTCCTGGCGTCAAACTTTCGCGGCATCTTTGCCTTCCTCGTCGCCCGCCTTCTGGGAGCGGCCGCGCTTGGGACCTATCTGGTCGCGTGGACGACGATTGAGCTGCTAAGCAAAATCGGTTTGTTCGGCCTCGATAACGCAATCGTTGCCTTTATCGCGCGCGCCGAAGCCGTGGGCGACCACGCTCGGAGCCACGCCTTGTTTCGGCTCGCGGTTTTCCTGGCCCTCTTCCAAAGCATCGCCATCGCCGTCGTTGCCCTTATCGGCATTTGGCTCTTTGGCGATCGGTTGGGATTAGATCGCCAATTGGCGGCAGGGCTTTCGCTCATGCTTTGTGCCCTGCCGGGACTCGCGTTGTATTCCATCAACACCGCTGTTTCCCGCGGCATGAAAGTGATGCGGCACGACATCTTCTCGCGCGGCGTTGCTCAATCCCTCGTCACCAGCGTCGCGTTTCTCCTGGCCCTCGCGGCCGGCCTCCAAACATCCGCGCCGGCTCTTGCCGCAGTAATCGGGATGACCGCGTCCGGCATCGTCGCGCTCGCCCTGGCCTGGTCGCTTTTCCGCAATGTCCCGGCGCGGCCCGCCGGATTCTCTTATCGCGCCGAGGCTGGCCGATTGCTTTCCTATTCAGCCCACATCAGCGCTTACGATGTCCTCAACGCGCTCATCGTCCGCATGGATGTCCTCATGCTCGCCTGTTTTATCGGCCGTGCGCCAGGCGTGACGTTGCCGGTGGTCGGCATCTACGGCGCGGTCGTGGAAGTGGCGAGCGGGTTGCGCAAAGTGAATCAGGCGTTCACACCGATCTTCGCGCCGGTCGTGGCCGGCTTGACCGTGCACGGCGAACAGGAACGCGCCGCGGCCGCGTTCTCACGCGTCGCCCAATGGATGCTCTGGGTCTTGCTGCCTCTGCTCGCCGTGCTCGCGTTCGCCGGCGGCACGATCCTCTCCATCTATGGTCCCGAGTTCCGCCAGGGCAGCGCCTGGCTGATCATCGTCGCCATCGCCTGCGGCACGAACGCTTTGGTCGGCCTGGCGGAGACCGTGATCATGGTCCAGAAGCCAGGCCTCAACGTCTTGAACTCATCGATCGCCTGCGTCGTGGCGTTGATCGCCAACTTTTTCCTCATTCGCAATTGGGGAGTAATGGGAGCGGCCTTCGGGATTTTGCTGCCCTACGCCCTGCTTGGAATTCTGCGTCACCGCGCCTTGCGTTCCGTCTTCCAGTGGCGCAATCCCTGGGCAAACATCGGCCCACCGCTTTTCGCGGCGCTGGTGGCGGCTCTGCCCGCCGCAGGCTGTCGGGTGATGATTGATGGAATTTCGGGCGAAATTGTCAGCTCGGTGGTCTTCCTTCTCGTTTATCTCTTAGCATGGGTTTATTACCGCCGGTTTGTGATGACCCACTCGCCCATATGATCTGGTTAGGAACAGAAGGACGATCGGCATCCGATCGCATGATGTGGCCGGCGGCAGATCCGGGTAGCGCACGCGTCTCGCGTGTTGGTTTTGGCGTCTCGCCAAAACATGCTTTAAGAAAGTCCGCGACGGCGAGGACGCCATCGCCAACGCGCGAGACGCGTGCGCTACCCAGCATCCCATGAAGCGGATTTTTATCACCGGCGCCAGTTCCGGGATCGGCCTGGCCACCGCTACCCTCCTCTCCGGCCGCGGCCATGAAGTCTGGGGCACCTCGCGCGATCTCGACCGGATCCCGCCGTTACCGCGTCTTCACGGTGTTCGACTCGATCTCCTTGACCCTCTCTCGTTAGGCGAGAGTTTCCACTCCGCCCTCCGCGAAGCGGGTCAATTCGATGTCGTGATCAACAATGCCGGGAGCGGCCACTTCGGCCCCGCGGAATTCCTTTCTCCCGAAGAGGTGCACGTTCAATTTCAAACTCTCGTCTTTTCCCACATTCAACTCTGCCAGCTCGCCTTGCGCGCGATGCGAGAGCGCGGCGGGCGCATCATAAATGTAACCTCGCTGGCCTCGCGCCTGCCCATTCCATTCATGGGCGCGTATAATGCGGCCAAAGCGGCGATGGCTTCTTTCACTGGCACGCTTCAATTGGAGCTCGCAGGCTCGAACATCCGCGTGATCGATCTCCAGCCGGCAGATATCCGGACCGATTTCAACGATAAGATCGCGCGGGACGAGAGTGGCGATTCGCGCTACCTGGCAAAACTCCGGCAAGCCTGGCGCGTCGCTGACCGGAGCATGAAAAAGGCGCCCAGTCCCGAGTTGGTCGCGCAGCGGATCGCGAAGCTGATCGACGATCCGAATCCGCCGCCGCGCGTCACCGTAGGCGATACGTTTCAAGGCGTCATCGCGCCACTCACCTTTCGTCTTCTTCCCCAACGCACGCGGCTTTGGGTCCTGCGAAAGTATTACGGAATTTGATGCGCGCCGTTACCGACGTGGTCATTCTCATGGCGGGGACCGGCTCCCGCTTGCGCGCGTCCGGCGAAGTATTGCCGAAACCGCTCGTGCCGATCCTGGGTCGCCCCCTGATCTCCTACATCGCGGAAGCGCTCGGGAATATCGGAGTGGGGACGCTGCATGCGGTCGTCGGGGAAAACAGTGACAGCCTCATCGCATCTCTGCGCCCGCTGATTCCCGCAGCGATGCAGCTAAATCCCATCCGCAATCCGGATTGGCAAAAGCAAAATGGCCTCTCCGTTTTGTGCGCCGCCGGCCACGTCACCGAACCATTCCTGCTCATGATGGGCGATCACCTTTTCGATCCTGCGATTCTCTCCCTCGTCCTCGAAAGCGGGGCGTCGCATTGCCTGAATCTCGCGGTCGACAAAAAGCTCGAAACCATTTTCGACATGGATGACGCCATGAAAGTGCAAACCAGCGGCAACCAAGTGATCACGCTCGGGAAAACGCTCGAGACCTACGACGCGATCGACACCGGGATATTTTTGTGTCCGAACGAACTTTTTGATTATCTGCGCGGCGCGCAATCCCACAGCCGCGGGAGCGATTGCAGCCTCGCCGACGGCGTGCGGCTGATGGCTTCCGACGGCAAGGTCCGCGCGATCGATATTGGCCCGGCCTGGTGGCAGGACGTGGACACACCAGAGATGCGCGCGCACGCGGAAGAAAACCTCAGAGACCTCGCGCGGCTCAAATCCTGAGGCGTGGCGGAACGGAAAATGGAATGCCTTGTTCTTGCCGGCCATGCGGCCGTGTCCGTAAAGCTGTGTGGCCTCTCATTGTTGGAGCGCTCGCTCAGGACATTGCAGGCGGCGGGATTTATTCGTGCGCAAATTTTTACCGATAGCAAAGAGTTGATCTCGGAAGCGCCGCGCATCCTGTCGCCGCATTGGACGAAGATTGCCTGCACGTTTTCGCTGCGACCCGCTGGCCCCATCATCCTCGAACAACTAGCCGTAGTCTGGCCAGAGAACTGCCCGGAGCTTTTGGTTTTGCGCGGCGACAGCGTCTTCGATCCGCGTCTGTTGCGGTTGCTCAGCGGTCAAGACGCACCGGTCGCGTTGGTCGATTCGACGGTGCCGCCAAAATTCCACCCCCTCGTCTTGTTCACGCCGATGACGAACCGCGGCCGCTTCTGCGGCGCTGCGATGCTTTCTCGCGATTGGGTCTCCGATCGCAACGGCCCATTTGAGGACGCCATCTGCGAAGCTTTGGACAACGGGAGTCTCCCCTCTTTCGACGCCGCGACGCAGTCCTGGTATTCCCCTGAGCTGCATCGCGATCTGCGCGCTTACTGGTTCCCGTCTCCAACTCCGGCGCACAGGCAGCTCGCCGAAAAAGTGATCCTCGATGCCGCCCAAAAAGGAACGCTCGATGTGCCCGCGCTCGTCCACGCTCCCATCGAGACCTTTATTGTCGGCAAACTGTGCAAAACCCCCATCACGCCGAATCAGTTGACCATTTTCTGCAACATTGTCGCATGGGGAGCCACGATCCTTTTCGCGACGGGCCACCTCGGCTCCGCCATCGCCGTCGCCCTGGCGGTCGGCGTCCTCGACGGCCTCGATGGCAAACTCGCTCGCGTAAAACTGGAGACCTCGCAGGCCGGCAAGCTCGAACATCTATTCGATGTCCTGTTCGAGAATTCGTGGTGGATCGCTCTCGCCTGGCACCTGCACGCTTCCGGAAAATTACCCGAGGCCTTCACTTATCTCGGTCTTCTCCTTGGCGCTGAGGTCTTGAACGCACTCGCCCGCACCAGAATCGTTCGCTACTTCCACAAATCGATCGCCGAGCTTGGCCCCTTCGATCGCCTCTTCCGGCTCGTGAGCGGACGGCGGAACATTTACGTCTGGATCCTCACCCTCGGCCTCATCCTGGGCAACATCGTCGGGGCGTTCAAACTTATCGCCTGGTGGGAAGCCGCCACCGCCGCGGTCCACGTCACCCGCGCAGCCTGGGCCCTGTGGATTCTCCGGAACCAGAGCGCGCGCGGCCAGATCTGATTTGTCTGCTCCTGGTGAAGCGCGTGACATGATCTGGGGAGCGCACGCGCCTCGCGTGCCGGTTTCGGCGCCCTCGCCGAAACGAACTTTATCGGAAAGCGCGAATGAAATTAGGTGGAGGGAGAGAAAAGTTCGCGATGGCGAGGCGCCATCGCCAGCACGCGAGGCGCGT
>DASQLH010000211.1:0-28910 GCA_035630155.1 Chthoniobacterales bacterium
CCCGGGTCGTACAGGCTCCGCTGCAACGAAATCGTCGCTTCATCGCTGAGCCCGCCGGGATTGTTTTGAGTTGCCACGAGTGCCTGGATAATTCGATAACTCGGATTCGCCCGTCAATCCAATCAATCGCTCACCGTTTTCTCTGATGTCCGCGCTCCTCAACGAAATTCTCGATCCGAAACTCGTCGTGATGGAATTGCGCGAAGCGACCGCGGCGGAGGCAATCCTCGAGATTGTGCAGCTCTTGCGCGAGCACGGACGGGTCGACGATTTCTACAAACTGGCGGACGCGATCATGGAGCGCGAAGGACGGACATCCACGAATACGGGCGTCGGCGTCGCCTTCCCGCATGCGCGAACAAATTTGGTGGACCAAATCGTTCTTGGGATAGGCCGCAGCACTCCCGGCCTCCCGTTCGGGCATTCGCCCGAACCGGTGCATCTGATTTTTCTCGTGGGTGTGCCGCAGCGGAGGGTGACGGAATACCTCGTTTGCGTCGGGGCGCTGGCCCGGGTGGTGAAAGACAAAGAAGGGCGGGACGCGCTCATGGCGGCCAAGACGGCGGAGGAATTTGTCGAGCTGCTGCGGACGGGATCGCTGGCGGTGGGGTGAACTAACGGAACATAGGCTTTCAGCCTGTGCCGTCCAGCGGGTTTGCAACCCGCTGTGGTTTCGGTTTTCAGCGAACAGAATGTCCGCTGGGCGCACAGGCTGAAAGCCTATGTTCCCTGCCGCTGTAGTACCAGCGATGCAGCGTATGCGGCGAGACACCAAGATTGTAAAGAACGATGAACAAGCCGTTCTGAATGCTCGTGCGCCACGCTCCCTTGCGCAGATGCCGGCGGGCAGACGATTGCACTGGCGGGTCGAGCACAGCGATCTTCCCCGCCCCGCGCAATCGCCGCGAAAACTCGACATCCTCCATCAGCGGAATCTTCGCGAAGCCGCCGAGCTTCATGAAGACGTCTCGGCGGACAAAGATCGATTGGTCGCCATAGAGCGTTCCTCCGTGGCTGGTGAGAAAACGCGCCACCGATTCCAGCCACATCAGCCGCGGATGCCGACCGTCAAACTTGCGAAAAAATGCGCCGCCGATGACTTCGGGATTGGCCAGCGCTGCCTGGATGGCCGCGAGGTGCGCGCCATCCAAATTGGTATCGGAATGCAGGAAGACAATGACGTCTCCATTGGTGGCCGCTGCGCCGAGATTCATTTGTTCGCCCCGATTCGGCTTGGAGCAGGCGAGGAATGTGGCGCCCGTTGCAAGCGCGATCCGCTCGGCCTGGCCCTCCCCCGAAGCATCCACGGCGATGGTCTCCGCGATGCCTTCTCGTCGCGCCAATTCGGGCAGGAGCTTTTCTAAATTCTCGGCGTCACGCCAGGACGGCACCACGACACTGATCCGCAAATGGCCGTCGCGACCCTCGGCGCGCGGGTTCACTGCGACTTTTTCAAGAGACGATTTCGCGCCCGGTCGAGCGCGCGGCGTTCCGACGCAGTCAGGCTGTTGATTCCTTGTTTCGAGATTTTGTCGAGCACCGGGTCGATAGACTCATGAATGTTCTCCGGCTCGACCACGCGGCGCGGCGCGGACCGCTGCACCACCGTAAATTTGGGCTTCGGTTGGAGACGCGATTTTACTCCGCTCCACCATTCCAGTTCCGGCCCGGGGGCACGCAGCCGGATGAAGAGAAAGGCGACCGCGATGCTGAGCCAGAGCACGGCCATGGCGGACCAATCGCGATAGGCAAGCAGTTGCAAGGTGGCAATGCCTGTGGCCGCGAGCGCCACCCATTTCGCCTGGATTCGCAGGAGCATTTCGACATTCGGATAAATGGCGGCGAAGGCGATGAAGATGCCGAAATGCAACGCGGGCGAACCGGCTATTCCTACTCGTTGCCCGAGTCCCCAGAGCGAGAGAAGCACCGTCGGCGCGAGCAGGAGAGTCGCATACAGAACAATGAACGCGCGCCGGCCGACGAACCGTTCCACTTCACGCCCAAAAACGAACAGCATGTACATCTCGATCGCGAACCAGAGCAGGTTGGCCGGCGAATGGACGAAGGCGTAGGTGGCGAGCTGCCAGACTTCGCCGCGCTGCCAGACGAGCGCGCTGTCGAACGCCAGATGCCCGAGCACGTGGGTGCCGCCGAGAAAACAGGCCACGATGGCCGTGAACGAGTGCACCGCCACAAGCAGCGTCGTGACATGCACCGGGTGGCGCCCGACCCATGTCACCGGCTGGTAGTCATCCGAGGTGGTGACACCGAACATCCTGCAATTAAGTGTGCGCCCGCATCGCGTGCAAGCGGCGTTCTGTAGGGCGTTTCTGTGAACGCCGTCAGAGAGGGGGGCTTTAACGCGCGCACCTTCGGTGCAGCCGATGCAATGCGGCAATCGGAGTTGGAATCAATGCGAGCCTACGTCGCAGTGGGGTGGGCAGTGCCAAAGGCACGACGGAATAAAGCCCGGAGCGAAGCTCCGGGTATCTGAGGCCAATCATCATTCCAAAAACCCCAGTTGGGGTGGCGGAAACGTTGAGTCGGGTAATGAGCGCGCCTCCGCTGATTCACCATTCCGTCGCCCTTTCAGGGCTTGTTCCCTTTTCGATTGTTACCCGGAGTTCCGCTGGCGCTGCACTCCGGGCTTTAGTACGCCGCACCTCCGGTGCTCGTCACCGAATCGCGATCCGGCGTCTGACAACAGAGGTCCTCCAACTGCGGCACGCGAAAATTTGCTTGGAGAAGTTTGTGAAGCGGCGAAAATAACCATCCCGCATTCGCGAATTGACGCCGAGGCCGGACATTTATGGATAACCTTGCGCCTGCCATTTCTTCGCCGAGTGGAATCGGCGACTCCAAGCCGACCCACCAGGCGGTCCTCGATTGGGTGCAGGAAGTCGCCCGGCTGACGGAGCCCGAAAACATTTTCTGGTGCGACGGTTCCGAGGAGGAAAACGCCTGGCTCCTCGGTGAGGCGCAGCGCCTCGGCGTGGTCCTCAAATTAAACGAGCAGAAAAAGCCGGGCTCCTATTTGCATCGCTCGAATTCGAACGACGTAGCGCGCGTCGAGCAATTCACCCTGATCTGCACGCCGACGAAAGAGGAAGCCGGCCCGACGAACAACTGGGCCGAGCCGGCCGAGACCTATACCAAGCTGCACGGGATGCTCGCGGGCGCGATGAAAGGCCGGACGCTTTTTGTCGTTCCCTACATCATGGGGCCGCCGGATTCCCCCCTCACCAAGGTGGGCTTCGAAATTACCGATTCGATTTATGTCGTCCTGAGCATGCGAATCATGACGCGGATGGGTTCGGTTGCGGTGAAGCGGCTGGGCGACGATCCCAAAGGCGAATGGAATCGCGGCGTTCATTCGCTGCTCGATGTGAATCCCGATCGCCGGCTCATCTGCCATTTCCCGCAGGATAACGCCATCATCTCAGTCGGCTCCGGTTACGGCGGCAATGTCTTGTTGAGCAAGAAATGTCTCGCGCTCCGCATCGGTTCGTATCTCGCGCGCAAGCAGGGCTGGCTCGCCGAGCACATGCTGATTCTCGGGGTGGAATCGCCGGATGGCCGGAAGCATTACGTCGCCGCGGCCTTCCCGAGCGCCTGCGGGAAGACGAATTTCGCCATGCTGATTCCGCCCCCGCATTTCAAAGGGTGGAAGGTCACCACGATCGGCGACGACATTGCCTGGATGCAGATCGGGAAAGATGGCCGCCTTTACGCGGTGAATCCCGAGAACGGCTATTTCGGCGTCGTGCCCGGCACGAGCTACAAATCGAATCCCAACGCGATGAAGTCGATCGAGCACGACACGCTCTACACCAACGTCGCGCTGACCGATGACGGCGATGTCTGGTGGGAAGGGAAGGATGGCCCGCCGCCCGCGCATGCCATCGATTGGAAGGGGAACGACTGGACGCCGGACTCGAAGGAAAAGGCGGCGCATCCCAACAGCCGGTTCGCGGTGCCGATGCGGAACAATCCCGTCCTCGATCCCGATGTGGAGAAAGGCGAGGGCGTTCCGATTAGCGCCATTATTTTCGGCGGGCGCCGGAGCGACACCATGCCGCTGGTTTTCCAGGCCTTGGATTGGAACCATGGAGTTTATCTGGGGGCAACGATGGCTTCGGAAACAACGGCAGCCGCGACAGGTGCCGTCGGTCAGGTCCGCCGTGACCCGATGGCGATGTTGCCATTCTGCGGATACAACATCGGCGATTATTTTCGGCACTGGATCGGCATCGGGAAACGCCTCACCAATCCGCCCCTGATTTTCGATGTGAACTGGTTCCGCAAAGGCGCCGACGGCAAATTTCTCTGGCCTGGCTTCGGCGACAACATGCGAGTCCTCAAATGGATTATCGATCGTTGCGAAGGCAGCGACGGCGCGGTCAAATCGCCCATCGGCTGGCTGCCGGGAATGCACGATCTCGATCTGGCCGAACTCGAGATCGACCACAAGTGTGTCGCCGAACTTCTCGGCGTCGATCATGGCGAATGGCAGAAGGAATTAGTCGAGCACAAAAGGTTTTTCGACTCGCTCGGCGGCGTCGTGCCAGACGAGCTGTTGCAGCAGGGTGAAGCGCTCACCAGTCGCTTTAAATCATAGGCGAAATTTGCGAACCGGGTCGCGCAATCGGATAGTCTCCGGTGGGTTCAACGACCGCTGAAAAACCATGTGTGACTGCGCCGTCTGATCGCGGCTGCGTGGAAATCCGCGGGGCGCGCCAGAACAACCTTAAGGGGATCGATCTCGATCTCCCGCTCGGGAAATTAACCGTCATTACCGGCCCGAGTGGCAGCGGCAAATCGAGCCTCGCCTTCGACACCATCTACGCCGAAGGCCAGCGCCGGTACGTCGAAACCTTCAGCCCGTACATGCGGCAATTCCTCGATCGCATGGACAAGCCGCGCGTGGACGAAATTCGCGGCATCCCGCCGGCCATCGCCATCGAGCAGGCGAACCCGGTCAAGAGTTCGCGCTCCACCGTCGGCACGATGACGGAGATCAACGATTACCTAAAACTCCTTATGCCGCGGATCGCGCGCGCCTTTTGCCCCAGTTGCGCGCGAGAGATTCGGCCCGAGACCGCGCGTTCGATCGCGGATGATGTGCTGCGCGAGTTCGCCGGCGAAACGGTGCTCCTCACCTTTTGGGTCGGAGTGCCGGCCAAGACCGACGCGCGTGAGTTCTTTCAATTTCTCCAGCAACAAGGCTACCTGCGCGTCTGGCTGAATGGCGAAGTTGTCCGGGCCGATACCGACAAGAAAGTCGGTCGGCTAGGAGCGCGCGTGCAGGTCATTCAGGATCGCCTGACGATTGGCGAAGAAACACGCGCGCGGCTGGTCGAGTCGATTGAGACCGCGCTGCGCTTCGGCAAGGACCGAATTAATTTCGTCGTCCTCGAGACGAAGAAGGAGTCGCCTTTTTCCACTGGCTGGCATTGCGCCCATTGCGATCTCGATATCCGCCCGCCGACGCCGGGCCTCTTCAGCTTTAACAATCCGCTCGGCGCTTGCCCCCTTTGCCGCGGTTTTGGGAGGACTATTGCGATCGATCTAAACAAGGCGATTCCCGACAGGTCCCTCTCGATCTCGCAAGGCGCGGTGCGGGTGTTCCGAGGTGAGGAAATGGGCGAATCGCAGCGAGATCTCATGCGGGCCTGCGCGCGGGAAGAGATCGATGTCCGCACCCCGTTCGAGGACCTGCCGAAGGCCGATCAGGATTTCGTCATCAATGGCGAGGCGCGGGACGAGGATACCGATGTCGAGGAGCTGGCCGAGAACGACCGCTGGTACGGGGTTCGAGGGTTTTTCAAATGGCTCGAGAGCAAGACCTACAAAATGCACGTGCGGGTCTTGCTCAGCCGCTATCGCGCCTACACGACCTGCCCTGACTGCAAGGGCGGCCGCTTCCAGCCCGAGGCGCTAAATTACCGGATCGTTTCACCCGCTCGGAACGGAACGCGCGAGACGGCGCGGACCCTGCCGGAAGTGGCGCAGCTTTCCATCGGCGATGCTCGAAAGCTGCTGGCCGAACTTGTCTTGCCGCCTGGCGATTCCACCGCGGAGATGCTGCGCAATGAAGTGGTCGCGCGGCTTCGTTATCTTTGCGAAGTCGGGCTTGGCTATCTCACGCTCGACCGCTCGACCCGCACCCTGAGCGGCGGTGAAGTCCAGCGCGTGAACCTCACGACGTGTCTCGGCGCGTCGCTCGTCAATACGCTGTTCGTCATGGACGAGCCGAGCGTCGGTCTTCATCCGCGCGACATCGGCCGGCTCGTGCGCGTGATGCACGATCTGCGGGACAAAGGGAACACACTGCTGGTCGTCGAACACGAGGAAGCCATCATCCGCGCATCCGATCACGTAATCGATATTGGGCCGGGCCGCGGGGAGTACGGCGGCGAGCTGGTGTTCAGCGGTGAGTTGGCAGATTTTCTGGGGAGCGCACGCGCCTCGCGTGCTGGTTTCGGCGCCTCGCCGAAACGATCTTCCGCAGACAAAGTTCGCACCGGCGAGGGCGCCGTTGCCAGCACCCGAGGCGCGTGCGCTCCCCAGACCCTGACGCAAGATTACCTCGCCGGACGCAAATCGATCCCGATTCCGAAATCCCGCCGCAAATCCACCGCCTCGATCCGTATCACCGGCGCGCGGGAACACAATCTCCAGAATCTCGACGTCGAAATTCCGCTGGGAGTGTTCAACTGCGTCACAGGCGTCTCCGGTTCCGGGAAATCGACGCTGATTCACGACGTGCTCTACCGGAACCTGCTCCAGGCGAAAGGCCAGGCGAACGAGCAGGAACCCGGCGCCTGCAGATCGGTCACCGGCGCGCATCGCATCGGTGAGCTCGTAATGGTGGATCAATCGCAGCTCGCTCGCACCCCGCGCTCCACGCCCATTCTGTATCTCGGGCTCTACGACCGCGTGCGCGAGCTTTTCGCCGCCCAGCCGGAAGCGATGGCCCAGGGGCTCACGGCCAGCGCGTTCTCGTTCAACTCCGGCAGCGGCCGTTGCGAGCGCTGCTGCGGCACCGGCTTTGAGAAGATCGAAATGCAATTCCTGAGCGATCTCTACGTGCGTTGCGCGGAATGCGAGGGGCGCCGTTTCCAGCCGCATGTCTTGCGCGTGCAGGTTTACGGGAAATCGATCCACGACGTTTTGGAGATGACTGTCAGCGAAGCGATTCAGTTTTTCGCGCAGATCGGGGAATCCGAGAAGCTGGGCGACAAACTCGATGTGCTCGATGAAGTCGGACTGGGCTATTTGCGCCTGGGCCAGCCGCTGAACACCCTGTCTGGCGGCGAATCGCAGCGGCTGAAGCTGGTCCGGCATTTGTCCGATGAAAGCGCGAACTCCAAAGAGAACGGATCGTCCGCCGGCAATCTTTTCATCTTCGATGAGCCGACGACCGGATTGCATTTCGACGACGTCGCCATCTTGATGCGGCTCTTTCAGCGATTGGTCGCAAGCGGCAACACGCTGGTGGTTATTGAGCACAATCTCGAAGTAATTAAATGCGCCGATTGGGTCATCGATCTGGGACCTGAAGCGGGGGGTGAAGGCGGCATGCTCGTCGCTGCGGGCACGCCGGAGGCCGTGGCGAAAGCAGAGACGTCGCACACCGGAAGATTTTTGCGGAAGGTTCTGGGGAGCGGTCGCCGGGGCGACCTGTCCGCGGGGCTTCGCGGCGCCTCGCCGCGAATCTCCTCCAGCATTTATCCTGATTACGACGATGAACCTTCACTCCGCGCCGCCGAAGAGCCGTTCGGCGAGGCGCCGAACGGAGCACGCGAGGCGCGTGCGCTCCCCGGAGGAGGAATTCACCGCAATGCCATTCGCATCCACGGCGCGCGAGAACACAACCTCAAGAATATCTCGCTCGATATCCCGCGCGATAAGATGGTCATCATCACCGGTCTGAGCGGATCGGGGAAATCGACCGTGGCGTTCGACATTCTCTTTGCCGAAGGCCAACGCCGTTTTCTCGACAGTATGTCGCCCTACGCGCGGCAATTCGTCGAGCAGCTCGAAAAGCCGGACGTGGATCTTGTTGAAGGCGTGCCGCCGAGTGTCGCCATCGAGCAACGCGTTACGCGCGGCGGCGGCAAATCAACGGTCGCGACCGTCACCGAGGTTTACCATTTCCTGCGGCTCCTCTTCGCGAAAACGGGAACGCAGTTTTGCCCCGACTGCGATCTGCCGGTGGAAAAACAGAGTCTTGCCGCGATCGTGCGCCAGCTGGAGACGGCGGTGAAACGGGGACCGCTGAAGGTGATGGCGCCGCTCGTGAAAGCGCGGAAGGGCTTTCACACCGACGTGGCCCGTTGGGCGGAGCGCCAGGGTTTCGACACGCTCTTCGTCGATGGACAACTGTTGCCGATCGCGCATTTCCGGAAACTGGAACGCTTCAAGGAACACACCATCGATGTGGTCGTCGGCGTGATCGACGCGCGCCGGATCCTGAAGGCGCGCAATCTCGTTCAGCGCGCACTGCACATTGGCCGCGGCACGGCGCATCTGCTCGACTCGAAGCATCGCGTCACGGTCATGAGCACGGAGATGAGCTGCCCCGGCTGTGGGCGCGCCTTCGAGGAGCTCGACCCGCGCCTGTTCTCGTTCAACTCGCCGCACGGCGCCTGCCAGGAGTGCGGCGGATTCGGCGAGATTTGGGACCGCGACAAACAGACGGGCACGGAGGACACGGGCGACTCCGTCCTGGAAAATGAGCTGGCAGCCGAGCGGGAATCGGAGTGGATCGACGAAGAGGAAGCGGTGCCGTGTCCCGTCTGTCACGGATCGCGTTTGAATCCGATCGCGCGGCACGTGCGTCTGCAAAACCAGACAATCGATAACTTCACGGCGCTCTCGGCAGGGGAAGCATTGCAGTTGATTGGCAAGCTGCGTTTTCGCGGAAACCAAAAAACGGTAGCCGACGATCTCGTGCCCGAAATTTCGCAGCGGCTGCGCTTCATGGAAAACGTCGGACTCGGTTATCTGGCGCTGGGGCGTTCCGCGAAAACGTTAAGCGGTGGGGAGTCGCAGCGGATTCGCCTCGCGGCCCAGCTCGGCTCGAATTTGCGCGGTGTCCTCTACGTTCTCGACGAGCCGACCATTGGTCTCCACCCGCGCGACAATCTTCGACTCCTCGAAACGCTGACCGCGTTGCGGCAAAAGGGAAATTCGCTCGTCATCGTGGAGCACGACGAGGAAACAATGCGGCGGGCGGATTACATCATCGATCTCGGTCCGGGTGCGGGCATGCACGGCGGGGAAGTCGTCGTGCAAGGAACGTTGCCTGACATCGAACGGCACGGGAGCTCCGAGACGGGCCGGTGCCTGAAGAATCCGTTGTGTCATCCCACACGCCATGAGCGGCGATCGTTAAGCGACGTCGAGCAATGGATCGAGATTCGCGGCGCGCATGCGAACAATTTGAAAAAGGTGGATGTCCGTTTCCCGGTTGGCCGGCTCTCGGTCATCACTGGAATTTCGGGCTCTGGCAAATCCACCCTGATGCGTTCCGTTCTCCTGCCCGCGGTAAAGGAACGTCTGAAACGGGAGCGAGGAAAGCAGCGCGAATTATTTACCACGATTACCGGCGCCGAATCATTCGAGACGGTTTACGAAGTGGACCAATCTCCCATCGGCAAGACGTCGCGCTCGACCCCGGCGACCTACATCAAGGTCTTCGACGAAATTCGAAAGCTTTACGGACAGCTTCCGGTCTCGCGCGTGCGCGGGTATTCGCCGAGCCGGTTTTCCTTCAATACCGAAGGCGGTCGTTGCGAAGTGTGCAGCGGACAGGGCGCAATCAAGCTCGAGATGAGTTTCCTGCCGAGCAGTTACGTGCCGTGCGAAGACTGCGGCGGCCGGCGTTACAACGCGCAAACGCTCGAAGTCCTTTACAACGAGAAGAGCATTGGCGACGTCATGGAGATGACGATCGAGCAGGCGGCAACCTTCTTTGCCACGAACCAGAAGATCGCGCGGCCGTTGTCGCTCCTCGTCGATACGGGCCTGGGATATCTCAAGCTGGGGCAGCCGAGCCCGACCTTGAGCGGCGGCGAAGCGCAACGGTTGAAGCTGGCCACGGAATTGACGCGGGGAATCGGGCGCGCCCAGAACGAGCGGATCCGGAAAATGCGCAAACCGAAGTCGACGCTGTATCTCTTGGAAGAACCAACGATCGGCCTGCACATGGCGGACGTGGAGTTGCTTTTGAAGGTCCTGCACCGCCTCGTCGATGAAGGCAACACCGTCATCGTTATCGAGCACAATCTCAGCATCATGGGCGAAGCGGATTACATCGTGGACATAGGCCCCGAGGCGGGCGCGGAGGGCGGAGAGATCGTCGCGACCGGCACTCCCGAAGAAGTGGCCAAGAGCCGGCTTAGCCGGACCGCGCCGTTCTTGCGCGACGTGTTGAAGGTGAAGCGGCGGAAAGTGAAGCTGTCATCCCGAGCCGCGTAGACGGCGAGGGACCTCACAGTCGCAGGTCAGCTCACGCAAATCCGCTTCCGCGATCCGCGCAGATCGGCGTGGCGATTATGCTTCACTCTGGGTTGGGTGAAGGCAGACCGCCTGTGAGGTCCCTCGTCGACTACGCGACTCGGGATGACTTGCGTTCGCGCCGTGAGCTTATTCGCTCGGAGTCGGTCCGCCGGCCGGCGGATCTTGTGCGTAATCGTCGAACATCAACTGCTGATTAAGGCAAATGGTCTGGTCCGGAATGATCGCCCCGTTGTCGTCGTAGCAGAGCTGCAAGACCCAGCCGAAGACGTGGCCGGGCCAGCTGGGAGGCCAATTCGAGGACGAGGGCAGGTTGGTTGCGCCGAGAGCGGTAGCCAGGTCCAGGATCTCTCCGTGGTGCCAACAGATCAGAATGTTTTGTTGGTCGTACTTTGCGTTCTGCAAGATGTCGTCCGCGACCTTCTGATAATCCTTGTCCGCGTGCTTATCGTTAATCGCCAACCCGATCGCGGCCGCCAGCGGCTCGATCGTCAGGCGAGGACGATGGCTGTTCGACGAATCGGCCGCGGCGAACAGGTAATTCAATTTTAGAGGGCTGGAATTGAGCGAATAATTCTGGAAGTAGATTGCGTAGGCTTGCGCCCGTTCCTGGCCCGGGACCGCGAGGCCTGTTCCGGAGTCCGGCTTCTCCGCGTGGCGGACCATGAGGATGTTAGTGTTCTTGGGCATCGGGTCCTTTCTTGTTGAGAGATCAGACGCAGGAATATCAAGTTCCCGCGCGGGCGACAACATTTGGCGGAGCAAGGCGTGTTTCTATTGCCGCCCATCGAAAGATCACGGAAGATCGCTCGCTCAAATGCTCGCCTACTACCTGCACAATCTCGATCCCTTCATCTTTCGGCTCTGGGATAATGTCGGGCCCCGCTGGTACGGGATGGCGTATGTGCTCGCGTTTCTGTCCGCCTATTTGGTCCTCCGGGTTCTTTCCCGGCGCGGTTATCTCGATCTCCCGCAGTCCGCGCTCGGCGATTTCGTCACCTGGGTGGCGCTCTTCGGGGTGATGATCGGCGGCCGCCTCGGCTACATCTTTTTCTACAAACCGGAAATGCTGCGAGAGCCGCTTTCGATTTTGCGAGTTTGGGAAGGCGGAATGTCGAGTCACGGCGGCATCATCGGCATCGTGATTTTCACTCTCATCTATTCCCGCCGTCACAAACTTCCCTGGACGAATCCCGGCGATAGCCTCTGTGTTGCCGCGCCCATCGGATTGTTCCTCGGCCGCTGCGCCAATTTCATCAACGGCGAGCTCTACGGGCGCGTCACCAGCGTTCCCTGGGCGGTGCAATTTCCCAAGGAACTACTCGACGCGGAAAACGCGGCGGAAGCCGATCGCGCCCTGGCCGCCTGCCAGCAGGTTGATCCCTCGCTTCGTTCCGTCGAATCGGTCATCGAAGCTATCCGCACCAACCCCCAGGTCGCCGACATCCTGCGCGGTATCCTCCCGCCGCGCCATCCCTCGCAGCTTTACGAAGCGGTTCTGGAGGGCGCGGTCCTCTTCGTCGTCCTCTGGTTTGTCCGGACACGTTTCCGCGTCCCGAACGGCTTCATCACCGGTTTGTTCCTCATCGTTTATTCCGTCTTCCGGATCATCGTGGAAAATTTCCGCGAACCGGATGCGTCCTTGATCGGAATGTTCACGCGCGGACAATTCTTTTCCTTCTTCCTCGTCGCGATCGGAATTGGATTTATCGTCGTGGCGAAACGGCGGCCGACCTATCCGCGCAGGCTGAGCGCGTAGCAGATCACGCGCGGAACATAGACCTGTGGTCTGTCCGCCCAGCGGAGTTGCACTCCGCTGAAAAGCGAAGGCAACGGACAAAATGTCCGTTGGGCGCACAGGCCACAGGCCTATGTTCCGCGCGGGGCGCGCAACGTTCCAACTTTCCCTTTCTCCAAAACGCTCGTATTACTTCAGCAGTTGGCGCACATGCTACTCCCGAAGATTTTAGCGGCCGGTGGTCTTCTTTTCGCATTCGAACAATCCACCGTTGCCGGCAAGATTGTCCTCGCCCTCCTGGCCGTCGTTTCAATCTTTAGCTGGTCGATCATGATCACGAAGCTGCGGGTGGTGCAGTTCGCGCGGAAACAGACCGCGCGTTTTCGCGCCGCCTTTCGCAAGGACCGCCAACCGCTCCGCCTCTTCGAGAACCACGCGAAGTTTCCCGGCGCGCCGCTCTTCAATGTGTATCGCGCCGGCTGCGAGGAGATGACGTTTCAGCTCCTGGGCTCCCCCGAAGTGGATGAAACGTTCCGCGCCCGCCTCGGCGAAGCGGAGAAAATCACTCCCGCGCAAATGCACGCCGTCAACGCGGCCATGGAGCGCGCGGTAGGCGAGACCGCCCTCGGGCTGGAATCGCAAATGATCCTGCTCGCGACCGCCGTGAGCGGCGCACCATTCCTGGGGCTGCTCGGAACCGTCTGGGGCGTAATGGACACATTCACCGATGTGGCCGTGGCGGGCTCGCCGAACCTGGCGACGATGGCGCCCGGTGTGTCCGGCGCCTTGATCACCACCGTCATGGCCCTCTGCGTCGCGATTCCCGCGATGTTCGGTTACAATTTTCTCGTCACCAGCATTCGCGGCATGATCGTGGAGATGGATAACTTCGCGGCGGAACTGGCGTCGGAGTTTGAGCACAAATACGTGGACCACAACGCGCGTGACCCGGAGTTCCGGCGATGAGGTTAGCCACGGATGAACACGGATTTCCAAGGATGAAGAATTCGAGTCCGTCACTTTCAACTGACATCCGGGTTTCATCCGTGTTTATCCGTGGCCCTTTTCGCTTTTGCTTATGAGGCGCTACTCCCAACGCCACAATCTCTCGACGCTCTCCGAGATCAATATCACGCCGCTCCTCGATCTGGCCTTCGTGCTCCTGATCATTTTCATGATCACGACGCCTCTGCTCGAGAACAGCGTCAATCTCATCATCCCCTCGAGCGGCGCGGCGAACGCGCCCGTAAATTCGGCGCAGGTCCAGACCATTTCGATCGATCGGCGCGAGACGATCAAGATTAACGACAAGCAGGTGGCCGCGGGCGACCTCGTCGCGCGTCTTGAAGAATTGAAACGCGCAAATCCCGAAGTGGCCATCGTCATTCGGCCCGACCGCGATCTGCCGGTGCAGAAGCTGATCGCGTTGATGGATGCGTTGCAGCGCGCCCAAATCAGCAAAGTCGGAATCGCCACGAAAGCGGAAACGAAATAGCGATGTCACGAGACGCACGTTTTTGGCGCAACGTGTCGCTGGTCGCTCTCGCTCATCTGGCGGTCCTGCTTGCCCTGGCCCGAGCCAGCAAGGATCCGCAGAAGCCGAACGTGCCCGAGATCGTGTGGATGAATGCCGGGACGCTGGAAATCGCCGCGGCCGCTACCCCGCCCCCGCCGCCGCCCGCGCTTGAGCTCGAAGCCACTCCGCCTGAACCGGAGAAACAAGAGGAACCCTCCGTGACGACTGTGGCCCGGAGCGAAATACACCTTCCATCCCCAACTCCGATCCCGACGCCGACACCGACCCCGAAGCCGACCGCGGCCCCAACGACGCCCCCCAAAACTTCGCCCAAACCAACGGCAAAACCGATCCCGAAAGCAACCCCGAGAAAACCGGTTGTGGCGGCGACAACTCCGAAGCCTTCACCCAAGAAAGAGAAAGGCGCGGACACCAAAGAGAAAAGCGCCGCCGCAAAGACGCAGCTCCTCGCCAAAAAGGAATCAGTCGCAGGCAAGCCGGACTCGACCGGGGACGGGCCAGGCAACGGAAACGCTCCAGCCTCCGAGTTCGCCTGGTATCGAACGATGCTGCACGACCGGTTTTACAAGGAGTGGCAGCAACCGAAGACCATCCTGGCGACCGGCGCAAAGATGTCCACCCTGGTGAAAATCCGGATCGAAAAAGATGGGCGCGTCTCGAAATTCACGATCTTTCGGCCGTCAGGCAACGTCGTCATGGATGAATCGGTCGCCGCGATTACGCAACGGGTGACCCAAGTTGATCCGTTGCCGGCTGGTCTGGTCAAAGGCGCTTACTACGAAGTGCAGATTAATTTCGAATTGAATCCGGAACGGTGACACGCCCCGGGCCTGGCTTCACGGCAACGCTGATTTCATGGCTCGGACTGGGGCTCGTGGCGTTCCTGGCGATTTGGCTTCAGCAGCCTCCGGCTGCCCTGCCTGCCACGGCGGGTGCGGCCGAGTTCTCCGCTGAGCGCGCGTTCCAGCACGTGGAAGCGATCGCGCGATCGCCTCGTCCCATCGGCTCAGCCAGTCACGCGGCCGCGCGGGATTACATTTTCCAGCAGCTCCGCGCTTTTGGACTGGAGCCCGAAATCCAAAAGGCAACCGCGCTTAACTCGACTGCGGCGCCCCTGTTTTTTGCCGGCACGATCCAGAACATCGTCGCGCGCCAAAAAGGCGCCGGCGACGGGCGCGCCGTTGCCCTGGTGGCGCATTACGATTCGGTCTCGACCGGGCCCGGCGCGAATGACGATGGCACCGGCGTTGCGACTTTGCTGGAAACCGCGCGCGCTCTCAGCGTGAGCGGCCAGCAGTTGAGGAACGACATTATATTCCTCTTCACCGACTCGGAAGAGACCGGGCTGCTGGGCGCTCGCGCGTTTGTGGCGGAGCATACCTGGGCGAAGGAGGTAGAGGTCGCGCTGAATTTCGAAGGGCGTGGAAATGGCGGCCCTGTGATCATGTTCGAGACGAGCCCGCAAAACGGGGCGTTGATCCGGGCGCTGGCGAAAGCCACTTCGTATCCGCTGGCCAATTCGCTCTCCTACGAGATCTACAAGCGGCTGCCGAACGACACCGATATGACTGTCTTCAAGACGGCCGGCGTGCCGGGGATGAATTTCGCCTACATCGACGGCCTGACCCATTATCACACCCAGCTCGACAATCTGGAGAACGTCGACGCGCGGACCCTCCAACACCACGGCTCGAACGCGCTCGCGCTCAGCCGGCACTTTGGCGCAACCGTTTCAGCGGCGAAACCAGAAGGCGACGCGATCTATTTCAACGCCCTTGGGTTTCTTCTGGTGCGCTACCCCGCGTGGCTGGCGTGGCCGGTGACACTGGGAACTCTTTTGCTCCTTGGAGCCGTCATCTGGCTCGGGTTTCGGCGGAAGGAATTGACCGGAACAGGTATCGTCAAAGGCGCGCTTCTTTTTTTCGCGAGCTTGATCGCTGCCGGTGGCGCGGTTTGGAGCGCCTGGTGGCTCGTGCGGCGAATCCATCCGGGATACAGCCTGATCACGCACGGCGATAGCTACAGCCACGGGCTTTACGTCCTCGGATTTGTTGCGCTGACCCTGGCCATCGCCGCGGCGACTCTTGGCGCGTTGGGCAGAAGAATCAGCGGAGCAAATCTCTTCGTGGGCGCGCTCCTCTGGTGGGCCGCGTTGATGGTCGCGGTCACCGTCTCGGTGATTGGCGGCAGTTACCTTCTGACCTGGCCGCTCCTCTTCGCGTTGCTTGGTCTCGGTTTCGTATTCCTTGAAAAAGGGGAGAGCACTGGTCCGGCGGTGAAACTCGCCGTCGCTTCCCTCTGCGCGGTTCCCGGCATCCTGCTCATCGTCCCGTTCTTGCATCTTGCGCTTATTGCGATGCCATTCGCCCTGGCGCCCGGACTGATTCTCCTCCTCGGGTTGCTGGGAGGGCTGCTTATTCCGCTTTTCCGCAGCTCGGCTGCTGCGAACCGGTGGACTTTTCCCGGAAGTTTCGGGGCCGTCGCTCTCGTGTTCTTCCTCCTGGCCGGCATCGGCTCTGGCTTCGACAAAGATCACCGCCAATCAAACCATGTTCTTTATGCTTTGAATATGACGACGCAGCGCGCCCTCTGGATCAGTTTCGACGCGCGACCTGACGAATGGACAGAGCAGTTCTTCGGCAAGAAACCGGAACGCGGTCCGCTGGCGGATCCTTTTCCGGTGGGCAGGAGAGCTTGCCTGCAAGCGCCCGCTCCGGTCGCAGCTGGCAAACCTCCGCAAGCGGAGGTGGTCGAAGATGTCACCGCAGACGGCATCCGGCATTTGCGCCTTCGTCTCAGCTCGCCCCGCGGCGCCGAGCGAATCAGCGTGCATATTGGCGGCGAAGTTCTGAGCGCGGCAGTCGACGGCAAACGCCTGCCCGCAAACACGAGCGCGAGTGGGCCGCCGAAGAATTGGAGTTTGTATTACTTTGCGCTGCCCAAAGAGGGGATCGAGCTGGCGTTAGACACCAGATCGGTTGCGCCTCTGGCAGTGCGAGTTGTAGACGAAAGCTACGGGCTGCCGCTGCTCGACGGCACGACCTTCAAGGAGAGACCGCTGCACATGATGCCCGCGCCTTTTTTCCGGAGCGATTTCACCCTCATGAGCCAGGATTTTTCGCTCTGAACCTTCTTCTATAGCCGCCGCCCTGCGGGCCACGCCGTAAGCCTTGGAGCCGGCACGCCCTCGTGCCGGTGAGGGCCAGCCTCGTAACCCCAAACGGCCTGAGGGCAGGCCGTCTCCAGCGAGCGCTTCGCACAGCGAACCCGCTACAAAAGCGCCAGAGATTTTCCTTCGCGATGCTCCACCTGGTCCATGGTGCATTGGCGTGGCGCCTTGTCCGGACGATAACGAATGATCTTTGTGCCGTGGCGAAAACGGCCGCCCGTAAAATGATCGTAGGCGACTTCCACCACGATCTTCGGATCGACCGGCTCCCATTCGCCGCTCCGCTCCGTGCTCCAGCGGCTCGGGCCGCCGGGAGCGTTTCCGGTGAACCCCGGCTTCTTCTTCAACGCTTCGAATTTCTTCGTCAACGCCGGGCGCTCACTGACCTTGAAGGCCGAGGTGAAACCGACGTGATGCAGCAATCCATCATCGTCATATAGACCGAGCAGGAGCGAACCGAGCAGCTTCGAGTTGGTGGCGTAGCGAAAGCCGCCGATCACGCAATCGGCGCTGCGGATTTGTTTCACCTTCATCATCGCCGTGCGTTCGCCCGATGCGTAGGGGGCGTCGATCTGCTTCGCGATCACGCCATCAAGATCGCCGCCGACTTTGTCGAACCACTTCTTCGCCGTGGCGAGGTCGGTCGTCGCGGGCGACAGGCGCACGGCGCTTTTGGCCTTCAAGTTTTTGCGCGCGAAGTCTTCCAGTTTTTTCCGGCGCTCCCGCAGCGGCAGAGCGAGCAACGATTTGCCCTCCTCGTCCGCGAGCAGGTCGAACACGATCAGCAGAGCTGGATGGGCTGCGGCCAGCTTTTGCACGCGGCTGGCGGCGGGATGCAAACGGAGCTGCAACTCATCGAAGGAGAGCGCATCGTCGATCGGAATTGCCAGCTCGCCATCCAGCACGAAACGCTTGGACGGAAGTCGCTCGAGTTGCGAGACGACGTCCGGAAAATAACGAGCTAGCGGCTGACCAGCCTTGGATTGCAGGAAAATTTTGTCGCCGTCGCGAAAGGCGATGCAGCGGAACCCATCCCACTTCGGCTCGTATTGCCATTCGTCGCCGACGGGAATTTCGTCGACGGAACGCGCCTCCATCGGTGGCAGCGGCGGTTTGAGGTTCAGGGCCATGACTCAACCAACTCTAAAGGCTCACTTCGTATATCTTCGCGGCTCGAGCTTGGGCGGACGTTTTCCTTTTCGCACGGCGCCGGCCACGGGGATGTAAGCGAGCTCGCTGCGGTCGACCGCGCAACGGAGCAAGAGCCCGCCGCGGCTCATATCGCCGCGACCGACAAAATCGGCGGGAAAGCAAAGCCGTGAGCCGAAATGTTCCAGAAGGACATCAACATATTTTCCCGTCGCCACGCTCCCAAGCAGGACGACCTCGCCCTGGGACGATAATTTTCTGGCCAGCTTCTTCACATCCCGCTCTAGAGGGATCCGGTAGCGCGGATCGGCTTCGTCGATATCGACCTCGGCAAACTCCCGCAGGTCCACGAGCCCAACCGGAGTCGCCGCCGGGACCAATCCACGAGTCGGTGTGATGACGAGAACGGTCGATTTCGTAGTACCGGCCGGCGCGAAAGCATTCGCATAGGCCAGCTTCCCGCGAAAATAGAGGCCGCTCAAAAAAGTGAAGACCTCGCCGAGTGTGGGACGCTGCACGCTCCGCAGCCGGCGGGCGAGATCGAATTGGGCGCGCTCGCTCATGATCATGCGGGCACGCTGGCCGCCCGCATACGCAGGCGAGAGCAGGAAAACGCGTTCGATCATTCCCGCAACGAATCCGATCAGTTCGCGGTAGAATTGCCGTCCGCCCGATTGCGATTCGCCTGGAGCTCCGGGAGATGTCGCTCCGACCAGCGGCAAAGCGCGTGCAACGGATCGATCAACGTTCGCCCGAGCCGGGTGAGCGAGTATTCCACTTTAGGAGGGACGACCGGATGAACTTTGCGCACGACCAGGCCGTCGCGTTCGAGGCTGCGAAGGGTTTGTGTGAGCATTTTTTGCGAAATGCCGCCGATGGTTCGGCGCAGTTCGGCGTAGCGCTGGGTCCCGTTCGCCAGGACCTGGATGATGAGCGCGGTCCATTTGTCCGCGATGCGATCGAGCACGACGCGCGAAGGGCATTGCGGTTTCAAGACCGATGGGGATGATGCCTTCATTCAGCATCTGTAGGAGCAAACGTTCCGGACGCAAGAAGAGAGTAGCCACATCGGAGCGCCGACGCTTGACACGCGGCGCACCCCATCGGCCAATGTCGTTGTCGTGAAGCTCCTTATCGTTGGCAGCGGCGGCCGCGAACACGCGCTCGCCTGGAAGTTGAAACAATCGCCGGCAATCGAGCGGATTTTTTGCGCGCCGGGTAATGCCGGGACGGAGGAGATCGGCGAGAACGTTGCGATCAAGGCGAGTGATCTGACGGGGCTCGCGCGTTTCGCCAAAGAGAACCGCATCGACCTGACCGTGGTCGGACCTGATGATCCGCTCGCCGCTGGCATTGTCGATATTTTCGACGCGGAAGGGCTGCGCGTTTTTGGGCCGACGAAATCCGCGGCGCGCCTCGAATCATCGAAGATTTTTGCGAAGGAGTTGATGCGCCAGAAGCGGATCCCGACGGCGCGCGCGGCCATCTTCGACAAAGAAGCCGCCGCCGCCGCTTTTCTCCGGGAATCGCGCTTTCCCATCGTGATCAAGGCCGACGGACTCGCGCTCGGCAAAGGGGTGATCGTGGCAAAGAACGTCGATGAAGGGCAGGAGGTGCTCGACGCGATGATGAAGGAGCAGCGCTTCGGCGATGCAGGGAGGCGGCTCTTGATCGAGGAATGTCTGACCGGTTCCGAATGCTCGCTCCACGCGCTCGTGGATGGGAGCAGCTACCGGATGCTCGCCACGGCGCGCGATCATAAGCGCGCCTTCGACGGCGATACCGGGCCGAACACGGGCGGCATGGGCGCCTTCAGCCCCGCGGACAATTTTGGCGCCGAACTGCTGGCGCGATTCGATCGCGAGGTGATGGGACCTTTGCTCGAAGGCCTGAACGAAAATGGAGTCAACTTTCGCGGCCTGCTTTTCCCCGGCCTCATGATCACGGCGGAGGGTTCGCGCGTGCTGGAATTCAATTGCCGTTTCGGCGATCCAGAGACGCAGGCAATTTTGCCGCGCTTGAAATCAGACCTGCTCCCGCTCCTGGAGGCGACCATCGACGGAAAGTTGCAGGGCACCACCATCGAATGGGATGAGCGGGCCGCGGTCACGGTGGTGCTGGCCTCCGGCGGTTATCCCGGCAGCTACGACGTCGGCAAACCGATCTCGGGTCTGGAGACGGCCTGCGCTCAGGCGGTCCATATTTTCCACGCCGGCACGCGAAGGGAGAACGGCAAAGTTGTGACTGCCGGCGGGCGCGTTCTTGCGGTGACGGCATTAGGCCAAACCGTCGCCGCCGCCCGCGAAGGCGCCTACGACGCGGTGGGGAAAATCCATTTCGACGGCTGCCATTACCGCCGGGATATTGCTCTCAGCGCGGTTGCGCGATAAGATCGTGGGCACTGATGTCCCGGCGCGTTTCCCTCCTCATTTTCATTCTCGGCCTCTGGAGCGCGGTGGCGAATTTGGCTGCGCAATCGCCGGCCAAACCGAGCGCTTCTCCGGCGCCCGCGCCCTCCGCCACGCCGCAGGCTTCTCCGACCCCCACGCCATCAACCCGAACGCTGATCGATTCGATGGATTCGGCCGATCTGAAAGAAGCGATCCAACTCCTGAAAAACAACTACATCAAACCGGAGGCGCTGAACGAGACGGAGCTAAGCCGCGCGGCTTTCGAAGGAATCCTGACGCGGCTGGGGCAAGGGGTGATTCTTCTTTCAGACTCCGCGGCCGAACCGGCCGAACCGGCGGCGCCATTTTACGGCGAGATCCTCGATGGCCACATCGCGTATCTCCGGCTTGGCGCGCTCAATCGCGCGAACCTCGAGGCGCTCGATGCGAACCTGCAAACGTTCGCGGCGAAAAAGGTCGATGCCGTGGTGCTCGATTTCCGGGCGAGCCCGGCCACGAACGATTTTGCCGTGGCCGCCGAGTTCGCGAAGAGATTCTGTCCAAAGGACAAACCGCTTTTCACCCTGCGCAAGACGACCGCCAAGCAGGAGCGCGCGTTCACCAGCGACCGCGACCCGTCCTATCAAGGATTGACCATTGTTCTCGCGGACGGCGATACGGCGGGGGCCGCGGAAGCGGTCGCGGGGGTGATCCGCATTTATGACAAGGCGCTGATCATCGGGCAGCAAAGCGCTGGCCGCGCGGTCGAGTATTCGGATTTAAAGCTGCCGAGCGGGAAAGTGCTGCGCGTGGCGGTGGGGGAGGCGATCCTGCCCGAAGGCCGGCCGCTCTTTCCAGGTGGATTAAAACCGGACGTGCCGGTGGAGATGCCGGCCGCGGATAAGCGAGAAATTTTCCAAGCGAGCCGTGGGAAAGGGATGACGCCATTTGTCGTGCAGGAATCGCGTCCGCACTTGAACGAAGCCGCGCTGATTTCGGGAAGAAACCCGGAGCTGGAGGCGATGGAAGCCGCGCAAAAGCGCGGCCGCAATCCGGAAAAGCCGGGCGTCCACGATCCGGTTTTGCAGCGGGCGCTGGATTTGGTGACGTCGATTGGGATTTTTCAGAAGAAGTAAGGAAGGCGGTTTTGGTAGGGACGCCGCTTTGTGGCGCTCTTGGTAGGGACGCCGTTTTGCGGCGCTCTTGGTAGGGACGCCGTTTTGCGGCGTCCGCCCTGGAAGGACGTTCCGAGGGTCCACGGACGCCGCAGCGCGGCGTCCCTACCATTGGAAAAGTCCCGGCGCGGGGTTAGCATTTGTCCGGGTGAACCCGCTCGAAGAACGCATCGGCTACAAATTCCGGAACCCGCTGCTCCTGGCGGAGGCGCTTACGCATCCCAGTTTGCGCCACGAGACGCATCGCAGTCATTTCGACAACCAGCGCCTTGAGTTCCTGGGCGACGCCGTCCTCCAGCTCGTGATCACCGAGCATCTCTACGGTTATTTCACCGCGGAAGCGGAAGGGAAATTAACCAAGCTGCGGGCGCGGCTCGTTTCCCGGGAAGCGCTGGCCGTTCACGCCGCGACGATCGAGCTGGGCAAATATCTCATGATGGGGCGCGGCGAAGAGGCGAGCGGCGGCCGGGTGCGCAACTCGACGCTGGCCGACGCGTTCGAAGCGCTCGTCGGCGCCATTTATCTCGATAGCGACCTCGCCACGGCGCGCCAATTCATTTTGGGGCAGTCAGCCAGCGAGCTGGCGCAGATGGTGGAGGAGCCGGTCGATATCAACCCGAAAGGTCAGCTCCAGGAATTGCTCCAGGCGATTTCACCGCGCAGCCCCGCCTACGAGGTGATTTCGCAGAGCGGGCCGGAGCACCAAAAGACATTTGTGGTGCGCGCCATCTGGGAAGGAATCGAGCTGGCGGAAGGAACGGGCCGCAGCAAGAAACAGGCGGAAACGGCGGCCGCCGTCGAAGCCATGAAGGAGCGTCGCTGGGAGAAGACGGCGGGGGCTACGGCGTCGTAGCACAGGCATCTTGCCTGTGGGGCAAACGGGCTTCCAGCCTGTTTCCTAGAGCCCGATCGACAGGCGAGACGCCTGCCGGCCCCACAGGCAAGATGCCCGTGCTACAACCGCGGCGAATGGTTGAGCGCGTGCAGCGCTGAGCCCTCCGGCGTTTTCCAGGCGTAGTGTTGCGCGATCGTCGCCGTCACGAATTCCTTCGCGCGCCGCACCGCTTCTTCGAGCGGCAAATGATTCGCAAGCCCGGCGGCGATCGCCGCCGAATAGGTGCAGCCGGTTCCGTGAGTCGTCACCCCGCGCGAAAACGGCGCGGAAAATTCGATGACATTGCCTCCCACGACAAGGAGATCGATGGCCTGATCGCCAGCGAGATGGCCGCCTTTCAGTAACACCGGGACGCCATATTTCCTGGCCAGCATCTCGCCCGTTTTGCGCATTGCGGGCAAATCCGCGATCGCCTCACCCGCCAGGCGGGCCGCCTCGCTCAGATTTGGCGTGATCAGCGCGGCCAGCGGAAACAGGTCGCGCTCGTAACTTTCGATAGCGTCATCGCGCAGCAAGGCGTCGCCGCTCGTTGCCACCATCACGGGATCGATCACCAGCGGTCCCGGCGCTTTCGATTTCGCTCGATGCGCGCGAAGGGATCGTGCCACCTCCTCCACAATTTCACGCGAGAACAGCATCCCGGTCTTGATGGCCGCGACTGGAAAGCTTCGAAGGAGAACCTCGATTTGTTCCCGCACCAGTTCCGCACTGACCGGCTCGATTTTCGAAACGGCGCCCGGTGTCTCCGCGACCACGCAGGTGACCGCCGTCAATCCGTAAACGCCGAGCGCGCTAAACGTTTTCAGGTCGGCCTGAACGCCCGCGCCGGCGCTGCTGTCGGAGCCGGCGATGGTAAGAGCGACCGGTGGGTTAGCCGACATCTTCGAGGACGGGCCAGCCGCCTTCGCGGGCTACGGCGTGGCAAGCAGGCCCGTGGCTACACTAGCCGCCGTCGGCGCCGATGGCTTCGACTGGGCAGCCTTCCATCGCTTCCTTGCAAAGCGCTTCCTCCTCGGGACTCTCGGGCTGCTTGTAGACGAAGGAATGGCCGCCGTCGTCGTTTCGTTTGTAATTGGCGGGCGCGGTTTCGCGGCAGAGATCGCAATCGATACACTGGTCATCGACGTAGAAAGGTCCTGAGACGTTTTCCGGATATTTGTTTGCTGGGTCGGCCATATTTCTCCCGCTAAAAGCGAAATGGAACGTAGGAAGAAAGCCCTCCCACGCAACGGAAATCTGCCTCCCTGAAGAACTGATTTGGACAGCCGAGGCGCCGTTAATAACCGATAAGAGGGAAAGGAGCACTGGTTTATGGCAAAGATCGTCAAAGTTATCGAACTCATGTCGGAGTCACCGAACAGTTGGGAGGAAGCCGCCCAGAACATCGCGAGCGAAGCATCGAAAACCTTGCGGAATATTCGCTCGATCTACATCAAGGAATTCACCGCCGGAGTCGAGAACGACAAGGTGACCAGTTATCGCGTGAACGCGAAAGTGACGTTCGAGATGGAGCGCACCTAAGTCGCGCCAGCGATCGCAGCCGTCGCCGCGGAGCGGGCATCTAAGTGGTTTCCGGCGGTTTATTTCCCCCGGCGAAAGCGTCTGTCATCGGAGACGAATCCGCCGAGTGTGTCTCGGAAATCTGGAATCCGGCAACAGGTCACACAGCGGGCAACGAGAACCACGCACCACGGATTATTCATCATCATTAAGCAACCGGTCGGCGTCTTTGATGTACTTGCCAGAAAACTCCAGCCTGATGCCGCTGACAGCACCCTGAAGGGCCTCGCGGTTGAGGGCCCCGCCACCCTTCGGCAGCGAGAACTGCCATTCGGTGAACAGCGTCGGCTCGGTGTAGAAGGCGCGGAAGTCTTCGGCCACCTTCGCGCGGATGGTGATGGACTGCTCGCGGCTGCGGTCTGCCTCGACGGGATCGTAGCGGAAGGTGAGGTTGACCGGGGCCCCGATGAAGCGGAACCGTTTCAGCTCGCCCGACTCGACGCGCTGATCGTAGTAGTCGCCGTCGGTCTCGATGGTGAACTCCATGTATGCCTCCTCCGGTCGCTTGTCCTCGTTCCAGATGACCCACGCCGCGACCTCGTCCACGCGCACGCGCCCGACATCTCCCCAGCTCGCGATCGGGCTGAAGTCGGGGGTGAAGCGGAGGGCAAAGCTCCCATCGCGCAGGAAGTCGGCGACAGCGGTGTCCGGCACGTTGAAGCGCACGCGCGTGAAGTCCTGTGGCTTGGGGTCGAAGCTCGCGAGCGCCCGCTGCAAACTTGCCTTGATGTCGGCGACTGCGAGCAGGTCGTCCGCGAGGTCAGTGATCGAACGGCTCGGGTGGCGTTGCGGGCGCTCGTCTGTGAGTGCCCAGTAGCGGTGGGCGGCGTCGAAGTCCTGCAAGGCCGTGAACATCGCACGCTGGACCGAACGGTGGCGGAGCCAGAGGGCCACGACGGCCATCGCCGAGGCGGGCTTCTCCGCTTGAAGCGTCTCGATCTCTTTAGCGAGCGCCTCGCGCTGTCGCCGGGCGAGTTCTGCGAGGAGGCTCGCCTGGGCCAGTTCCTGCGCGATGGGCGGGATGGCGGCCTGCGCAGCAGTCAACGCGCGCCCGTAGATGATCATCACCTTCAGTTCTTTCAAATATCCCTGCGCGCCGGGGACACCCTCGGCGACCGCCGGAGCGAGCGCCGTCTCGACCTCCAGCCAGAGCTGATCCCACTGGGCATTGGCCGAGGGCGCCTCGTCGAGGCCCGACTCGGCCTCGCGCCGCACGTTAGCCATCAGGCTGGCGAATTCCTTCGCGTCGGAAATCTGACGGGCGGCGTCGACGATAGCCCTGCACATCTTCACTACGGCAGCGACAAGCGCGACGATCTTGGCGATCTTCTTCATCAACTCGACGAGCTTCTGAGCTGTTGTCGGTACCTTGGCGATGGCCTCCGCCGCACCGGCAGCGCCGGCTGGATTGCCGGCGAGCATCTTGCCGACGCTCCCCACAAACGAGAAGACGGCGCCGGCAATCGCCCACGCCGCCTTGCTCTCCTGCTCCTTCTTCCACTTGTCGAGGCCCGCTCGGAACGCCTTCTCGGCTCCCTCGACGCGCCCGCTCTGCGACTCCATCGAGTTCTGGGCCCTGGTGACGGCGTCGGTCGCGATCTCGAGGTTATCCGTGAGTTGCTTGGTGACGAGCGCCTGAAATCTTATGGCATCGGCCCGCTCGTCAAGAATGAGCCTGGCGGCCCGCTTCCGCTGCTCGATCTCGCCCGCGCGGTTCACGAATTCTTGGAACGTGCCGGCGAATGCCGTGAGGGCCGGCCGGTAGGCCCCGGCAACGCCGCCGTAAACAGCCGGGCTGAGATAGGGCACGCGGTCCGATCCAGGCAGTTGGGGCTGGAGCATCTCGCGCGTGGCCGCAACCTGCGGCGCAAGCTCCTGCCAGGAGGCCACGCTGGGATTCATGGCGAGGAGCGTCTCCAGGCGGCCGAGGAGGTGGTGGGCGTCGGCCGTGCGGTTCGCGTTAAAAAGGGACTGCGCCGTGAGGAGGAGACGTTCGAGAAACGGCCGGCAGGCGTCGAAGTGTGGGCCGGAGTTGGGCATTGGCAACTCGCGAGTTCTGAATCGTGGCCCTGAATAGAATTCGATTTGAACGGGCCGCCGGAAATCGCGCTCCAACCACCGAGAGATCGAATCGAAAGATCGGCCCCTTTCTCTACCGCCCTGGAGTCTGATAAAAAAATGGGTCTCTCCCCGCGGGAAGCGCTCCCAGCTCCGGCCGAGAAAGGCGACGCGAAAGGTTTCCCCGGGGCTGACGTTGCGGTAGAATTCGCAGTCGTTGTACCGGTTGATGGTATCGCCGATCAGCAGCACGTCGCTCCAGCCGTCCAGGTTGATCTCTATCAAGTCCGGAGTACCGATGCTGATCGTGTCGGCGAGGACCAGAAGCTTCCACATGCCAGGCCTGGACTGGCGCGGTGGCAGCGCCTCCGGCAGCTTAACGTGCATGCCGGTTATGACCAACCAGTCATCCGCCTTGGTCGAGCGGCTGAACGGGCCCAGGTTGAAAGGGTTGTCGATTAGGCTGTCCCAGTCTTCGGGTCCGGCCGGAGGTGGAGGGTGGTCGCTCGTAAGGGTTTCCGTTGAGGCAGGGGATTTACTACCGCTGCCTTCGCTCTTTCGAGCGTCTCGCGCAATTCCTTTTCGCGGCAGAGCGATTCAAGCCCGGCCCCGGATGAACCTGGCGTCCACATGTTTCATGCAGCCGGCTTCTTCCGAGGGGTCCGCCGATTTGCATTCCTGGGGTTGGGCAAGCGCGATGACGCTCCGATCCTGCCCGCGCCTCCCGCCCGCTACCGGGAGCTCTTCTTCCTGGGAAGATTCTTTCGCTTGGTGCTGGCGAATTCTTTGAGTTGCTTTTTGCTCATCGACCTGGCCATCTGTTTGGAAGCGCCCTTGAGCGAGGACTTCTTTATTTCTCCCCGCTTGGCGGCGAGCGCGGCGCCCGCGGCCATTTGCTGTTTCTTTGATTTCGCTGGCATACTTGGTTATCGCTAGTGAGGCGGTGGATGCGCTTGTGCGCGCCTCGTCGTGCCATGAGCAAAGAATCCCGCCATAAGGATGCTGCGGTGATCCGTGCGGCACGAGCCGCTTGAGCGCTCGAGCAAATGGGAGCACGGTGAATTGCCCGGGACTTATCCGAGTGCCCTTTCACGATGGAGACCGAAGTTCGAATTCCGGCAGGTGCGGCAACACTCGAGGGCAACCTCCGCGTGCCAGCCGGCGCCTGCGGCATTGTGCTATTCGTTCACGGGAGCGGCAGCAGCCGCCACAGCCCCCGCAACCAGTTCGTCGCGCAAACCCTCAACGATGCCGGCCTCGCGACGCTCCTCTTCGATTTGCTTACGCCGGAGGAAGAAGCGATGGACCCTCGATTGCGCTTCGATATCGGGCTGCTCGCGATCCGTCTCGGTTCGGCGACTGATTGGGTTTCGCAGGAGAATGCCACGCGTAATTTACGGATTGGTTATTTTGGAGCGAGCACTGGCGGCGGAGCGGCGATGCTCACCGCGGCGGAGCGGCCCGGATCGGTCAGCGCAATCGTTTCCCGCGGCGGACGCCCCGATCTCGCGGGGGCGGCGCTGCCCGCAGTGCGCGCGTCCACCTTGCTCATCGTGGGCGATGCGGACGGTGCGGTGATTGGGATGAATCGCGAGGCGATGGCCCGGATGCAATGCGAAGTGAAGCTGGAGCTCGTTCCTGGCGCGACGCACCTTTTTGAAGAACCGGGCGCGCTCGAGCAAGTCGGGCATTTGGCGAGTGAATGGTTCAGGCGATATCTGCCGCGAGGGACGGATGAGTGATAATACGAGAAATCGACCATGAATGATCCGGCGTCATCGGATCAGCCGGTAAACCGCGAAGGCTGGTGGACGCGCGATCATGCGCTCGTCGTCGTGCTGGTTGGAGCAACAGCGCTTCTACTGATTCTTTGCTGGCAGCTCGTCTATCCGTTTCTGACTCCGATCGCGTGGGCGCTGGCGCTCGCCGTGGTGGCCCACCCGCTGCACAGCTGGATCGCGCGCCGAGTCAAACACCCTGGCATCGCGGCTGGTGTGGCCGTATTCCTCATCGCCCTCGTGCTTGTGGCGCTCGCGACTTTCGTCGGGCACAATGTCTTGAAAGAAGCGGTTGCCGGAGCGCAGACAATCCAGGCAGGCCTGGATAGTGGCCAATGGCGGGCGCAACTCGCGGCCAATCCCTGGCTCGGTGGCGCGCTCACGGCCTTGGAGCAGCAAGCCAATCTCGCCGGTCAACTTCATGGCATGGCCGGGGAAATCGGTAAGCGCCTTACTCAAGTCGTGGCCGGCTCCGCGTGGGTGATCGTCCAGCTGCTGCTCACGCTCTTCGTCCTTTTTTATTTGTTTCGCGACCACCGAACGGCACTCGGCACGCTGCGCTCGCTGGTGCCACTCTCCGAGCGCGAGACCGACGAAGTTTTTACCCGGGTAGCCGATACGATCCATGCGACAATTTTTGGCACGCTCGTCGTCGCGGCGGTGCAGGGCGCGCTCGGCGGAGCGCTCACGGCTTTGGAGCAGCAAACCAATCTCGCTCCACAACTCCACGGCATGGCCGGGGAAATCGGTAAGCGCCTTTCTCAAGTCGTGACCGGCTCCGTATGGGTCATCATCCAGTTGCTGCTCACGCTTTTCGTTCTCTTTTATTTGTTTCGCGACCACCGCAAGGCGCTTGGCACGCTGCGCTCCCTGGTGCCATTGTCCGAGCGCGAGACCGACGAAGTTTTCACCCGTGTGGCCGATACGATCCACGCGA
>DASQLH010000212.1:0-14350 GCA_035630155.1 Chthoniobacterales bacterium
TCGTCTACCTGGTCGATTCCGCCGGCGTCTTCCTCCCGATGCAGGATGAAATTTTTCCCGATGAAGACGATTTCGGCCGGATCTTTCGAAACAACTCCGTCATCTCCGCCGCCGGTCTTCCGCAATTCGCCGCGATCATGGGGAACTGCGTCGCGGGCGGTGCGTATCTCCCCGTCCTTTGCGACAAGATTTTGATGACCGAAGGGAGCGGCCTTTATCTCGCCGGACCTTCGCTGGTCAAGGCGGCCATTGGCCAAATCGTCGACGCCGAGGAATTGGGCGGCGCAAAAATGCATGCGGAAATCAGCGGCACCGTCGATTTTTACGAGAAGGACGACCGGTCTTGTTTGAAGCGTTTGCGTTCTTTAGTTGCGCTGCTTCCCGAAGCGGAGGCAGCCAAACAAGCGGCCAAAACTACAGCGACTGCACCCGCGAAAAAGCCGGAAGCCGTTTACGATTTGATGAGCCTCGACGGCCACAAGCCGTATGATGCGCGCGATCTTTTGGCTTCCGTCATCGATGCCGATTCACTCGATGAATACAAGGCCGACTACGGCAAAACGCTCGTTACCGCTTACGCGCGAATCGACGGCCGGCCCGTCGGGATTGTGGCGAGCCAGCGTCTCCAGGTTCGCACCAAGAAGGAAGGCATCCAGATGGGCGGCGTCATTTATGCCGATAGCGCCGACAAGGCCGCGCGCTTCATCATGGATTGCAACCAGACAGGTTTGCCGATCATTTTCTTCCAGGACGTCACCGGGTTCATGGTGGGGCGCGACGCGGAACAAAGCGGCATCATCCGCAGCGGCGCGAAACTTGTGAACGCGGTCAGCAATTCCACCGTGCCGAAAATTACCGTGGTCGTCGGCGGCTCATTCGGCGCCGGGAATTACGCGCTCTGCGGCAAGGCCTATGATCCTCGCTTCATCCTCGCCTGGCCGAACTCCCGTTACGCCGTCATGGGAGCAGCGCAGGCTTCGGATACGATCTTCAGCGTCCTCGCCCGGGCCAGCGACCGAGGGGACAAGAAATCGACTCCGGAGGAGCTCGAGCAATTGCGCGCGACGGTAAAAGCGAATTACGAGGAGCAAACCGACATCCGCTACGGCGCCGCGCGCGGGTGGGTGGACGCGATCATTCAACCGCACGAAACCCGCGAGGTCCTCTCGCGCCTTCTCCAGTACGTCTCACGCCCGATGCCGAAAGCGCGATTTCACACGGGCGTCGTTCAGGTCTGACGATCGGCGTTATCGGCCGTCGAGAATTCGTCGCTGATCGCGCGGTTCATCTGCGCTAATGCCGTGAGCGAACTCTGGATCGGCGGCTGGATGTTGCGCCGCTCCAGAGCAGCGAGGACTTCTTCGGTCGGAATATTTCCGACCAGCTCGTCCTGGGCGAAGGGACATCCGCCCAATCCGCCCATGGCCGAATCGAAGCGCCGGCAGCCCGCGTCGAACGCGGCCAGGACTTTCCCTCCAGCTTCGGCGCGCGTGCTGTGCATGTGGATGCCTATCTCGCGGTCAAGGAACTCCCGGAGCACCGCCGTCATCACTCGCTGAATCATTTCCGGCTCAGCCGCCCCGACTGTATCGGCCAGCGAAATAGCTTTAAGGCCGGCTCCCGTAATCGCCCGCGCTGCTTCCACCAGTGTGTCTTCGCTCCAGGGATCGCCGTATGGATTGCCGAATGCCATGGAAATGTAGGCGACCATTTCCAACCCCGATCCATCCGCCATTTCCTTGATCTTCTTCAGGACCGACAGGTTTTCCTCGGGCGATTGATTTTGGTTGCGGCGCAGGAAAGTTTCCGAAATGGAGCAGGGATAACCGAGCGTCGTCACGGCGCCAGTCGCGATGGCCCGCGCCGCGCCCTTTTCGTTCACGACGATGCCGATTATCTCCACGCCATCGAGTTTGCCGAGTTGCTCGAGCACCGCCTCGCTGTCGGCCATTTGCGGCACAGCCTTCGGTGAGACGAAGCTCACGGCATCGATATGGCGAAAGCCGGCCGCCACCAACGCGCGCAAGTATCCTACCTTCCGCTCGGTGGGAATTTGACGCGGCAGGCCTTGCCAGGCGTCGCGGGGACATTCGATGAGCTTGACGGATTCCATCGTGACGGATGTTACTGACAGCATAACGTAGCTCATGCCAGTCGTTCTCGTCGAAAAACAAACGCCACAGATCACGCTTCTCACGCTCAACCGGCCCGAGCGCCGCAATGCGCTCACCATTGAATTGATGAGCGAGCTGGCTGCCGCGGTCGAAAACGCGGCGGCTGATCCGCAACAGCGCATCCTGATTCTGCGCGGAGCCGGCAAAGCGTTTTGCACCGGGCTGGATTTGCAGGAAGCCGCCAAACATGATCCACACGCGACCGCGACAATGGTCGCGCGCGTGTTGCTTGCCCTGTCGGAAACACGGCTCGTTACCATCGCGACCGTTCATGGCGCGGCCGTCGCAGGTGGGGCCGGAATCATGTCAGCGTGCGATTTCGTCCTCGCGGCCGAGCACACCAAAATCGGGTACCCCGAAGTGCGCCGCGGGCTCGTTGCCGGCCTGGTGATGACCTTCCTCCGGCGTCAGCTCCGCGAACGTGACCTCCGTGAGTTGCTTCTCACCTCGGAACTGATCAACGCCCAACGCGCTCAGGAAATCGGGCTCGTCAATCGTGTGGTCCCCGCGAGCGAGCTGGAAAACGAAGCGCAAAAAATCGCCGCTTCCGTTTTGCAAGGCGCTCCTGGCGCCCTCGCAAATTCAAAGCGTCTGATGGAAGAACTCTGGTCAACCTCTGTTAGGCAAGACATCGAAGTCGCGCTCCGTCACCATATGGAGGCCCGCGAATCCACCGAATCCAAAGAAGGGATCGCGGCCTTCAACGAAAAGCGTCCCCCGAGTTGGACGCTTTGACCTCCGTTTTCAACGCCATACCTCCTCGTTCCCAAGTGCAACTTAGGGAACGAGGAGACGAGGAGGGAAGAGGAAATTGATACCCGGTTCCGCCGAGCTAGAATCCTTTATGGTCATTGATTCCATTCGCGAGTTGAATCGCGCCGTTCCCTTCACCCCCTACGAAATCCACACGGCCAGCGGAGAACGCTACACCGTGCCTCATCCGGACTTCATTTCCATTGCATCGAACAGCTCATTTGTGGTTCTGATCGACGCAAAAGACCGTCCGCATCATTTGAGTTCTCCTTTGATCGAGCGCGCGTCGTTACTCAATTCGCAACCACGGCGGAAGGGCTCAAAGCGCTAAAGCAGCGGTAGCTGCGTTTCATCCTGCTCGGTGCTGGCAAAACGAACGCCAAGGCCGATGAGGCGCACCGGCTTTCCAGTGCGGGCGAAGGCTTCCTCCAGGAGCAAACGAAATTGTTCGAGCGAGGGCAGGAGGCCGGCCCGCTCGACCGTCGTTCGGGTGAAATCGGCGAACTTCAGCTTCACGAAAATCTTCGAGATCGTCCGGGTCGATTCTTTCTGGGCCAGGTCCGCCATCAGTTCTTCGAAGAGCTCCGGCAGCTTTTCCTCGCATTCGGCCAGTGTTTCCAGATCGCTCGAAAACGTCTCCTCGTTGCTGAGCGACTTGCGTTCGCGGTCCGGCTCCACCGGCCGGTCATCGATACCGCGGCAAAGATCGTAGAGCTCTCGCCCGAATTTTCCGAAGTTCTCCTGCAACGCGAGCCGCGACAATCTCCGCATGTCGCCGCACGTCACGATCCCCAGTTTCTCCAGTTTCTGTTCCGTGACATCGCCGATGCCCCAAAGCTTCCGCACCGGCAATTTTTCCATGAACGCTGGCACCTCATCCTGTTTCACCTCGAACTGCCCGTTCGGTTTTTTGAGGTCGCTGGCAATCTTCGCGACCAACTTGTTGGGACCGATCCCCGCCGACGCGGTCAGTTTCGTTTTGCGAAAAATCAGGCCGCGAATGACCTGCGCGAGCGGTCCCGGCGCACCGGGGTGATCGGTCACGTCGAGATAAGCTTCGTCGAGCGAAAGCGGTTCCACGAGCGGCGTGAATCGGTAGAGGATTTCGCGGATGACCGCCGATTCCTTCCGGTAAACATCGAAGCGCGTCGGCAGGATGATAAGGTTCGGACAGCGTTGCAGCGCCATGAACGTAGGCATGGCCGAGCGCACGCCGAACTTCCGCGCTTCGTAGTTGCACGTGGTGAGAACGCCGCGCCGGTCGCGCGCGCCGCCCACTCCAACCGGCTTCCCTTTCAACGCCGGTTGATCGCGCACTTCGATCGCCGCGTAAAAGCAATCCATATCCAGATGGATGATCGCGCGTTGTCGACTGTCCGCCTTCACGAGGAAATCTTCATCCAAGGAACGGCGGTTTGAAACCGCCGACCTATCAATACGGCGATCTCAAATCGCCGCTCCTTGAAAACTTTCCGCACCGCCGTCATGTGTTCTCCATGAAATTCACCTATTACGGCCATGCTTGCTTCTCCATCGAAGCGGGCGGCAAAACGCTCCTCTTCGACCCATTCATCTCGCCAAACCCGCTGGCGAAAGAGATCGATGTAAAGAAAGTCGCGGCCGATTTCATCCTGGTTTCGCATGGCCATGGAGATCATGTCGCCGATGTGATCGACATCGCGAACCGCACCGGGGCGACGGTGATCGCACCCTACGAGGTCGGCACCTGGTTCGAGGGAAAAGGCGTCAAGAACGTCCAGGCCATGAACCACGGCGGCGCGGCGAAAATGCCTTTCGGCCGCGTTAAGCTGACCAGCGCCATTCACAGCAGCTCGATGCCGGACGGCGCCTACGGAGGCAATCCCTGCGGCTTCGTCATCGAGACCAGCGAGGGCAATTTCTATTACTCAGGCGACACCGCCCTGACGATGGACATGAAGTTGGCCGGTGAAGGGATGAAATTGCGCTTCGCCGTCTTTCCGATTGGCGATTTCTTCACCATGGGAATCGAGGATGCGCTCAAGGCGGCGGAGTTCGTCGGCGTAAACAAATTCGTCGGCGTTCACTACGACACGTTCCCGCCGATCAAGATCGATCGTGAGGCGGCGTTACAAGCAGCGCGCGCCGCCGGAAAAGAACTTCTCCTGCCGGCAATCGGCGACAGCGTGGATATGTAAAACCGAAAGCGGCGGCAACCTCATCGATCGCCGCCGCTTCTTGCATCAACCCAACTAAACTATTGCTTCATCGCTTCGCGCATTTCCGCGCGGGCTTTGCGCATGTCTTCCCGCGCCTTCTTCAGCGCGTCGAACTTCTGCTGCTGCGCCGGTGTGAGGAGCGGGCGAACCTGCGCCTGCGTGTTTTCGCGGATCGCCTTGATTTTCTGCATCGCCTCCTGGCGCACCGCGGCGACCTGCGGCTTTGCCTGGTCGTAAATCGGTTGAATCTGCGCCTGCTGTTCCGGGGTGAGATCCAGGGTCTTGGTCAGGTGCTCAACCGGGTTTCCGCGTTTGTGATGACGCCGCTTATTCCAGCCATCCTTCGAGGAGGAATCCTCGGCGAGGCCAAGTGAGGCGGTTGCCACCAGGGCAACGCACGCGGCGGTGAGAGTGATCAATCTTGATTTCATTGTTTGCCTTTTCTTTTGTTCGTTAGGCGTCGCGTAACGCTGCCGCCTTGTGCTAAGGAAACCCGCCGGAGTCCAGGAAGTTGCGGTCCGGTTGCAAAAAAAATCGGGCGCCAAAAAGAAGCGTCCGCTTAAGACGGCAGCCAAATGGCTCAGGGTTTGCGAATCGGACCGCGGGATGTCTCGAGGCGGACAGTGATTACCTGAGTTCCGTCGCTCAAATCAATCCGGCCGTCCGCGATTTTGACGACCTGCAATCGAACCGTTGTCAACTGGTCCGGCGTCGTAATGGTGATGCTCTCGCCTTCCGTGACCTGTTTGCCATTAACGATGGCAAGACGCGGTTCCCCGAGCGAGATCGCGCTGACCTGGATCTGGTTCGTTAGGATCAGCGCTGACGCACTAGATGCTTCGGCGCGCGCGCCTGCTTCACGTTGGCGTTTCTGCGATTGATGGCGTGTATAAGTAACGCCAAGAATTGCGAAAATCGCCGCACCGACCACGATGCCCACGAAGATCGCCCTTCCATTGCCAGAAAACAGGGAAGCCCGTTTGAGAGAAAACTTTCCGGTTGGCGGCTCAGCCTTTTTCCCGGCAATGTCCGACGCCACGGTATTAAGTAACCGGGGAGAGGGGGAACTCTTCCAGATAATGCGCATGGCAAATGTCCTCCCCCAACATTGCACAATCCGGGCCGGGTGCGAATTGCCGCAAGTTTTGCGGACCCGATTAGAACTTTAGATCGACCGCACGCCAGCGGGCACGAGAAACTCGTGCCGATCAGCGTTTGGGAACGGGCAGCTTCGGAGGAGCCAGGCGGGCAAGGACAATCTGGGCGCCGCTGCTAAACTCAACTTCGCCGTCTGAGATCTTCACGATGCGAAGGCGCGCGGCTTCTGCCACAACTTCGTCGCCTTCCCCTAGCTGCTTTCCGTTCACGATCGCGAGGCGTGGCTGACCGAGGGAAATCGCTGTCACATTGAGCGCCGCGGGGTTGATTTTCACAACGGGCGGAGGAGTTGGCTTTTTGCAGCCGGCAACCGAGAAGAGCGTCGCTCCCATGATGAGTTGCAGGCAGAGCGCCGCACCCTGGGCTTGAAAGAGCGAAAGCGATCGGAATTTGAGAAGCCTGCGCATGCGCCACTCGTTAGCATCCCCTGTTCCAATCCGGCGGGCCGCACCCCGCAAACTGCGGCCAGCCGCCTAAAAACCCGCGAAGTTTGCATTGACCCCGGGCCGGACGAACGCGAGAAACTCGCGCATGATCAGACGCACCTTGAAGTGGATGCTCCGCATCCTGGCCATCCTGCTCCTGGTGGCGGCCATTTTTCTCGTCAACCTCATCTGGTTTCGCCCCTGGAGCCTGAATCTCTTTTACGAAAAGATTTTCGTGAAGGTGCTCTTCGAAGAGCCGGAGCTGCTCTCGTCGCTGGGGCTCGTCGAGCAATTTGGGATCACCGGGCACAACGCCAAACTCGGCGACGCGTCACCGGCCCATCAGCAACGCTATTTTGACCGGGCGAAAGAGAACCTGGCCGACCTCCGCGCCTACCCGCTCGACCGGCAAAATCCGTCCCAGCGGTTATCGACGAAGATCCTCGAGTGGTATATCAGCCGCGAAATCGAGGGCGAAAAATATCAGCATCACAACTACCCGGTGAACCAGCTCTTCGGAGCGCAGAACGAATTTCCCTCGTTCATGGCCAACACGCATCGCCTGCTCGCCTCGCGCGATTGCGAATATTACCGGCAGCGGCTCCAGGCCGTCCGCCCGAAATTCGATCAACTGATCGAGGGCCTCAAGCTGCGCGAGCAAAAGGGCATCCTTCCGCCGCGTTTCGTCGTGGAAAAAGTGCTCGCCGAAATGAAGAGCTTCGCCGCGCAACCGCCGGCCGAAAACATTCTCGCCACTTCGTTCAAGACGCGTGTCGCGAAAATCAGGGGAATGACAGAGGAGCAGCGCGCCGGTTTTCAAAAGCGGATTGAGACGGCGGTTTCGGATCACGTTTACCCGGCTTACCACAAACTGATCGCTTATTTTGAAGGCATCCTGCCGAAGACCACGACGGACGATGGCGTCTGGAAGTTGCCGGATGGCGAAGCCTTTTATGCCTACGCGCTGCGCAAAAGCACGACCACGCCGCTCCAGCCCGACGAGGTGCATGAATTGGGCGTGCGCGAAGTTGCCCGCATCGAGGCGGAAATCCGTGCGATTCTCGATGCGAATGGATTTCCCGGCCGGCCGATTGCGGAAGCGTATGACGCCCTCCGGAAAGATCCGCGGTTCCTGTTTGCGAATGACGATAAAGGCAGGGCCGATGCGCTGGCCGAATACACGCGCCTGATCGACCAGGCGATGGCGCGTTCGCAGCCATTATTCGTGACGCTGCCGAAAGCGAAGATCGAAGTCCGGCGGGTGCCGGTGTTCAAGGAAGCCACCTCGGCGGGCGCGTATTACCAGGGGGCGTCGATCGACCGGACGCGCCCCGGCGTTTTCTACGCGAACCTGCGCGACATGGGCGAAATCCCGAAATGGGGGATGCCGACGCTCGCTTATCACGAGGGAGTGCCCGGGCACCATTTCCAGATCGCGACCGCGCAGGAGTTGAAGGGGCTGCCGCAATTCCGAAAGCTCATTCCGTTCACCGCCTACCAGGAAGGTTGGGCGCTCTACACAGAATGGCTCGCGAAGGAAGCCGGCTGGTACGATGGCGACCCATTCGGCGATCTCGGGCGGCTGCAAGGCGAGCTTTTTCGCGCAGTGCGCCTCGTCGTCGATACGGGCATTCACGCGAAACGCTGGCCGCGCGAGCAGGCCATCGCTTACATGCGCGAAAAAACCGGCATGGGGGAAAAGGAAGTGACGGCGGAGATTGAGCGCTACATCGTCAATCCCGGACAAGCGTGCGCTTACAAAGTGGGAATGCTGAAGCTCCAGGAATTACGCGCCCGCGCGCAGAGCGAGCTGGGGACGAAGTTCGATCAGCGACAATTTCACGACGTGGTTTTGAAAAACGGCGCCCTCCCGCTGGAGATCCTCGAGGAACAAATCAACGCTTACATCGAGCGGACGAAGTAGCACAGGCATCCTGCCTGTGGGGCGGATGGGCGTCTCGCCTGTCCTGCTTTTGGTGTACTAACTGACAGGCAAGATGCCTGTCGGCCCCACAGGCGGGACGCCTGTGCTACGCAGGTTGCGAGGCTTTCGCGGGGATCTCGAACTTCTCGATCAGCTCCTTGACCTCGTGGACGAAATTCGCGGCGCCGGCGCCGTTCACCACACGATGATCGAACGTGAGGGAAAGCGTGATGACTTCCGCGGGCGCGCTCTTCTTGCCGTCGCCAACTGTCTCGTAATGGGCGGAGCCGACGAACAGCGTCCCCACTGAAGGCGGCACGACGATCGGCGCGGCAGCGCGCACGCCGAACGCGCCGAGGCTGCTGATGACAAGCGGGGCGTTCACGGCATCGACGCGGCCCTCGCGCGTTTCGGCGACCGTGTCGTTGTAGCGCTTAAGGAAATCCGGCCAGTCGCGCTTGTTGGCGCCGGTCACGACGGCAGTCGCCAGCCGGTCGTCATCGAGCGCGACGGCGATGCCGAGATCGAATTCCTCATTCTCGATGATACGGTCATCTTCCAGAATGATGCGGCGAAAGGGCGCATGCTTTTCCATCGCCCTGACGACGGCCCAGGCCACCATCACCGAGGGCGACGCGGCGTTCTTTCCCCCTTTCTTTTTCGACTTGTCGCGCGCCATCCGGATCGCGTCCCACCGCGCATCGATCTGGAGGTTTGCCGGAACGACCCGGCCCAGCCGGCGGATAATCGTCGGCGAAAGCGCGGGCTCAATCGCGGCGGTTTTCTTGTGTTGGGGCAGCCGCGCCGGCTGCTCGGGCGGGGAAGCTGGCGCCGCGCCTGCCGCTGCTGGAGCCGATTCGCCATTTCGCTCCACTGATTCCTCCGCAGCCGCTTCGAATTGGTCCGCCCAATCGTCGCTAAGAATCGTTCCGAGCTCCTGGCCGATATCGACGGTGTCCCCGACCTTCGTTTTCCATTCGCCCATGGTGCCCGCGAATGAGGACTCGATGGGATAAACGGCCTTGTCGGTTTCGACTTCGCACAACGGATCGTCGAGCTCGATCTTGTCGCCGGGCTTCTTCAACAACGCCACAACCTTCGCGTTGCGAATCCCTTCGCCCATGATCGGGACGATGATGCTTTGAGAACGCTGCGTTTTCGCGGGGGCGTTTTTTCGTGTTGAAGCCGCCTTCTCTGGAGCCGGCCCGCCTTCGGGCCGGATGGTTTCCGCGCGGTCCGACGGAGCAACGGCACGAGGAAGCGCCGTCTCCAAGGTGGAAGAGATCGAGCGGCGCACGGCAGCGACGATCCGTTTTACATCGGGCAGCGCGGCGTATTCGTAGATCGGATTATATCCGATCATGACGTTGGTTTTGCTGACGAGAATTGGCGGCGCCATCAGCTCGCTCCAGATGTCCGGCAGACCGGCCAGATGCGCGACAATCATTTGGCCGACGCTGCAATTCTCGCTGTCCTCCTGCACGACAACGAGGCGGCCCGTGCGCCGAACCGATTCCTCAATGGCGGCCCGGTCCCACGGAACGATCGAGCGAAGATCGATGAGATCCACGCTGACATCGCCGAGTTCCGCCAGCGCTTCGAGCGATTTTTCGACGGTGTTGCCCCAGGCGACGAGGGTGACATCGGAGCCGCTCTGACATTTCCGCGCGACGCCTAACGGGACCGACCGCACCGGCTCGGCGGATTCGTGTTCGGCCCAAAGCAGATGCTTCGGGATGAGAACGAACGTCGGATCTTCGCAATGCATTGCCGTCCACAAAAGCCCGGCTGCGTCCTCGGGCGTGCTGGGGATGGCGACGTTGATGCCGGGGTAATGCGCCAGGGCGGCTTCGTTTGCCTGGCTGTGCCACAAACTTCCGCCGGGGAGGTAAGCGCCATAGGGGGCGTAGATCACAACGGGGCAGGTCCAGGTGCCGAACGAGCGCCAGCGGAGAGTGGAAAGATTGGTGACGAGCTGGTTCCACGCGGGCCCGATGAAGTCGATGAACTGGAGCTCGAACACCGGCCGCTTGCCATACGAGGCCAGGCCGCACGCCACGCCCATGATGGTGGATTCGGCGAGGGGCGAGTTGTAAACCTGTTTCGGAAATTCCGTCGAAAGCTTTTGGGTAAGACGGAAGACGCCGCCCTTCGGATCTTCGACATCTTCGCCGAAGATGATGCGATCCGGATTCTTCTCGAGTCCGACACGAAGCGTTTTGTTGATCGTGTCCCCGATGCGGTATTTGCCCGGAGGAAGAACTTCGTCATCCAATTGCGGCAACTCCGCCGTGACCTGCAATTCCAATTCGTCGGCCGACGGATCTTCCGCGCGTTCGGCCTCGGAGAACTCCTTGCGAATCCGCTCTTTGATCTCCTTGTCGAGCTTCTCGTACTCATCCGCGCTGATTGCGCCCTCGCCGATCAAGCGCTCGCTCCAAACCCGCAGCGGATCCATTTTCTCGCCTTCGGCAAGTTCCTCCGCGGTCCGGTAAAGCTTGTGATCGTCGGAGCTGGTGTGGCTGGAGAGCCGTTCCATGTTCACCCAGAAAAAGGCGGGCCCTTTCCCGGCGCGCATGCTCTCGAACGCCTTCACGCCGGCGTCGTAAATCTGCTGGACGTCGCTGCCGTCCACATCCTGCCAGTCGCTGGGTTGCAGAACATCGAGCGCGCGCGGATTGATCTTCCGGGTCGGGCTGCTGATGCCGTACTTGTTGTCCTCGACAACAAAAAGCACCGGCAGCTTTCGCTCCTTCGCGAAACAAACGGCTTCGAAGAAATCGCCCTGGCGCGTCGCGGCGTCGCCGACGGTCGTGACCACGACGTTGGCCTTGTTATCGAGCTGGATTCCCCAGGCGATGCCGCAAGCCGGCAAAAGTTGCGAACCGGTCGGCGTCGGCACACTCCAAATCCCTCGCGTCGCATAACTGTAATGCGACGGCATTTGCCGCCCGTGGCTCTGGCCTTTGCGCTTCGCGAAATAATCCAGGGCCAGCTCTCGCGACGCGACGCCGCGGCCGAGCACCAGCCCGCGGTCCCGATAATACGGAACCACGTAATCGCCTTCCTCCATCGCTATGCCGAGCGCGGCCAGGCCTTCGTGGCCCATTCCGGAAACGTGGAAATGTCCCTTGCCCTGCCGATTCAGATTTTGCTCGCGCAGATCGCCATGCCGGCTCTCCAGGAGAATGGTGAGGAGGCGCAACTTATCTTCTTTGCTCAGTTCGGGCATGTGAGATGACGGTCGGTTGAGTCGCTGATGGTTGATCGAAACGCGCAAACACTCAACTCGCAACGATCAGGCATCAACTTCTCTCTACGGCAAAGGCGCGAGAACCGCCTCGGCTGGTTTGGCGAATTTCGAATCGTCGGGCGCTTGTTTGGAAAAATGGACCGCGGAGAAACTCAGTTTGCCCAACGGCTCGCCCTCAATGTTTCCGTTTTTCCAGTTGTAGAATTGAGTAAACCTGGGAACGAGGAGGCCGCCGGCCTGTTGCCATTCGTCGAACAGAATTGCGTGCACCTCCAGTTCGTCGAGCGGCTTATTCTTCCGGATGGACGGGAACGTCACCACGTATTCAACCAGCTTTAATTGCCTGGAGGTCGGATCGACATAGGCGACGTAATAATCCTCCGGAGAATCACCCGTCCCCGACTTGAATGTCACTCGGGTCGCATCGTACTCCTGGCCCTGAAAACTCCTCTTGCCTAACGATTCCAGCTTTGCGCCGAGGTCGGCGAAAACGAAGGGCATCCCGAAGAAATAGAACGGCGTCCACATGTAAAAGCGGGGCGGCGTCCCGTCCAACGCGTCCAATCCCGGCTTGATCCAGACCTCGCCCTTGCTGCTCCCGAGCGTGTAGGCGGCGCTCGTGATCAATCCATCGCGCGTGCGCAGATTAAAAAGCTGATGGTCGCTCCTCGCGCCTTTGGCATTCTCCCAAGTGAGGTCGTATTCGACACTGTCGAAGCTTCGCCATTGTGCGAGCCCGCCGTGCGCATCAAGGCTTCGCTCGAGCTGACCAAAACAGGTCGTGGCGAGCGACAGGACTCCCACCGCACAGAGCCGGATGAGCAAATGCGACGAGTTCATAATAGTGCATCATCTCTCCATTCCGCTCCGATGTCATGTGAAGCCCCAAGGAGCGGCGGTTTACAAACCGCCGATAGGAAAACGTGGGCGGTTTGGAAAGCGCCCCTCCTTGTGCAAGCGGGTTCTTTGCGACACTTGTTCCTTGCCGTGAACGAGTCATCCGAAGTTCAAATCGCTCCGCACCGGGGCAGGGGAGTGATCGCGCACTACCGTGCGTTCCTCCCCGTCTCGGAATCGACGCCGATCGTCTCGTTAGGTGAAGGCGGCACGCCACTGATTTTCTCGCCAAAACTGAGCGCTATCGTCGGCCGGGATTGCGAGGTCTATCTCAAGTTCGAAGGCCTCAACCCGACCTGCTCCTTCAAGGATCGCGGCATGACCGTGGCGGTCTCGAAAGCCGTCGAACACAAGGTGGCGGCCGTGATCTGCGCCTCCACCGGCAACACCTCCGCTTCCGCGGCTGCCTACGCGGCGCGCGCGGGGATCGGTTGCGTCGTTGTCCTGCCCGCGGGAAAGATCGCGAACGGAAAACTGGTGCAGGCCTTCGCCTACGGCGCGAAAGTTATCGCGATTGATGGCAACTTCGACGACGCGCTGGTCATCGTGCGGAAACTTGGCGAGCGGGATGATTTTGCGGTCGTTAATTCCATCAATCCGGATCGAATCGCCGGACAGAAAACAGCCGCGTTCGAAATCGTGGACGAACTGGGTGACGCGCCCGATTTTCATCTGCTTCCCTTGGGCAATGCCGGGAACCTGACGGCTTACTGGGCCGGATATCGGGAATATCAGCGCGCCGGGATTTCCAGGACGCTCCCGGCGATGATCGGTTTCCAGGCCGCCGGGGCTGCGCCCATCTTTCATGGCCGGGTGATCACGAACCCCGAAACCGTTGCGTCGGCGATTCGCATTGGAAACCCCGCCAGTTGGGATGCCGCCAGCAGCGCCGTGAAGGATTCCCGAGGCGCGGTCGATATCGTGACCGATGAGGAGATCCTCGCTGCGCAGCAGTGGCTGGCCGAAAACGAAGGCGTGTTCGTCGAGCCCGCGAGCGCTGCGCCGATCGCCGGTCTCATGAAAGGCTGCGACCCCGCGCGTGGCTCCGTCTATTCGTTCGCGAAAATTCCAGAGAGGAAGCGCATCGTTTGCACAGTGACGGGCCATGGCCTGAAAGATCCCGATATCGTCGCCAATCGCTTCACCGCTTTGAAAACTGTTCCCGCAACCGAGCAGGCCGTTCTGGAGGCAATCGGCTTCTAGCCGGGTTGACAGCCACGTAACATAAGCGAAAACCATCCCGTTCCGTGACTCTTCGCCTTCATCCCGGCCCGGCTTAGCCATGCGCCTGATCGTCCAAAAATACGGCGGCACTTCTGTCGGCTCGCCCGAGCGCATCCGAAATGTCGCGCGGCGCCTGCTCGAAACGCAGCAGCAAGGTTGCCGGGTCGTGGCCGTCATTTCCGCGATGGCGGGCGTGACCGATGAGCTGATCAAACTCGCGCGGGAAACTTCGCCCAAACCGGACGAACGCGAGTTCGATGCCTTGCTGGCCACCGGCGAACAGGCGGCGATCGCGCTCACCGCGATGGCGGTCAACGCGCTCGGAGGAAAAGCCATTTCCCTGA
>DASQLH010000213.1:0-2542 GCA_035630155.1 Chthoniobacterales bacterium
CTCAAACAATGCTGATGACCCGAAGGAACCCAATGTTACGATACCGACGTCATTGCGCGGAACGCGCACGTCACTCGGGCGTTTGCTCACAGAGGGAGTGAAAGGAGAGTCACGCATGAAGCTCATCAGTACGCTCGCAGCCGCTGCGACGATGTTTGCCGCAACGTCGATTGTTCCCGTCGGCGCCGTAACCCCGGCCCCACTCAACACCTTGCAGATGTCGCCGGCTGAGAATGTAGCCATGGCCTGTCGCCAAGTATGTCGCGGAGGCGTTTGCCGTGAGCGTTGCACCCCTGGCAAGTGGTCACCAGGCGGAAACTTCCATCCCGATCCTTCGGTGGGAAGCCTCTCCCGTCGTGAGCATCTCTCCCGGCAATATAGCCACCCGGATCGCCCGCGTCGTGACGGGTATCGGTCTTATGGCCGCTACTAACCTCTCGCAGTCCCGGCACCGAACTTAGATTCCGGAACAGATCCAGGCCGTGTGAAAACGTTTTTCCTCCCCCAAGAACTGCACGCAACCAGGGGCGATCCACGTCGACACGACCGTCTGAGCATATTTTTGCTGTATCGAGTCTGGAATCAACCCGGGCGCAACCTCGGGCCACGCTGAGCGACCTGAACGGTCACACGGCGCGCGCAACAGCACGCGCTTCTCACGCCCGGATCGCCACCAGGAGCGGCTTGATGCCGACGATGTTCATTACGCGCGTGAGGTTGTAGGCGAGCACGTGCAGCGCCATCTCGGTCGCCACCTTCGGTAGCGTCTTCATCAGAAAGTGCGTCGCCCCCATCCGCATCTTCAGCGTGGCGAACGGATGCTCGACGGTTTCGCGGCGCACACGCATGGCTTGCGGGTTCTGATCGAGCCGCGTCTGCGCGGCCTCGACGACGTGTTCGTGTTCCCAGCGTTTGATGCGGCGCTCGTTGGCCGTTGTGCACTGATCCTTGAGCCGGCATGTGCGGCACGCCTTCGTCAAGTAAATCCGCATTTTCTGGCCATCTTCATCAGCGGTGAAGTGGTGCGCCAGCTTCTCGCCGGCCGGGCAGCGATAGACATCGTCCTTGGCCAAATAAACAAAATCAGGTTTCCCAAAGCGGCCTGCCGACTTGGCGCCCGAGGTTTGCGGCTTGGGCAGCGTGACCGCGACGCCGGCCTGTTCGCATGCCAGGATTTCCTCACCTTTAAAGTAGCCCCGATCCGCAACGACGTCCAAGTTATCGCTGCGCAGCGCGGCTTTCGCCGCCTGCGCCATCGTCGCCAGTTGCGATCTATCGGTGCCGACGTTGGTGACCTCGTGCGCGACAATCAGATGGTTCGTGGTGTCGACCGCACTTTGCACGTTGTAGGCGACCATGCCTGAGCCGCGCCCGCTCGTTGCCATCGAGCGGCAATCGGGATCGGTCAGCGATATCTGCTTGTCGGGCGAGGCCAGCAATGCCTTTTCAATCGCGGCCAGCCGTTTCACTTCTTCTTCGAGCTTCGCCAGCTTTTCCTTAAGCCGCGTCTTGGTCAGCAGCACCGCTTCCGACGGCTCTTCTCCTGCGGAAGTCTGGCGATCGGCTGTGTCGAGTTGGCTCATGTAGCGCGCCACGCTCTCTTCGATCTGCTTCTGGCGGCGCTGGATCTTGCCCTGCGTGAAGTTGTTGTCACGACTGTTCACGGCCTTGAACTTGCTGCCGTCGATCGCGACGCTCGCTTTCGCCAGCAGCCCCATCTGCCGGCACAAGGCGACGAATTGCGCACAGACCTTCTTGATGGCGCGGCCGTTGTCCTTGCGAAAATCGGCGATGGTTTTGTGATCCGGAACGAGGCGTCCCGTCAGCCACATCACTTCCAGATTGCGGCCCGCCTCACGCTCCAGCCGCCGGCTCGATTGGACCCGGTTGAGATAGCCGTAAATGTAGAGCTTGAGCATCGGCGAAGGATGATACGCGGGCCGGCCGGTCGCTGCCGGATCGACGCCATCGAACCCGAGGTCGCGGAGTTCCAGCGCATCGACGAACACATCGACCGCGCGAACAGGATTGCTCTCGTGGACCCAATCATCGAGGCATTCCGGCAACAGCGTCGTCTGCTGGCGATCCGCCCCTTGAACGAAACCCTGCATCATTTCCCCCGCCGATTCAGCAAGGGAACCATAGCATCGATGGGGTTTTCACACGGCCTGGGTCATTAACGTCGACTCGGCGATATCCGCGCTATGTCCGGTAATCCCCCGAGAGCTACCGGGTCGCGGACATGCCGGCACTTAGCAGTAGGGCCTACTCCGGACTCTCGCAGCTTTCCGTTGCGGCCCCAATTTCCGGCGACTCCTGTCGCCCCATAGGTGAGCCAAAACAAACGGCGCCTTCCCGTAGCAGAAGCTCCAATCATTTTCCGAAGGCTTCGCGAATGGGTGCGAGGATGGCCGGCGGCGTGTCGTAAGCTTTTGCGAGACGCGATTGGATGTCCTGCGCACTGACCGGTGCCACGGTGAGGACCTGCTTATTCGCTTCGGCGAGAAAATCCGGGTCCCCAAGCGTGGCGTCGAAGGCCGCG
>DASQLH010000214.1:0-2634 GCA_035630155.1 Chthoniobacterales bacterium
TGGGCGACCGCGTCCCGAAACAATTTTATGGCGACCCGCAATATCGGCTGATCAACATCGTGAATTTTCAACAGGGTATCTTTGCTCCACTGCGCGGCGTGATCATGGCGATCATCCGGCACCGGCTCGATGCCGAAGCGAAAAATCTGCAGAAGGTTTACTCGGAAAGAAAAGTGAAGCGAAATCCAAGAGACGACATCTACGTCGTCACGGATTTCGACGGCAAAGCTGTTTCCCAACTGGGGATCGCCCCGAAGTCGTCCGAGTTCGCCGTTTTTATTTTCGACGGCCGTGGACGTCTGGTGGGGCGGTGGAACGACGTCCCCAGCGCGGAAGCATTAACTCACGCACTACAAGAAGCGCGGTAACTGAATCTGGAGACGGCCTGCCCTCAGGCCGTTGGGTTTTTGTTCTGCTCTTGATCCTGATCCTGCTCATGATCCTTCCCTGGCGCATGGGCGCTCAAGTAAAGATCAGGAGTAAGAGCAAGAGCAAGAGATGATCCTCTCAGGCACGAGGGCGTGCCAGCTCCAGTCAATACCGCGGCACCGCGGGATCGATTTCCGACGACCACGCGTCGATGCCTCCTTCGAGGTTGTAAACATTTCCGAACCCTGCGTCCTGGAGAATGCGCACCGCGTGTTCGCTTCGGCCTCCGCTATGGCATTGCAGCACAAGCGCTCCGGTTCGCGGCAGTTCGTCCACGTGCGTTCCCAACTCACCCAACGGAATCAGCCGCGAGCCCGTAATCCGGGCGATCTCGTATTCGTAGGGCTCGCGCACGTCCACGAGCGTGAACTCTTCGCCATCATCCATTTTCCGCTTCAACTCCTGCACCGAGACGGAGGGAACGGCGTCTTCAGCTGCGAACCAGTCCGCCCCAGCTGGTCCCTCGCAAAACTGCTCGTAGTCGATCGGCTCGAAAATCGTGGGATTATCGCCGCAAACCGGGCATTGCAAATCACGGCGTAATTTGAACTCGCGGAATTTCATCTTGAGCGCATCAAAATGGAGGAGCCGGCCCGCCAGCGATTCGCCCGCGCCGATGATCAGCTTGAGCGCTTCGGTTGCCTGGATTAATCCGATAATGCCGGGCAGAACGCCGAGCACACCTGCCTCCGCGCAACTCGGCGCGGCTCCCGGCGGCGGCGGCTCCGGGAAAAGGCAGCGGTAACAAGGCCCACCCAGATGCGGCGCGAAAACGCTGGCCTGCCCTTCGAATCGAAAAACCGAGCCATAGATGTTCGGCTTCCGCGCGAACACGCAAACGTCGTTCGACAGGTAGCGCGTCGGAAAATTATCCGACCCATCGATGACCACGTCATAGGGCGCGATAATTTCCGTCGCGTTCGCGCTGGTGAGCCGCGCCGCGTGCAGAACAATTTCCATGTCAGGATTCAACTCGCGAAGTCTCGCCGCCGCGGCGGTGAGCTTTTCTTTCCCGACGTCGGCGGTTCCATAAAGGATTTGGCGTTGCAGATTCGAGGCATCCACGCGATCGGCATCGACCAGCCCGAGCGTGCCGACTCCCGCCGCGGCGAGATACAAGGCTGCGGGCGATCCAAGGCCGCCGGCACCGATACACAAAACGCGCGCCGCTTTGATGCGCCGTTGGCCGTCTCCGCCCACTTCCGGCAGGATGAGATGCCGGGAATAACGAGAAAGATCGTCCCGGCTCAACGCGATCCGCGAAAGCCGCTCGCCGTCAATAATGCTGCCGCCCATTCCTCAAGTCTGCACGAGCAGCCAATCGATGCCGACGATTCGCATGCCTTCAAAGCACTTCAGCGACTTCGGAAAGGCCAGGTATCTGGCGGTTTTTGCCTTCTGAAAACCGACCGTGCCGAACTCCGTGCCGGTCTCGCTCGCTTTCACCGTCATGATGCGGTTGTTCTTCACCATCACCTGAAACCGCTTGTCCTTCTCCGGTTTGAGCCAAAGCGTATGGATCTCCGGCTGGCCGCATTTCTCCACCGCCACGGCGAAGCGCGCGGTTTTTACCTTGAGCAATTTCATTGGCATGGCGTTTCCGTGATCACCGCGGCATGGACAAAAAAAGTCCGCCAGAGAGCTACGGCAAGGAGGATCAGACTACCGTTGCTGCATTCCTGCTCTGGCGGGGTTCGTAAGTCCTCAGTCCATAGTCCCTGACGGAGACAAACTGTTCTCGAAAGATGGCCGCCGCGCAATCGGCTTTTCAATTCTTCCAAGGAGCGGCAGTCTCCAGCCCGCCGACCTAAAAATACGGCGGTTTGTAAACCGCCGCTCAATGTCCGCCTAAGCGAACGGCATGTTCAGCTTGATCCGGGCGGTATCGGTCTTATCGACTTCCGCGGACTTCGACAGGTGGCGCTTGAGCTTGCCGCTCTTCGACGAAAGCAAATGCCTCCGCGAGGCGTGCTGGCGCATCACTTTCCCCGTCCCGGTGATCTTGAACCGCTTCGAGACTGCTTTTCGAGTTTTGCTGCGCGAAATCGGTTTCGGCATAAGGCGCGGAAGATAGGCGCAGTTTTGCCTCGTGACAACCGCTTTCAACATAGGAAATTGCCGGATGGAAAACGCGCCCACCCCGCCACCGAACGTCGTTATCGTGGGCGCCGGTTTTGGCGGGCTCGAAGCGGCGAAGCTCCTGAC
>DASQLH010000215.1:0-19190 GCA_035630155.1 Chthoniobacterales bacterium
TGAGGAGGGACGGTTTCGCGTTCCGTTGTCTCCCGGACGTTACACGGTAAGAAGTGCGGTGGTGAAAAAAATCGGGAGATGCGGGCCGTTTGACGTCGAGGTGGAGGCGGCCGGTTTCAAGCAGGTGCAATTTCATTGCGATAGCGGAATGCGATGATTCGACCGGCAAACCTCCGCCGCAGACCAGTAAATCCTGTCTCAAGTAATCTCCCGAAAAACCGCGCTGTAGCCACGGCGCTCTGTCGCCGTGCCGCTGTTAACTTTTGTCTATCCTTGGAACTCGGTCCTCACCCTACCCTCTCCCACAGGGAGAGGAATCCTTCTCCCAATGTGAGAAAGTTAGGATGAGGGTGCGAATGCGCCCAATTACGGCGCGCCGCGATCGTAAACTTCGACAAGTCCCACGCCGGTGCCGTTGTTCGTCCCGGACAGGATCGCGGTGTAAAGGCCCGGGGCGAGTGTCGCGGCGATGGCGGATTCCTTCATATTGGAAGGCGCCAATCCGGCAGCGGTGATTTCGGCCGCTTGCACAGTGTCTTCCGTCCAATCGTTATTCGCCCGAAGGAGTGCGCCGTTTTGGTTGCGAAGCTCGAGCGTCGGATCCTGGAGCGGATTCGGAACGCCGAACGCGCTGAGGCTGGGACCGAGGCCGCGGACGACGACGCGATCGTCGCCCTGGTTACTGCCCAGAATGAAGCCCGCGATCACCACATTGCTGCCGCTCTGAACGAAGGCGCGGGTGCTGAGGTTGGCCAGCTTCGAGGCGGCCCCGGCCTCGACATCATAGACTTCAACCAGGGCGATGCCTGTCCCAGGACCGTTGCCCCGGACGATGGCGGTGTAATTTCCCGGGGAAAGAGTCGCATCAATGGCGGATTCGAGATCGTTCGTCGGCGCCAGGTTGTAGGCTTTGATCTGCGCCTCCTGCGTGTCTTTCCAGTTGTTGTTCGTGATGCTGCCGGACAAACCCTGTCCCTGTAGCTCCAGCGTCGGGTCGGCCAGCAATTCAGACGCTGGGAATCCAAAAGTGGTCAGCGAAGGGCCAATGGCGCGAACGATCACATGCTTGGGAACACTCCCCGTGATGATGAAGCCGCCGATGCCGGCGTTGTCGCCCAGGGCCACGCGCATGCGGGTGGAGAGATTCACGGCCTGTGACGGGGGCGTCGATGTGGGAGTCGGTGTCGGCGTTGCGGTGGGCGTCGGGGTCGGACTAATTGCCGGCGTCGGGGTTGGAGTTGCAGCCGGCGGTGTCGGAGTTGGTGTCGCAACCGGCGTGGGCGTTGGCGTTATTGGAGTTGGCGTCGGTGTTGGGGTTGGAGTCGGGGTCGGTGTTGGACTCGGGGTCGGCGTCGGTGTCGGCGTCGGCATTCCCATCGGCGCGCACGCGTTCGGCAGACGGATATTCGTCACTGCGATATCGTCGAGATAGAAGCCCTTGAATTCCAAGCCAGGATCGGAAGCAAACCGCCAGCGGAACTGGATGGTATCGCCCGCGGTGAGGCCGGTGATCCGATGACAGCGACGGCCATAAGCCGTCAGCTCGCCAGTCGTCGAGGCGGTGCAATCGAGGGGCGCAGGGTCCGGCGGGATACGCGGCCCGGTGATCACCGCCTTGGACGTTGGATAGCCGCAGGCGTTGATCGGTGGATTGTCGGTGCAAGCCAGAGTCGCATAGTCTGTTATGACGTCCGTAACCATGCATCCATCTGTCGGCAAGTTGCTCGGCGCCGGCAGGTCGGTCCAAGCCCCGCCATTCCGCGAATACTCAACCGCGACGCCGTCCCAGCCCACTTCCATCTGATGACGTTCCCAGTAAGTCAGATTCAGAGTTGCCGCGCCCACGGTCAGGACCGGCGTTTCCGCTACCGCGCATGTGCTGCTCGAATAGATCGCGTTCGGGACCGGACCGGCGTTGCGGTAGGCGAACGCGCCCCCGGGAGTGTGGTTGGCGCCTGCGTCGTCGGCGGTCCTGACGATTCGCCAGGCGGGATCCGCGCTATTCCCGCTTCCGGCAGGGTTCAGACGCAGGAACCCGGTATCGTCACCGCCGCCATCCGTCCAGGTGCCGGGCGTGGCCTGGGTCCCAGAACCGTAAGGAGTGCCGGGGACGCGGTTGGTGTTAGCTTCTTCGTTGCCGTCACATGGACCACTGTTGCCGGTGCTGTTGTCCTCCGCCCGCACAACGTAATAATAGGTATTGCCACTCAGAAGGGCGTCGGTGTCCACATATGAGGTGCCTGAAAGGCAGCTGGCAATCCGGTTACCCGCCGCTGGGACAAAATCGGGAACCGAGCCTCGGTAAATGTTGTACTTCAGGGCCGGGGTGAGCGGGCAACCCGAAGTGCCGGGCGCCCAATTCACCGTGACGCCGCAGACGGGGCCGTCGAGGCTGGTGGCGTTGGTTGCCCCGGCGAACGTTGGTTTCAAAATGCAATTGCCGGTGGCGGTGGCGCTGACGCCGCCGCTGCGAACCAGCGCCTGGCATTTACCGGCCGCATCAGTCGCCGCGATCACACGATAAGTGTAGGTGATGCCGCCCTGGGCAGTGGTGTCGATGAAGCTGGTGGAGGCGCCGGGAACAAATGAGAGCGGCTGATAAAGGCCTTCGCTGCCTACAGTGCCAAGGGCGCGTTCGATGGCATAGCTGCCGGGTGCCGGCGTGATGCCAGTCCAGGTCACCTGGATCTGGTTATCACCAGGAACGGAGGCCATCCCAACCATTGGCGCGTCCGTCGGGCGAGTGGTGCAGGTCGTGGGCTGGCACTGTCCGGCGCCAGTGCCGGCAGGAAAGCTGGCGGAGGCGATTTTCGTGTGCCAGTCCGAATTGTCGACGCCACCGACGGCATAATACTCGTTCGCATGCCAGAAGGTGCAGTCGTCGAAGGGATCGATGCTCGTGCTGGTGTAATCGCCCCAGCGCGCGGGCGAGACGTTGGGTTCGTTAACTATATTTCGCGTGCCGGTATGGATGATGGTTTCAGGTCCGGTCATCGTCCCCAAAGGATCGCTCTTGGCCCGGCTGGTGTAGCGGATGGAGTGGGCGTCGGTCGCTTCCATTGTGCCGGTGGTGCTGTAGCCGACGAGGATGTTCTCAGCGCCATCCATGCTGATCGAGGGCATCCAACGGGAACGGCCGTTGGGCGCGTCGGCTACAGTCCCCTGCTGATAGGTGCAGGGGTAGGTGGAGCAGACGGCGTCGGGCTGTCCGGAAATACGGAAGTCATACCAGCGGACGCCAGAGACGACTCCAGCGATGCCGGGATCTACGGAATGAGAGACGACCAGGGATTCATGGTCGATGAAATTTCGATAAGCCAGGCGGAACATAAGACGATCCGCCAGCGAGTCTATGGTGAAGGCGCTTTGGGGCTGGGGGATGCAATTACCGCCGCCACAGGCGGCGCTGTTGGGGGCAACGGGCATGATCGCTTGAAGCGTGCGGGTCGTGTTGGCTGGAGTGGCCCAATCTACTTTCATCCGATAGAGATACATTCCGTCTCCGTGTAACGAAGTGAAAATGCCCGGAGCGCCTCCCGGCGGCGGAGCGAAACCATCCAGGTCCGCCGGCATATGACCGCCTTCAAGAGGATCGAGGATGACCTGCCAGGTCGCGGCGGGATCTCCCGCGAGCATCTTGGTGCGATCCATGGCGCCAAATAGAGCGGCCACAAACGAAAAGCCGCTAGGCGCATTATCAAAGTTGTGCGCCATCACGTAGTAGGCATCGGTCCAGGTGCCGTAGTGCGGATAGTCGCCGAAGTCGCCGCCGTTTGCACCGTTGCCGTCGGGCACGGCAAACGCGTATCGAGCATAGGTGCCCGTGGCATCGGCCGTCGTGGAAACTGCCACGCACTGATAGAAGAGTCCGCCCGACGCGGCGGAAGTGAACTGCGAAATCATCCACCGGTTGGCCAGCTTGTCATAGAGCACGATAGGATCGCCGGCATTCTGGGTCTGGCACGCGTGCCCGCCGAACATCGCCCAAAGCGTGTTGATATTGCGCGGGGTAGCAAAAACCGCCGTGGCGGTGTTGGTGCCGCGGTCAAGGGACCAAATCTGGTAGCGTGTATTGACTGTCTCGACGTACTGGTTGTTACCGACCGAGCCGTTGGTGTCCGGCGGGAAACTGTTCGCTCCGGGGACGCCCTCGAAATTGAAGCCGGTGGTGGCCGCCGCCGGCGCCGCCGGAGCGCCCGGGCGGCTCACGAGATCTCTCGGCGGCGGTACAACTTGCGTCACCGGATCGGGCCGATCCGAGCGAGGGATGCGCCAGGGTGGCAATTGAGGTTCCTTGAGTTGCTGAGCGGGCGGCTCAGGAATGGAAAGTTGGGCCAATTCGGACAGCGGCGGAGAAATGTCGAATTTTGAGGGTGAGATCACGTAAACGGTCTGGCCGAGAGCGTTGGTATGCTGCTTAACGGTGCTCAGCCCGGTGAGATCGATCGGCATTTGCGCGGTGGGATTTGAGGGGGCAGCAGCGCCCCCAACACTGCTTTTCGCGGCGCTCGATCGCACAGCGATATTCTTCAGAGCGGCAGCCCGCTTTCGGTTTTGAGCGTTGGCTTTCGCGTCGAGGGCAGCCTGCTTTTGCGACGCCACCCACGTCGCGGCCGTAAGGGCCGGCCACGCGCCAAATGCAGTGACGGCCAGCGAGAGGCCGGCAAAGCAAAGTGTGAAAGCGAGGAAGACGCGGAAGCTGGTGTAAGCCGATCTGGAAGCGCGGGACTTTTTCATAGAGATTTTGCCTTTGGGGTATTTCGGAGCGAGGGAACCGCTAACCATTAATCGGGTTCGGCGGAGTGCGCGGATGCTGAACGGAAACTGAAAGCCTTGGAGGGCGAATCTTTGTTCTGAAAATTACGAAACGGCAATGCGCAAGCAGAAGGGGTCCGGGCGGTCGGCGCTTAGGCGCGAATGGCAAATCAGTGCGGAGCACCGCTCACCGAGAGTCCGGCAACGACCTCCATGTCGACGCGGACCGGCTGCTGCGAAATCACCGTGAACGGACGAAGCTGTGTCTCGACTCGTTTAAGCACGCGCATCTTTAGCTCGAGGAGGTAATCACCCGGCGGCAATGGAGTACGATAGTGCCCGTTCTCGTCAGCGGTAATCCGCGCGATCTCTTCCCGGTTCTCTTTTCGCAGAACCACCAATGGATAGTCCGCATAATTTATCCTGGCCACCTTCGGCTCCGTGTCGTCCGCCAGCCGGGCGCCCCCGGAAACGTGGACCTTGAGGCGGCCCTCGAGAAAGCCCGGCGCGACTGATGGCGGCGCGGCATCGCTCCCGGCTGCGATCCAACCGAAACTCGCCAGGGCTGTGTAGAGAATCAATCGCCTCATGCGGGAAGCAATTTAGCAAACATCGCGGAACGCGCGAATGCGGAGGCAAATTGGCCGCCGCCACCGCCGAGCGCTCCCGAAGCCTTCCCGAAAAAGCAAACAGCTCCAGCGGAAGTCCGCTGGAGCTGTCGCTGATTTCTGAACTGGTTACAGGCGCTCTACGACTACGGTCCGCGATCGTAGACTTCCACAATTCCGACGCCCTGGGTGTTATTCAACCCGGCCAGGATCGCCGTGTAGAGTCCTGGCGGCAGGGTCGCTGCAATTGCAGATTCCCTCGTATCGGTTGGCTCCAGCATGGCCGCGGTAATCTCGGCCGCCTGGGCCGGATCATCCTGCCAGTCGTTATTCGTCACCAGGAGCACGCCATTCTGATCGCGAAGCTCCAGGGTCGGATTCTGTAGCGTGTTCGTGACACCGAACGCGCTCAGGCTTGGTCCGAGGCCGCGGACAACGATGCGGTCGTCACCCTGGTTGTTACCCAGCACAAACCCGGCGATCACTACGTTGCTGCCGGTGCCGACGTGGGCCCGGGTGCTGAGGTTGGCCAGTCGCGAGGCGGCCGCGGCGTCGAGGTCGTAAACTTCGAACAGCGCGATGCCGGTGCCCGTGCCGTTACCACGCACGATGGCGGTGTAAGCGCCCGGAGGCAGGGTCGCGTCGATGGCGGCTTCCAGATCATTTGTCGGCGGCAAGCCGTCGGCTTTGATCTGCGCTTCCTGTGAATCTCTCCAGTTGTTGTTTGTGATGGTTCCAAACGCACCGGGGCCATGAACTTCCAAGGTCGGATCGGCCAGCACTTCGGAAGTGTCGAACCCAAACTGGGTCAACGACGGCCCGATCGCGCGGATGATCACATGTTTCGGCACGCTTCCCGTGATGATGAACCCACCGATGCCAGCGTTATTATCGCCCGGAGCCACATGCATGCGGGTGGACAGATTGATGGTCTGTGAGGCCGGCGTTGGTGTTGGCGTGGGAGTAGGCGTCGGGGTCGGGGTCGGCGTCGGCGTCGGCGTTGGGGTTGGCGTCGGGGTCGGCGTTGGCGTCGGAGTTGGGGTCGGCTGCGGCGAGACGACGACCGATTCGTTCGGATCGTTGCAGGAGGTGACTACCGAGGCATTGCCACTGTCGCCGCTATAGCTCGCAACCCAGCGGTAGGTGCCGGGCGATGTCGGAGTGAATGAGGCCGAGGTGTAGCTGCCGTTCCCATTGACTGCCACTGGTGAAGTGAAGATCACCGGCGCGGCGCAGGTGGCGTCATCCGGCCCGTAGAGCGTGAACGTGATCGACCCCGTAGGTGCCGCTCCGCCCGTAAGCGTCGCCGTATCGTAAATCGTGCCGCCGAGCGTGATGTTCGGCGAAGCTTGGGTCGTAATGGAAGGCCCTGGCGCCGTTGCTATGGTTGCGACAAAAGCGCTGCGGCCGTGGGTGGCGGCATAGAGCTTCTGGCCATCGGGCGAGATGGTGAGCCCCGCTACTTCAACCATCGGCAAACCGGTGCCGGAAACTTCCCAGTCGGTAGAGCCATTCGGCAATCTCAACACGTTGTAATCGTGGGCCGCAAAAACGTCGCCCCCGGGAATAGTCACGACCGCGTTCGCCGGGAAGTCCGGAAAGGCTGTGAGCCCAGCCCCGTCAAGAAGCGTCCAGGTGGCGCTCGGGCCCGCCGGATTGAAATCCACCCGGAAAATGTGTCCGGGCGTGGTGGGCGTTATACTGCTGTAGCCAGAGTACGAAACATAGGCGCGATTTGCATTCGCCCGATCGACGAAGATCGAGCTGATAAAGCGGCCCGGGCTGTTGGCCGCAAGCGTGTCGATACGGACAAAGGTAACCAGGTTCGGGACGGCGTTATCCGCGTTCTTCGAGACAAAGAGGCGGCCCGTGGTGGTCGCGGCCCACAAGGTTCCCGTATCGGACGGCGTCCGAGCCAGGTACCCCACGTTACCACCGGCGCGGGTGGTGCCGCGGTAATCGGCATTGGATGCCGTCAGAACGGTGGCGCCTGCCGGCCCGATCCGGACGAAGTCACCGCAGGTCACAGGGACGCTTCCGAACACATTGCAATTCGCTTCCAAAAAGGCCTGAGGTCCGCCCCAATCCTTGGTGCGCCAAACACTCGTTGAGCCTTGATAGATGGTCTGGCCGGCGGAGGTGCTCGGATCGGCAATGATAGGCGGATAGAACAGCCCAGGTTCCGTCGTCACAATCGGTCCACTAATGAAGACCGATTGGCTCGGATCACCGTTCCGGAAATTCGCGGCATGGTTGGAACCGGTGAAGGTGTTGAAACTAAGGTTCGAATTAGTGACGCTGATGCCGTTATTTCCGCCGTCTCCGAAGTAAACTTGCGTCCACGTCGAGGGAGAGCCGCTCGCCAGGAACGTGCCATTGTCCTGCGTGCCGCCGACGAGCTTGGCATTGTTGTCGGCCGCGACGCTCACGCTTTGGAACTGGAGCGTGGAGAGGCCGACGTTGAGGCTGGTGAGCACACTCGGAACCGAGGCGAGCAACTGCTTACAGGTCGCCAGGTTAGAAGGCGGTAGCGGTGCGCCAAAATTTCGGCTCAAGTTGTCGCATTGGCTCGAAATATCGACGTAAACTCCGCTCGAGAGCATGACGCCGCCGTCCGAGCCAAAAACGGCCCTGTCTGAGCCGGGAATCTCGATCACAGCATGGCTGTCGGGATGCATGCCATTCGGTGCGATCGCATTGTTCTGGCAGCAGGTCCCCGGGGGCGTGCCGCTGTCTGTAGCGTCCCAGGTTATATCGTTAAAGCTGACGCCGGCGTTGGTCGACCGAAGGAACGCGCGGCCGTTGTTGGTCACCCCGTACTGATTGTAATCATAGGAGCCGCCCACATAGACGACATCGGGTTTCCCAGGTGGAGTATAGACCGTGTTGTCGTACCAGCATTGGGCCGTGCAGTAATTGGTTGTTTGATTCGCTGCCGGGGACGCGTCCTGCATGGCTGACAGGTCGATGAAGCTCGCGTCCGTTGCGGTCAGGGCGTCATCCGTCCGGTAGACGTGCGCAGCATTCGCCGCGGTCGTCAGATCATTTCCGATACCGACATACATTCGCGTGAATCCACCGGCAATCGGTGTAACAGCGAAGGACCCTCGATCGGTGCTGCGCGTGGCGTTGCGGGCAAGTTTGATCTGCGTCCACGTCCCGCCGCTATCGATGGAACGCCACACACCGCCTTTGGTGTTAATTGGAATAGCGTTGTTCTGCGGGTACGGCGCCGCGTAAACGACGGCGGCCGAATACGGGTCGAGCGCAAGGGCATGGACGCCGCGAGTAGAACCGAAGCTCGACGCGATGATGCCCCCATTGGCAGGTGTGGCCGGATTAAGGCAAACGTCCTGAGCGTTCAGCAAGGTGAAAGTCGCACCCCCATCGGTTGACTTCCACAAACCAAAGGGCGGCATGCCGGGAGCGAAGCTCGCCCCACCCCCGCTGGTGGAGCTGACGCCGCGGACACCGCGGGCCGACCCGACGTAAAGTGTGTTTGGATCGCCCGGATCGGCGACGATTCCCGAGATCGAACGGCCGTCAAAAGCCGGCCCTGAATAAGCTGGCGAGGCGAGCACTCCTCCCCCAAGACCAACCGCGGTGCAATCGACCCCCGCGCCGGCAGCCACAGTCGTGTTCGCGGCGAGTTTCGTCCACGTGTCGCCTCCGTCGGTGGATTTATAAATGCCAAAACCTGCCGCCGAATCGGCCGAAGCGTGCGCCTCGCCCGTTCCCGCATAAAGGGCGCCGCCGGTATATCCGAGAAATCCAATGGCGTTGGTAACGAAGCTCCCCGAGATAAATGTCCAGCTTGGTGAGGCATCAAGCACGTTGTCGGTCCGCCAAATCCCGCCGCCAGCCGCCGCCACGAAGGCGCGGCAAGTTGTGGTATTGCAAGCCGGATCCAGGGCGATATCAGTAACGCGACCCGAAGTAACGTAAGGTGCGCCACTGAACGTGGTGATCGCAGGAAAATTCGCCACGCTGGGTCCAAAAAGACTCCAACTGAGAACGGCCGAGGTGTCGTTCGCGTCCATGGCGCGGTTGGATTCGATCTGGAACGCGCTCCACGATTGGATCGCCTTCCTTGTTAAGTCGAAAGGGATCGCGTCAGCCGGATAGGCCCGGAGAGCGTATTTTTCCGCGGCCGCGGCTTGGGGTCCGCCTTCCATTGAGCCAGGGCGGGTGACGCTGAGTAAATTCTGTTTATAAAGTTTATGGGGGTTCCCGCCGGAGCGAACCATTTTTGCTTTATCATTGCTATCCGTTCGCGTCCCAACGATGGCGATGGCACATCCGGCGGCCAGCAAGGTGGCCGCAGCGGCGACTCGCAGAGACGTAAAACGATTGAGACTAAACCAGGAGTTTTTCATAGAGTTAACGAGGTGTGAATGGCGCCGAAAATGGCGTGGGGATGTTTTTATCGGGCCGTAAAAACGAAGGCAATCAATTTGTTGTAATATGACCGAAATGTAATGCTCGATGGGAGTTTCTCCTCGTAACGAACTCCAATCCGGCGTTCTCGGCGGCCAGATTTCGCCTTGCAGCGGCGCTGGCGCAGCGCTGAGTTATCAGCCCAATGCTCGTTAGGCCTGAGCAAGCCGTTCGTGACAATGCGCAGCCTAACGACTACGGAGAGGGGCTGGCGGTCGCGGATGCCTGGGCCGCTTTCTCTCTTTCTTTGGCTACGTTCGCCGTGGCCTGCTGGAGCCGCTCCGCATCTTTCTGCAGATTCGGATTCGGCGTCGGAGTCGGTTTAACGCTGGCTGCGTCGTCCGAACGCGAACAGGCCCCGAGGGCGAGAAGGCCTGCCATCACTAATGTCATCGCATTTTTTTTCATTGTGCCTCTCTTCGGTCGTGAATTCGGGTGAGCAATTCAGCCCTATAGCATTAACGAAGCTTCGGCAATTAACAAAGCCACCGCTCACGTTGCGGCGTTCAATCAGCAAGGCGGTTGCCCGGCCGCGGCGCGTTGCGGCGCGTTGCGCCCATAAAAGCAAACAGCTCCAGCGGAAATCCGCTGGAGCTGTTCTTGATTCCTATCTGATGTAACGGACTACGGTCCGCGATCGTAGACTTCCACGAGTCCTACGCCCGTGGTGTTGTTCAGACCTGACAGGATCGTAGTGTAGAGCCCTGGAGGCAGGGTCGCCGCGATGGCCGATTCCTCGTCCTCGGATGGCGCAAGACCCGCCGCGGTAAGCTCGGCCGCCTGGGCCGGATCATCCTGCCAGTCGTCATTCGTCACCAGGAGCACGCCATTCTGATCCCGGAGCTCCAGGGTCGGATTCTGCAGCGTGTTCGTGACGCCGAGCGCGGTAAGGCTTGGTCCAAGGCCTCGGACAACGATGCGGTCGTCACCCTCGTTGTTACCCAGGACAAACCCGGCGATCACTACGTTGCTGCCGATGCCCACGTGAGCCCTCGTGCTGAGGTTCGCGAGCCGCGAGGCGGCCGCAGCGTCGAGGTCGTAAACTTCGAACAAGGCAATGCCTTGCCCACCACCGTTACCGCGCACGATAGCCGTGTAAGCGCCCGGGGGCAGGGTCGCGTCGATGGCGGCTTCCAGATCGTTTGTCGGCGGCAACCCGTCGGCTTTGATCTGCGCTTCCTGTGAATCTCTCCAGTTGTTGTTCGTAATGGTTCCGAACATTCCTGGGCCATGCACCTCGAGGGTGGGATCCGGCAGCACTTCGGATACGTCGAACCCGAACTTCGTAAGCGACGGCCCGATGGCCCGGATGATCACGTGTTTCGGAGCGCTTCCGGTGATGATGAATCCACCGATGCCGGCGTTATTATCCCCGAGGCCGACACGCATGCGGGTCGACAGATTGATGGTCTGTGAGGCCGGCGTCGGAGTCGGAGTCGGCGTTGGGGTCGGAGTCGGCGTTGGAGTCGGAGCCGGAGTCGGCGTTGGGGTCGGCGTTGGCGTCGGCGTTGGGGCCGGCGCAACGTCGTCATTGGTGATCGTGCCTTGGCCCTGGTTGTCGGTAATGGCCGCGTTGCTGGCGTTCGACAGATTGACGAAGAACGTCTCGTCACCCTCAACCTCCGTGTCGCCGTTTACCGGAACGCTGATCGTCTTGGTGGTTTCACCGGGAGCAAAAATTAACGTCCCGTTCACTGACGTATAGTCGAACGGGGCCGTGGCTGTGCCATTGCCAGTGGCATAGCTAACCATGACCGTCTGCGTGCTCGCCGGTGCGAGCGTAACGGTGAAGACTGCGTTCGCCGATCCGCTGTTACCTTCCGCGACCGCAACGTCATTGATGGTAAGTCCAGGGTTGTTGAAGCAAACAGTTACGTCACTTAGGACGGGGGTCATGCCATTGGTCGTAGCAAGGTAGGCTTTATACTTCAAATACCGGTTGCCACTGAACTGGCTGATATTAGCCGGACTCGTGGTAAAGAAAGTGGCGGCAGTATTATCAGGTCCGACGAAGTTAAATGGGCCAGCGGAGCTGTTACTGGCCGCAACCTGGAACTGCAACGTGTTGTTAGCGGGCACGGTCGCGTTCCAACTCATCGTGGACCAAAGGGTGAGTCCCGCCACAGGAGGATTCGAATCCTTCAGTGACGAAATGAAATCGCCCGAGGTGGCAGTGGCACTGATATAGGTAATGAAGCCGATGTCAGTAGTTTGTCCGCTTACGAGCGGCGTGGTCCAGGTGCCGCCGCTATTTACGGAAGCGACCCGCTGCCCGGGCGCATAGACGTCGGTGGCACTTCGAGTAACAGCGTTTGTCCCTGGCGATGGGTTGGTCGCGTTGCGAATAACGAGGGCATACTTCGTTCCCGCTGTTACCGCGACAGGAGTGGCAAAATTCGCGGTGAAATAAGCGCTCGCGCCACTGGTGCTCGTTGGAAACGTTACCGAGGCCAGGTCGGCCCCCGTTGGCAGCCCGCTCATGTCCGTTGCCCGAACTGAAATCGTGACTGTCGGAGTCGTGCCAGTGCAAGCAGCACAGAACAGACTTATGTCGGCTCTGGTCAACTGGCCGGTGAGGGCCGGCACAAACGTCTGGCCCAACCAGGAGACATCACTGATGCCGTTTCCGCTGGTGCTGAGCGTTTGATTTTGCTGGTCGGTCAAGGGGGCAAGCAAAATAACGTTACCAGGGCTGGCGTTCACGTCGGTATTATTCGTCACGCCGCCTTGGAAATCGGCCTGGGTGGTGTCAGTTATACAGGCAGAACCAGCCACCGGGACGGGAGCGTTTTGCAGGTTAAAAGTGGTAGTACCCGCGCCCGGAGCCGTCGCATTCATGGAATAGAATCCAGGCGTCCCATTGGCCGTGAGAGTTGGCGCCACCGCCACACCCCCGGCATTCGTGGTGGACACAGCGAATCTGCTGTTGGTGCTGGAGAAGATAGCGCCAGCCCCGGTCCCACTGGGATTGACTGTCCAGGTGACAGTAATGCCGCTTACGGGAGGACTCACCGTTACGGTAAAGGGGATAAGAAACGGCTGGTTCAGCGTCGCATCCTGATTGTCGCCGGTCGTCTTCGCTATGCTATTGGGCAATGACTGCGCCACCCAGCCGATATCCCTCATTTCCGAAAACGTTAAGTCGTTCGGAGGCGTTATTTCGTGAGTCAGGTCGCCGTTAATCGACGGCTCCATCAATTGATTCGGGAACGCGATCGGGTCCCAATGGGAAACCGACGAGCCGCCCACGACCGGATTAGGAGAATTCATGAGCGCTTTGCCGAATTGGTCCGCCCCGGCGCGCACGCTCGTATCAAGTTGCATGGTACCGTTAACGGTTCCGGCCAGTTGAGCCTTGATCAGTTGACCGTCCGACTGTGTCAACGAAACGGTGGGAATCGCGATCGTGGTCATGATTGTGCCGTCTTCTCCGAGGCCGGGCGCTGGGCTGCCCGCCACATTGTTAACGATTACTACGCCGACTGCTCCGGCGTTCTGCGCATTGAGCGTCTTCGTCTTGAAGCTGCACAATCCGCGATCAATGACCGCGATTTTCCCATTGAAAAACCCTGCGGGAAATGCTTCGCAACCATCGGCGGTAGGAGCTGTCCCATCGTCCGCCAACAAGAAATCGGCCGTCACACCTCCGGCGGTAAGCGGCGGCCCGTAGGCGGCAGTTCCGGCATCGTAATTACCCGCAATTACGGCCGGAGAGTTAATTTTCAGGATCGGAATGCCGAAGGCGAGGACGCTCGGCACGTCGTTCTGAACCTGCGGCCCATTCCAAGCCAGTTTATGCGCGCTAATGGCGGAAGCCTGCCGCTCCCCGTTGGTCATATTCAGCCAACTCTTGCCGTCGTTATTGTTAACCAGGAACCGGTCATAAATTGACGGAAACCCGGAGTTTTGGGCACCGGTGCTATTGCTCGTGAAGGTCTGGAATCCAAGGCCATGCCCAAACTCATGCTGGAGCACCGTCACCAGGTCGATGTTGCTACCGTGATTGTTGTCCAGGCCAAGATAGAAAAACGTGCCATCCAAACAACCCGCCTGACCGAGTCTGGCATTGAAAGTCGCGTTAATGTGGGGGGACGGCGATACGATATCGATACCACGGAGCTTGTTCGCGAGTGCAATCGAATACCAAGTGCCGGCGAATGGGTACTCCGGTTCATCACGATCGATAAAGGTCGCGCCGGCGGAGCCGAGGACAGCCGAGGTAGGAGTGCATGTCTGCGCGTTCGACCATTGCGCCTGAATGACTATGGTGACAGTGCTGTCGATCGTCGCACCCCATTTGTCGGCCGCGGCCTGGAAGGCGATGAGGCGCTGCTGACCCAAAGTCGTCCCCGCATTGCCTCCGACCGGCGCGACCGGTGTCGTATCGTTAAAGCCAAAGCCGGCGGGGTCATTATTGAAAATTGTGATCGTGGCCGCGCCAGATGCTGAGGAAACGCCGAGCGCCAGCGCAACCAGAACCGGAATCAGTGAGCGAAAAGCTTGTTTATTCATGGAAATTTCCCGGTTCCAGGCTTAGCGAACTTCTAATTTGCCCGGCAGCGGCGCGGTTCGGGGTTTAGCGCCGACCAGTTCCGGATCGATCTCAAGGAAAGCTGCCGCGGTTTCGACGTTATCAACGCATGCTTGGGCAACCGTCCCGTCCGCTTCCTTTTTTGCCAGCATCACGTTCTGAAAGCGTCCCTGCAGATCTATCGAAACCGCTCCATTCGGGCGCTGCTTCTGCACGAGACCATCGGTCGACTGGTTCACGAGCTGTTGGATGCCGGCCGCCATTTTCTGCGCTTCCTCCGGCGTGAGCAACGGAGGCCGCGCCGGAGTTTGAGTTTGCTGCGCAGTTTGGGCCTTCGCCGTTGTCGCCGGCCAGATGCCTGTCGCGACAAGGGCGAGAACAATCCCGCCGACGACGAGCAGAAAACTGATGATCACCCGCGGTTCAAAGAAGGCGGATCGGTAAACGATTTTTCTTTTCATAGGATTTTGATGGGTTTGAGGTGGAGGCCACCTTTTTGTTCGGCGGCGGAAAAAAGGTCAAGAAAGTTCGTTACGAAAGGTAAGACTTCTTGGTAACAAGATCGCACTCGCCGGGCCGTTAGCCTCCGCAGGATTGAACGGAAATCACAAATTGCGCAATTGCCGAGGCACCCGGCAATGGCGGCAGCGTCCCTTCCGTGCCTGAGAGGAAGCTTGCCGTCAAGCGCGGAACTGCGGGGCGACGATGCGAATGGGTCTGCGAGCGAGACTCAAGCGAATGCGATCTTTTTCAGTCAATGGCGACGCGCGCAGCAACACCCATTTTCATACAAAGTGTTGGCCGGTGAAACTCTATCGCTCGGACGCTCTGAAGGCTACGGCTGGGCCGCCGTGGGGGTAGGAGAAGCCTGCTGCGCTGCTTTCTCTCTTTCCTTCGCTACGTTCGCCGTGGCCTGCTGGAGGCGCTCAGCGTCTTTTTGCAGATTCGGATTCGGCGTCGGAGTCGGTTTAACGCTGGCTGCGTCGTCCGAACGCGAACAGGCCCCGAGAACCAGGCAGCAGGAGAGTGAGATCGTAGTGAGAAAGATTTTCATGATGAAGAGTCAGCAGCGCACTGATGTTCCCACTGCTACCGCGCGGGCGCGTAATCGGCAACCCGGAAAAACTGGGGCGAACCTTGGAGAACAGGCCGCTAAACGAGGGCAGGCGTGGCGCCGACCGGGTCGACCCATTTCCCATGCTCGCGGATGAGATCCTGCAGCCGCTCGACGGCGTCAGCTTCCGGGATATTGAACTTCACCGCCGTTTTGCCGACGTAAAGATTCACCTTTCCCGGCGCGCCGCCCACGTATCCGAAATCCGCGTCCGCCATTTCTCCCGGGCCATTCACAATGCAGCCCATGATCGCGATCTTCACACCCTTCAGATGCAGGGTCGCCGCTTTGATGCGCGCGGTCGTGGTCTGGAGATTGAAGAGCGTGCGCCCGCACGAGGGGCACGCGACGTAATCCGTTTTGAAAATGCGCGAGCCGGCAGCCTGCAGAATATTGTAACTCAAGCGCAACGCCTGCCCCGGCGCTTCTTCTCCCTGAATCAAGACTGCATCGCCGATTCCGTCGCAAAGCAGCGAACCGATATTCGTCGCGGCGGTCAGAAGAGTCGCAAGAAAGTCTGCTTTTTCACCTTTCCGGTTTCCGGTTTCCGGTTTCCGGTTTCCCAAAACATCTTTCAGCAGAATCGGATGATGCGGCGAAATCCTGGAGGCCAGCAGACGAAACGCCGTGATCACCGGCATCGGCACATCGTCGCGCACCGTGACGAATTGGGGCGCTTCCGACTCATTCAACTGCGCCGTCGCGGCCGTATCGCGCGGATCGACTTCCACGATACCAGCCGTCTCATAAACAATCTCCGGCTGATAATCCCCCATTCGATCGAGCTTGTGCGCGACCTTGTCGAAGTTTGCCTGGCGGACGACGACGCGGATCAATTCCTCTCCACCCACCTTCACCCCGCCGCGTTCAATGGTTTGCGTAGCCCGGCGCAGAAACGAAAACGGATCGAAGGAAAGACGCGCTGGTCCAACATCCCCCTTTCCGGTTTCCGCAATCCGGTTTCCGGTTTCGATCAGCGCCCGCGCCACCGGGATTTCGTGAATGCTGTCTTCCGTGAGCGAAACGCGGATCGTGTCGCCAATTCCGTCACGCAAGAGCGAGCCGATGCCGATCGCGCTCTTGATCCGCGCGTCTTCCCCTTCGCCTGCTTCGGTTACTCCGAGGTGGATGGGATAATTCCAATCCTCTCCCTCCTCGCGCAGTCGGGCCACGAGCAGCCGATAGGCGTTGATCATCACCTTCGGGTTGCTCGACTTCATCGAAAAAACGAAAGCGTGATAATCGAGATCTCGTGCGATGCGTGCGAACTCGAGCGCGCTCTCCACCATCCCGAGCGGCGTATCGCCATACCGGTTCATGATGCGGTCCGAAAGCGAACCATGGTTCGTCCCGATCCGCATCGCCCGGCCAAGTTCTTTGCATAATTTGACCAGCGGCGAGAACCGCTCGCGGATTCGTTCCAGCTCCGCGGCATACTGCTCGTCGGTGTATTCGAGAATCTTGAACTTCTTCGAGTCCGCGTAATTGCCGGGATTGATCCTGACCTTCTCCACCCACTTCGCTGCTTCCATCGCCGCTTCGGGTTTAAAATGAATGTCGGCGACGATCGGCGCATCACAGCCGCGCTCGCGCAGGCCGCGCACAATATTTTGCAAATTCGCCGAGTCCTTCACCGTCGGCGCGGTGATCCGGACGATCTCGCAACCCGCTTCCGCCAGCTCGATCGTCTGCGCGATGGACGCCTCCGTATCCATTGTGTCGCAGGTGATCATCGACTGGACCCGAATGGGATTCGCGCCCCCGATTCCGACGCGGCCCACCATCACCTCGCGGGTGGCGCGGCGCTGGTAACGATACGGATCGTCGCAGTAGTTCACCGCTTGCGCTTGCCTGGGCGAGCGCCGTTTTTCGGTTCGCTTAGTTCGGTGATCAATTTGATATCCAAATGCCGCGTCGTTCCATCCCTTTCGTGCACATGAACGGTTCGGTAGTCTTGCGAGAAAGACATGAACTCAGGATAGTTCACCTGCACGCGCGCACCATTCGTGAGGACGATTTCGAAGGGTTGAAACGGCGCGGCTGCGTATAGCTCTCGAAGTTCCTTGGCATTCATTTTCTCTCCAAAATTAACTTCACCGCGGATGTTGATCAACCCTCGGGATAGCAAGGAGGCGAAGCTCGCAGTCTTGGAATTATCGCGCTATGGCGCGGGGGAAGTCTCCGCAGCAGGGGTTTGCTTCCGGGAGGATCTCTGGCCGCTGTCCTTGCCAAACAAATCGCCGATATCGAAAAAGGTGATGTAGAGCATGTAGCCAATGATCAGCGTCGCGCAGGCGGTTTGGACCCATTCCAGGATCCGCATGTTTACCGGTTTTCTCCGCACACTTTCAATGATGGCCAGAACGATGTGGCCGCCATCGAGCACGGGAATTGGCAGCATGTTCAGGATCGCCAGGTTGACGTTGAGGATGACGCTGAACCAAAGCGCCAGCTTCCAGCCGTTGTCGCTCTCGAAGAGCATATAATAAATCCGCACGATCATGATCGGGCCGCTCATGTGCTGGAGCTTTACGTCCGAGCTGGGCGACGCCACCGCGCCGAGTGTCTGGAGCGTGCTCGTGATGCTGTGATATACCTGCTCGACCGGATCCGGGTGCGAGAGCGATAATCGCCCGCCCCCGTCCCAATAAATGCCAATCCGCGGCTTGGTGACTCCTTCGGACTCGATCAACGTGGGCCGCATCTTGAGCTGCAATTGTTCGCCGCCCCGGCGGACATCGACAGTCAGCTCGGCATTCGGATCTTTCTCGATCTGATCGACCAGAGAGAGCGCATTGAAGATGGGCTGGCCATTCACACCGGTGATGACGTCGCCCGGCTTCAGTCCTGCCTTCTCCGCCGGTGAATCTTTCTCGAGTCCTTCAATTACCGGCGTCACCGCCGGCTGAATCATGACCTGTCGCGTGCTCTTCCGACGCCAACCGCTCGTCTCCGCGATGTGCGGCACGACCTCGACCGTCATAATCTTGCCGCCACGCTCGATCTTAAATGGAATCGTCGGGCCTTCGCTGCGGACCACATTCCAAACGACACTGTTGTTCATCCCGAAAAACCGCGAAACCGGCCGGCCATCGACGTCGAGGATTTTATCGCCCGGCTGCAACCCGGCCTTGGCCGCGGGCGAATCCTGATGCACGTACCCGATCACTGTCGTCAGGTCCGATTCGTTTACCGGATGCCCGACGAACCAGACGACGCAGGCGAAGAACAACGCCAGGAGCAGGCTGAAAAGCGGACCGGCAATGGCGACGATGATCTTATCAAGCGCGGAAATCTTCGGCAGCGTCGCGCGGTCGAGGTCGGCCTTGCCTTCAATCACGTCCATCGGCGCGAGCTGCGGCAATTTCACGAACCCGCCGAAAGGGAGCGAGCCTAACGAATACTGGACGCCATTGATGGTCTTCTTCCAAATCGGTTTCCCGAACCAGACGCCGAATCCCTCGATGTAAAGTCCGCGCCAGCGGGCGGCCAGGAAATGCCCCAGCTCATGCACGACGATGAGCAAATTAAAGAGGATGATGACCTCGAGGAGGATGAAAATGACGCGCAGAATATGCCAGAGCATGAGTATTTTTTAAGCCGCGGCCAGCTTCCCTGCCTCTACCCTGGCCCATTGATCGGCCCGCAATATTGCATCGAGATCGGGGTGCGCAACGTTGCTGTGCCGGTTCATGACCTGCTCGACCGTTTGCCAGATCCGCGGGAAGGAAATTTTGCGTTCAAG
>DASQLH010000216.1:0-7401 GCA_035630155.1 Chthoniobacterales bacterium
CGTTGCTGTCTCGAACATCGAAAGCATCGGCGTGCGCTCCACGACGGGCGCTGCGATCCCTTCGAAATGTGCGCGAATGCTCCGCAACTCCGAGGTCACGAATGCATCCACAAAATGAAAGCGGCGATCAAGCCACGCGAAGAGCTTGTTCTTGATCTCGTAATGCAGGGCCAGGGTCACCTCCGTGCAATTCGGCCGGATCTCGGTGAACTCCGCTAATCCCATCACATCAAGGTTTCCGCCGGTCGATTCAAAGGCCAATTGATCGGGCGAATCACTCTCCACCGACAACAGAACCGTGCGGGCTTCAAAGCCGAGCGGTCCGCGGAAACTGAAATCGACGGTCTTCGATGAGGTGACAGTGGCTTTGGTCACCATAACGAATTGCCGCCGATACGATTGAATGCTCGCGAGCCGTGATTTGCACTCGTCGAGGGACTGATTCATGTGCAGAGTTTTTTGTAGCAACATAGGATTAGGTTTGTTCGTCCTGATTCGAGCAATGGATATGCCCAGCAAATCTCTCCTAGGGAAGGGCTTCCGACCGGCAAAAAATGTGTATCTTTGCGATACACTTGTGTAAATTTCGCGCGGAAATCAGGGGATTACGGGCGGCGCGGGAAAACCTGTGATTTCGCGCCATTCCGGGCTCAAACCGGCCGCCTCTTCGGGCAGCGATGAGACAATCGGAACGTTCAGGATCTGCCGCAAAATGTCGGCGTTCGTGGCCGAAGCGATGTCGCTGACGCCTTCCAGTGAGTTCAAAACGACGCCCGCGCAGACCAATCCGTGCGCGACCACGCTGCGCACGGTGAGGATAGTGTGATTAAGGCAGCCGAGCCGATTCATCGCCACGACCAGGACCGGCAAATTCATCAACGCCGCGAGGTCAGCAACGAAAAAGTCCCGCCGGATTGGGACGAGCCATCCGCCCACGCCTTCGACGACTACGCAATCGAAGCGTTCTTCGAGCGCATGCAGTTTCTCGATTAGTTGCTTTTCGTCGATCTCGACCTGTTCGATGAGCGAAGCCGAGAACGGCGCCGCCGGCGTCTTTAGCCAGACCGGGTTTAGCTCATCGATGGTGAGCCCTTCGCTGCTCGCCCCCAGCAACTGCTGCGCGTCATCACGATCGCCGCAGCAAATCGGCTTCATGCCGGCGCAGCGCAGCCCCGCCGCGCGGCCCGCGCGCAGAAGCTGCACGGCCGTGTGTGTCTTCCCGACGCCGGTATCTGTACCAGTTAAGAATAAGCTCATTTGCCGTTCAGCGCTCCGCGCTGCCAAGGAGGGGCGATTTGAAATCGCCCATTTTTTGGTTCGGCGGTTTCAAACCGCCGCTCCTTGTTTCTTCATTCGACGCTGAGCGACTTCCGTTACGCCGCCCGCTCCCGCCGCGCCTCAATCGTCTGCATCATCGATTGAAAAATCTTGAGGCCATCCGCGCTGCCGAGCCGCGGTTCGCAGGCGCGGTCCGGGTGCGGCATCAGCCCGAAGACGTTGCCTTCCCGGTTGCAGATGCCCGCGATGTTCTCCAGCGACCCATTTGGATTGGCCGAAGCATCCACACGCCCGTCGGAGGTCGCGTAGCGCAGAACCACTTGCCGGCGCTCGTTCAATTCTTGCAGCGTCGCTTCATCCGCGAAATAACAACCTTCTCCGTGCGCGATCGGCAATTTCAGAAGCGATCCTTGCGGGCATCCATGGGTAAAAGCTGAATCCGCTACCTCGACGCGCGTTGTGACTAACTCACAAACGAAATGCAACGACCGGTTCCGCACCAAAGCGCCCGGCAGCAGCCCTATCTCGCAGAGAACCTGAAAGCCGTTGCAGGTGCCAATGACCAGTTTCCCACTCCGCGCCTCTTTCACCACGCTGGGCATAATCGGCGAAAACCGCGCGATGGCGCCGCAACGCAGGTAATCGCCATACGAGAATCCGCCTGGGAGCACGATCGCGTCGAACCCATCGAGCGACGTCTCCTTGTGCCAGACATACTCAGCGCGCAGTCCGGCGATGCCGTTGAGCGACGTCAGGCAATCCTGGTCGCAATTCGACCCGGGAAACTGGATGACCGCAAATTTCATTTTGGGCTCTGCACTTCGTAGTCTTCGATCACTGGATTCGAAAGCAAGTCGCGGCAAAGATCGTGCAGCCGCGTTTCCATGTTTTCCGCTTTATCGTCGATCTCGATCTCGAGAAATTTCCCGATGCGGACCGAGCGGACTTCAGGCATTCCGAGATGCTGCATCGCGTCGCGCACCGCCGCGCCTTGAGGATCGAGCACCGCGGCCTTCGGAGTCACAACGACGTTCACTTTCATGCCGGAATATCAGGAGTGGGCCGACGCTCGACAAGTGCAATCATTTCGCTGATTCGCGCACGACCTCCTTCGCCTTCTTGTCCTCCCTCAGTCCGATAAATACCGGCTGCCGCAGCTTTCCGTCCCGGGTCCATTCGGCGAACTTCACCTGGCAAACGAAAACCGGGTTCACCCATTCGATCCGCCGCATCATCCCGGGAGTGATTCCCTGCACCCATTGGGCGCCCTGTTTCGAGGGCAAATCCGCGAACGGACAATCATTCCGTTTTTCCGCCTTCAATTGCTTGTGCAGCGAAGCCAGCAGCTTGGTGTTGAAGCCAGTTCCCACCTTCCCCGCAAAGAGCAGCCGGTTCTTCTCGTAATAGCCGACCAGCAACGCCCCGAAATGTTTTCGCGCCCCCTGCGGTGGCGTAAAACCACCGATGACAAATTCCTGCTCGTTCACGCACTTGAGCTTTATCCACGCGCCACTGCGCTGGCCGGGTTCGTAAAGCGAGCCGCGCTGTTTGCCGATAACTCCCTCCAGCCCCAGCCTTTTCACTTCTCGCAGCAGCGCCTCCGGGTCTCCTCCGATTTCCCCTGAGAATCGGATCGAGCCGCCCGCATCCTGGCAAAGCAAGGCGAGCAACTCCTTGCGGCGCTCCACCGGCAGGCCGATCAGACTCTTCCCCGCCGCCTGGAGCAGATCGAACACGTAGTAGTAGATCGGCGCCCGGCGGCCTTCCATTTCGTGCGCCTGCAAAAGCTGAAACGACGAACCGCCCTTTTCGTCCAACGCCACCACTTCACCGTCGATCACACAATCATCGACCGGCAGCGTCGCCACATCAGCGGCGGCGTCGGCAAATCTGCCCGCAAGCTCGTTCTTATTTCGCGAGATCAAATTGACCTTGTCGCCGTTCTTCACCGCGATGAGCCGAATCCCATCGAACTTCAGCTCGTACATCCAATCCCCCGCTGTCGGCGGCTTCTCGAGCAACCTTGGTTTCATCGGATCGATGAAGCGCGCCTTGCCCGCCGGCAGCTTGGCTAGCTCTTTTTCTGGTAGGGACGGCGCGCTGCGCCGTCCGCTTTTCTTCGGCTTACTTTTTCCCGCTTGATCGTCTTTTTTTTTAAGTGCCGCCTTTACCCGCGATTTCAAACCAGGCTCTTTCTCCTCACGATTCGATTGCCACTCCGCGTCTTTCTGCGCGGCGATCTGCGCCATCGTTCGCTCGGTCTTGACCGATTGATCGTCCCGTTTCTTTGAAATCGGGCGTGTGCTCGTTCCACTCTTCAGCAACAGCCACTGCGACTTGTTCCCGTCCATCCGCGTCCGGATCAACGACCATTCGCCTTTGGCCTTCTCGCCATCCATGACCAAATGCAGCCGGCCGGCCCGCAGCGCTTTCAACGGCTCCTCGCCATACACATGGTAATTGCCGCGGTCCCACACCATCACGGTCCCGCCGCCGTACTGCCCCTGCGGAATGATCCCCTCAAAATCGGCGTATTCGACCGGATGATCCTCCACCTCCACCGCCAGGTGCTTCTCGCCTTTCTCCCACGGCAATCCTTTCGGCACCGCCCAGGATTTGAGCACCCCATCCATCTCGAGTCGAAAATCGTAATGCAATCGGCTCGCATCATGTTTTTGAATAACGAACCGGCAGGCGCCTTTCACCAGTTTCGGCAACGGCTTGCCCGCCGGCTCCGCCGTCACCCCGAAATTCCGCTTCTTCTTGTATTCGGCTAATCCCATCGCGCTCTATTTAATCTATCGGCTCACCGCGATTTCGCGAGGTGGATCGTACGCTCCGCGCGCGATGAACAAAATGGTTACGAAGTCGCGACTCTAAACATCGCGCGACGGAGCGCCCGATCCACCTGGAAACGAAATCGCCACCGCAGTCACGCGGACTGTGGTGGCGATCAACATTTAACGTGGGTGCCGGTTAACGGCCGTTGCGAGACTTCTTCTTCGCCTTGCTCTTCGGCTTTTCGTCCTCTTCGGCTTCGCTCGCCTCAACATTGATGATCGTTTCCGCCAGCGCGGTCAGCTTCTTGTCGGTTTCGCCCTCTTCATTCAATGTTCGCTGGAGAAGATCGACCGCGCTGTTTTCGCCCAGCAACGACGCAAAAGTGCGGACCACTCCGTACCCGGCGATTTCATAATGCTCGACGCGCTGCGCGGCACCGATCAGCGCGGCATCGAGGACGGAATCGTCCCCATCTTCTTCGATAATCTCCTTGCCTTCTTCGACGAGCCCCTTCATGGCCTTGCACGTCTTGCCGGTCGGCTTTTCGCCCAGTCCTTTGAAAATTTTCTCGAGACGATTTACGTGCCCCTCCGTCTGCACCAGGTGGTCCTGGAACGCGCGCTTCAATTCCGGCGCCGACGCCTTTCTCGCCATTTTCGGCAGCGCCTTCAGCAGTTGGTTCTCGGCGTTATAAAGGTCCTTCAGCTCGTCGATATACAAATCCTTCAGTGAATCCATGCTCATAAATAATTACTCCTTCGTTTGATGTTTGAAGGGCCGGGAAAAATCCTCAGCACCCCGCGCACTTTCGACTGAAAACGCGCACAAAGATGAAACGCAGACGCACGTGCTCCTGCGCGTATTTTTGTTTCGGAGGGACGTGCTTCCGCACGTCCACTTGGGCCCGGATGGAAAAAATGGGACGTGCAGAAGCACGTCCCTCCGAACGTCTACGCCGCTTGCTCTTCTTCCTGCACAGGCGGCGCTACCTCCGCGCTGAGCGGCTCACCCACCAGATACCGCGTGAAACGCCGGATCACGATGTTCTCCCCCAGCTCGGCAATTTTCGCCGCGACCAGTTCCTTCACGGTTTGATCTGGGTTCTTGATGAAGCCCTGCTCCACGAGGCAAACGGTGCTGTAAAATTTGTCCAGCTTCCCCTCGACGATCTTGGAAATGACGTTTTCCGGCTTCCCTTTCACCTGCGCTTCATAAATCGCGCGCTCAGATTCCACCAGCTTCGCCGGCACTTCCTCGCGACTGACGTAAAGCGGATGGGCCGCCGCAATGTGCAGGGTGATGTCCTTCACGAACTCGCGGAAATTTTCATTCTTCGCCACGAAATCGGTTTCACAATTTACCTCGACGAGAACCCCGACTTTGCCCTGCAAGTGAATGTAGGACGCGACGATGCCTTCTTTCGTCGCGCGAGACGCCTTCTTGCCGGCGCTGGCGATGCCTTTGGTCCGCAACGCCGCCTCGGCCTTCTCCAGATCGCCGCCGGCCTCCGCCAGCGCGCGCTTGCAATCCATGATGCCGGCGTTGGTTTTCTCCCGCAGTTGCTTGACGAGTTGAGGATCGATTTCTGCCATGACCAAAATTGAACGTTGAATGTTGAGCGTTGGACGTTGGACGTTTCGCGCCCGAAGGCGCGTCCTAGGCGGAAACGCCCGCCATCTCCACCTGCTCGCGCACACGGGCTTCTCCGGTGGCTGAGACGATGGCGTCGACAAGCTTCTGCAACATCACCCGGATCGCGCGGATGGCGTCATCATTGCCCGCGATCGGATAGTCGATGATTTCCGGGTCCGCGTTCGTGTCGACAATGGCCACGGTCGGAATCCCGAGACGCCGCGCTTCCAGCACGGCGTTCGCTTCGCGCGTCGTGTCGATGACAACCATCGCGTCCGGCAAGGCCGACATTTCCAAAATTCCATCGAGATTGCGCCGCAGCTTCGCCGCCTCACGATTGAGCGCCGCGAGTTCCTGCTTGCCCATCTTTTTGAAATCAGGCGACTCCTCGATCTGCTCGATGTATTTCAACCGGCCAATGCTCTTTCGGATGGTGGCGAGGTTCGTCAGCGTGCCGCCCAGCCAGCGCTGGTTGACGTAAAATTGCCCGCAAGCCGTGGCCGCTTCCTTGACCGCTTCCTGCGCCTGCTTCTTGCAGCCGACGAACAAAATCTTGCCGCCGCGCCGGGTCACTTCCTGGAGAAACTCCGTGGCGCGATGGAGCTGCCGCGCGGTCTCATCGAGATTGATGATGTAAATCTGGTTTCGCTTCTCGAAAATGAACGGCTTCATCTTCGGGTTCCAACGCTTGGTTTGATGGCCAAAGTGGACCCCTGCTTCGAGCAGCTCTGGAATTAATTCTGTCGGTGTCGCCATAGGTAAAATACTCGCTTTGGGAGGGCCGCAGCGGACGGGGAAGATGCTCTAGAGGGTAGTCAAAGGCAAACGGAATATTGGCCCTGAGTGCAGGCCTAACGGGGCCCGGTTTCCTCGGGATTGTCCTCGCGCCCACCAGAGCGGCAGTGCTCACCCGTTCGCGCCTCGCCAACCTGGAACGCCGGTCGTCCTGGCCGCAATCAGGTTGTGGGGGGACGGATCACCAGCAGCAGCTCCACACGTTTTATTTCCCGGAGCACGCGGTTCGTTTGCATCTCAACCCAAAACCAGATCTTCAGGAAGCCGATGGAGAGCATGGCCCACATGGCCAGCGCGCCCCACAACAACTGCGCGCGCACGGTCTCGGCTCCGTAGAAACGCCAGCCGGCCCAGACCGCGACGCCAAAGAGGGCAAAGCTGACGATCAGCGCCATCATCGACAGCCATTGATGCCTTCCACGGAATGCAATCAGCGCTTCCTCGGCGAGGTTGGGTTCGTCGGTCAGACCGTCAGGGGCTGAGGTGCGCCGGAGCGCGCTTTGGATTTTTTGGTCGATGTCATTCATGCTGGTGCCCTTTCGAGTTGTTGTTTTAGGTTTTCACGGACGGAAAAAAGGCGGGACTTCACGGTCCCGGTCGGGATCGCGAGCACTTCTGCGATTTCGCCGACACTGCGCTCAAGGTCGTAATACAGGTGGAGCAGTTCGCGCTGATCCCGAGTCAGTCGGGAAATTGCCAAGCGCAGCCTGATGATCTGGTCGGGAGGTTCAACGGCTATCGCAGGGGCGGGCGCAAGCTCATCCGCCGCGTTGACGGTCGCTGTTTCGCGTCGGCGCGCGAGGCTGCGCTGCCTGATCCAGTCGGCGCTGCGCCGGTCCACGATGCGAAACGCCCAGCGGGGAAAACAAGCCGGATCATCCAATCGGTGCAGCCCGCGCGCGATGGCCAGCCATA
>DASQLH010000217.1:0-8238 GCA_035630155.1 Chthoniobacterales bacterium
GGCGACGGAAGCCGCCGTCTCCGAGCGAAGCACAAACCAGTAGTGTGAATGCGGGCCGAGCGTGATGACATAGGGCGATTTCTTGATCGGCGGAAAATAATTCTGGCTGAAAACTTCCATGAGCGCGCAGCCGGCGAAGCGCGAAAGGTCGATCTCCGCCGCCTGCGAGAAGCGCGAAAGATTCACCACGACCAGGATCGTCTCCTCCTCATGCCGCCGGAGAAACGCGAGCACCTTGTTGTTTTCCGGGAAGAGAAATTCGAGCGAGCCGCGGGAGAAGGCGCGGAAGTTTTTTCGCATGGCAATGACGCGGCGCGTCCACCAGAGCAGCGACGAGAGATTCTTCTGCTGGTTCTCGACGTTGATCGCTTCGTAGTGATACTCGGGGTCGATCGTAATCGGCAGATAAAGCTGCTGCGGGTTTGCCTTGGAGAAACCGGCGTTGCGGTCCGGGCTCCATTGCATCGGCGTGCGGCAGCCGTTGCGATCGCCGAGATAGAAATTGTCGCCCATCCCGATCTCGTCGCCGTAATAGAGGACCGGCGTGCCCGGCATCGAGAAAAGGAGGATCTTGAGCAGCTCGATTTTGCGACGGCTGTTCGCGAGGAGCGGCGCGAGGCGGCGGCGAATGCCGAGATTGATGCGCGCCGTGGGATCGTTCGCGTAAACGCGCCACATGTAATCGCGTTCCTCGTCGGTCACCATCTCGAGAGTCAGCTCGTCGTGGTTGCGGAGGAACATCGCCCACTGGCAATTCTCCGGAATCGGCGGTGTCTGGTCGAGAATGTCGATGATCGGAAAACGGTCCTCCATCTGGAGGGACATGAACATCCGCGGCATGAGCGGGAAGTGGAAGTTCATGTGCGACTCGTCGCCTTTGCCGAAATAGGCGACAGCGTCCTCTGGCCATTGGTTCGCTTCCGCGAGCAACATGCGGCCGCTGAATTTCGCATCGACGTGGGCGCGCAACTTCACAAGGTATTCGTGCGTCTCGCGCAGGTTTTCGCAGATGGTTCCTTCGCGTTCGTAGAGATACGGAACAGCATCGAGCCGCAGCCCGTCCACGCCCATGCTCAGCCAAAAATCGAGCACCTTCTCGACGGCATCGTGCACTTCCGGATTGTCGAAATTCAGGTCAGGCTGATGCGAATAAAAGCGGTGCCAGTAATACGCTTTCCCGACCGGGTCCCACGACCAGTTCGAGGTCTCGAAGTCCTTGAAGATGATGCGCGCGTCCTTGTATTTCTCCGGCGTATCGCTCCAGACATACATCTCGCGCTCGCGCGAACCGGGCGCGGCCCTGCGGGATTTTTGGAACCATGGGTTTTGGTCGGAGGTGTGATTGATGACCAGCTCGGTGATGACGCGCAGGCCGCGCTCGTGTGCCGCGGCGAGGAACGCGCGGAAATCATCGAGAGTGCCGAAGTTCGGATTGACGTCGTAATAATCGGCGATGTCGTAGCCATCATCGCGCATGGGGGACGGGTAAAACGGCAGGAGCCAGAGCGCGGTGACGCCGAGCTCCTGGAGATAATCGAGTTTTTCGATCAGCCCGCGGAAGTCGCCAATGCCGTCGCCGTCACTGTCGTGAAAGGTTTTGACATGCAGCTCGTAGATGACCGCATCTTTGTACCAAAGTGCGTCAACGGCTGGATCGTGCGTCGCGTTCGCCATGCGGCTAACAGGTGGCGCAACAATGGGCGGGGCGCAATCTGTAGTCGCAAGCTGTGGGAATTGGAGAGGCCTCCCTCAGGCCACGATCTCTATTCCTGCTCTTGATCCTGATCATGCTCATGATCCTTCTGGAACGGATGGGCGCTCAAGGAAAGATCAGGAGTAAGATCAAGAGCATGGGCATGAGGTGAGCGCCTCCGGCCTGTAGCAGCCGCCCTGTGGGCGGCTCAGGGTCGACGACGCCGGTCTTGCGTCGCCCACAGGGCGACGGCTACAGAAGAAGCGTCGCAGCGCCCTACTTCTTGGGCAGCGCCATGGCGTGCGCGGCGACGCACTGCCATTCGCCATTGCGTTCCACCCAGGTGTCGGTGAAGCGATAGGCGTTCGAGAACGCTTTGCCCGCCTTCGTCTTGCCGGTTTCCCGGGCGATGCCGGTGACCACGGCGACATTCGGCGCCAAGACCCGCACGACCATGTCGCTGGAAACAGCGGTTGTATAAGTGTTGGTGTCTCGTTTCGCGTCGGCCAGCAAGGTAGCCTTGTCGCCTGTTTTGCCGCTCGATGATGTGCCGAGGAAATCATCGGCCACGATCTTCTCAATTATCGAAGTGTCGTGAGTGAGGAGCGCACTCTCAAAGCGCGACTCGAGTTCTTTTATCTTTGCGACGACGGCGTCATCGCCGGTGGAGAGAGATTCAGCCGCAGTCGGCGATGATTCCGGTGTTGGCGATGGTTCGGGAGTAGGCGTCGGGCTGGGTCTCGGTGTCGGGCTTGGTGACGGTTTCGGGGTTGGAGTCGGCGAAGGTTTGGGAGTTGGACTCGGAGTCGGCTTCGGGGTTGGAGTGGGCGACGGTTTGGGAGTTGGCGTTGGACTAGGCGAAGGTTTCGGGGTGGGACTCGGGGTGGCCTTCGGAGTTGGAGAGGACGCTACTGCCGGGGCCGTTGCCATGGGTCGCGGCGTGGAGGTCGCAAACGCGCTTGCGTCCGGTCTGGGCGGAGCAGTCCCGATTGGCCGAACGGTTGGAAATGCGGTTACTCCAGGTCTCGCCGTGGGCATTGCCGTGGCGGCCGGTCTTATCGTGGGGGACGCGAGAGGCTTCAACGTGGCCGCGGGAGTGGCGACGGGCGGCGCCGTCGGAATGGGCGACGCGATGGTGATCGGCGTAGCCGTCTCGATAGGCGACGGCATCAACGACAACGTCTCGGTGCTCATCGGACTCGGCGAGGCTAGCTCCAACGGTTCGGGGGTGGCGGATGCGAGCGGCCGGATCGTCGCGCTCGGAGAGGGCTTTGCCGTCGGGGTGGGACTCGCCTTCGGTTTCGCGGTGGGAGTGGGAGTTTCTTCAGCGGAGGCGGCGGGCGTGCGCTGGCGGAAAGGAGTGGAAGCCGCATCCTGGGCGCGGACGAGGGCCGCGGCGACGAAGAGCACACTCGCAAAAACAAATAAGCGCATGATCAGTTTTCTCCGGAAAAAATTCCCAGCGCGACGCTAGCGCGCGTTCATCCGCCGGGTCAAGAGCAATAGAATCGTCTGCGTAAAATGAAGCTGTACAGAGAATAATAAGGAGCGCTGTGCAAGCGCTACGGCGGCTTGGAAACCGCCGCTCCTCAATAGCAAATCCGTTGGACGCCGCGGGCAGTTGCCACTAAATCTCCCTTCTTCATGACACGGATCGCTGTTGCGCTTTGCGCTTTAGGACTCGCCGGTGTGACTTTGGGCGCGATCCCATCGGAAGAGTTTACGGCGCGCGGCAAAGAGCTGATGGCGAACAAGGAAGCGCGCAACGACGCAGAGCGGCTCCGCCGGCTACTCGAGATTTCCTGGGAATACACCGTGAAGGAATCGCCGGAGTTCGCCACCGCCATCGGTTATCCGGGCCAGAACGATCGGTGGACCGACATGTCTCTCGAGGCAATCGCGCGCCGGAAAGAAACCGACAAGCTCGACCTCGAGCTGATCAAATCGATCGATCGCGCGAAGCTCCCCGAGAAAGATGTGATCACCTACGATCTTTACCGGCGGAATGCCGAGTTCTCGGTCGAGGGCCACCAGTTTCCCTTTCATCTTTTGCAGGTCAACCAAATGGGCGGCGTCCAGCAGAACGTCGCGCAGGTCATCACCTCGACGACGTTCCGGACGACGAAGGATTACGAAGATCTCGTGGCGCGCTTGAATGGCGTCCCGGCTCTGATCGATCAGACCATTGCGCTCCTGGAAAAAGGCCTCGAACAAAAAGTGACGCCGCCACAAGTCACGTTGCGCGACGTACCTCAACAGGTCTTAAACCAAATCATTAAGGACCCGGCGGCCAGTCCGGTGCTGACGCCATTAAAAGAAATGTCGGCGCTCGTTCCCGCCGCGGACCAGACCAGGCTGCGTCAGGCAGCGACCGAGGCCTACACGAAAAAGGTCGGGCCGGCTTTTCAAAAGCTTCACGATTTCCTGGTCGCGAAGTATCTCCCCGGCGCGCGCCCGACGATCGGCGCGAACAAGCTGCCGAATGGCGAGAAAATGTACGCCTTCACCACGCGGCAACAGACGACGACCGACCTGACGCCGGCGCAAATCCACCAGATCGGGTTGGGCGAGGTAAAACGCATCCGCGGCGAGATGGACAAAGTGATCACCGGCACCGGCTTCAAGGGCGACTTCCACGCTTTCATGAAATTTCTGCTGACCGATCCGAAGTTTTACTACACGGACGCGGAAAGTTTGCTCGCCCATTATCGCGACTTCGCCAAGCAGGTCGACCCCAAGCTGGTGGAGTTTTTCAGCATCCTTCCGCGGCTGCCTTACGGAATCAAAGCCGTCCCCGCTTACGCGGAAAAATCGCAGGCGGGGGGCTACTACGAAGCCGGTTCATTGAAAGCGGGGCGCCCCGGTTATTTCTTCCTGAACACCTACGATCTCCCGAGTCGCCCAAAATGGGGCATCGAGACGCTCACCCTGCATGAAGCTGTGCCGGGACATCATTTCCAACTAGCCATCGCCCAGGAGATGGAAGACCTGCCCGAGTTCCGGAAGCATGGCCATTACACCGCTTTCGGCGAAGGGTGGGGGCTCTATGCGGAATTTCTCGGCTACGAGATGGGGTTCTTCAAGGATCCCTACCAGAATTTCGGCCATCTTGCCGACGAGATGCTGCGCGCGATCCGGCTGGTGGTGGACACCGGTTTGCATTCGATGGATTGGACCCGCGAGCAGGCGATTAAATATTTCCAGGACAATTCCGGCACGCCGCCGCACGACATCGAGGTGGAGGTGGACCGCTACATTGTCTGGCCATCGCAGGCGCTGGGTTACAAGATCGGGCAATTGAAAATCCAGGAGCTGCGGGCTTACGCGGAGAAAGAATTGGGACAAAAAATGGACCTCCGCGCTTTCCATGACGAAGTGCTCAAGAACGGCTCGTTGCCGATGAGCGTCCTCGAGACGCACATAAAAGAGTGGGTGGCGAAGCGCAAAGGCGCCTGAGCAGACCAATGGCCATAGATTTTTCCTCAACCACAGGCGTTCCCGACGAAGCGCCCGCCGTTCGCCTGCCCGCCGCGGCCCCGGCGCTGGAGCCGGGCGCTCCGACCGACCTCGAGCTGATGCACGCGATCCAGGCGGAGGATCCGGAAGCGCTCTCGCTGTTGTACGACCGCTACAACGGCATCCTCAAGGCGCTGATCCTGCGCGTTATCCACAACGAGGCTGAGGCTGACGATTTGTTGCAGGAGATCTTCATGGAGATCTGGAACCAGGCGAAGAATTTCTCGGCCCAGAAAGGCAAGCCGCTCGGCTGGATGGTCACCCTGGCCCGCCGCCGGGCCATCGACGGATTGCGGAAAAAGCAGGCTTACGCCCGGGCCGGGGAACGCCTCCAAACCGAGACCGAGCAGCAGCCCGACGCCTGGGTGCACAACGCCACCGAGGAAGAGATCACGTTCAGCGACACCCGGGTTTTGGTGCGCCGGGTCATCGACACTCTGCCGGTGGCCCAGCAGCAAGCCATAAATCTCGCATTTTTTCGCGGGATGAGTCAGCGCGAAATCGCGGCAAAAACGAATACACCGTTAGGCACGGTGAAGACGCGGCTCGAATTGGGGCTAAAAAAAATCTACGACGGCCTGAAAGAACTGAGAGATGAGCTTTGACGAATTCCAGAATCAGGCGCGTCTCTACGTGATTGGAGCGTTGGAACCGGAAGAAACGGAAGCGTTTGAGGCGGCCCGAAAAGATTTTGGGCAAAAGGCAGAAGATTACATCGCCGAGTGCTACACGATGCATGAAGCGTTTGCGCTCAGCCTGCGGCCGGCCAAGTCATCCGACGCCTTGAAAGTGCGGCTGATGACGATGGTGCGGAACCGGCAAAAGACGTAGGGCTCCCCCTTCTTGCTCCTGATCTTGATCGTGCTCCTGATCTTTTTCGAGATCCTGGGCCGCCAGAAAAGATCATGAGCAGGATCATGATCAAGAGCATGACGGGCAACGCAAGCTCTGCAGGATAGACTCGCAACCGCGAAGTTTATCTTCCCCAGCCGTGCCTCGCTGTTTGCCGAGCAACCCCATTGCTCTACTCAGCGCAGAAATTATTAAAAAAGCTTGCTATTGCGAAGCGCAGGGACGACAACCATCGCCCCTGCCCCCGTCGTGATGCCGTTTTCCCCGAGCGCATCAGGTCGGCAGGTTCTCAGCAAAACATAAACAAAATAGAAATTACTTAATGAAAAGAAAACTCCTCGCTCTCACCCTGATCTCGGCCGTCACGCTTTCCGCGTGGGGCGCCGTCGTCTATAACCAGAATATCACGGCCATCTTCGGCAGTGGAAATCCCAACACTGGATGGACAGCCGACACCAGCAATGGCATCCAGCTCGCTCTGCGCGGCAAAAGCCGGATCGACGGTTCGACCACCAACGTGCAAGGTGTTTACACCTTCCCGGTCGGCGCACTCCCGCGCGGCGCCTGGAATTACGAATTCTCGATCAACTCCGACGTCGACGGAGTCGATCCGTTGACGACCTACGATTTCTATCTCTCCGCGGATGGCGATCCGACGGGCTGCATTCAATACACGACAGTGAATCCTCTGACCCATTGGAACGACAACTCGTATGGCAATAACGGCACCGCCAACGGAGCGGGAGTCGAGGGCACCGCGGCGGCGCTCGCCGGCACCAACAACATTGCGCAAAACTCACAGAACATCACCTTCGGCGACTATCCCGGCGGACCTCGGCCGCTGGTGGACGCGACCTACAACTACGAGCTTTACGCCGTGGAAAAAGGCGCCGGCCCGAATGGCGAGCGTCTCGCCTCCGTCGGCATCACGATCATCGCGGGCAACGGCGGAGCCCCGTGCAATACGCCGGCGACTGCCGACCAGTGCAAGAACGGCGGTTGGATGACGGCCACTCGCGGAGACGCCAGCACCTTCAAAAACCAGGGTGATTGCATCCAGTACGTCAACACAGGCAAGTAATCGCTTAAGCCCTCGTTAAGCATCAAATTAAGAGAGCGGCCCGTGGTAATCGCGGGCCGCTTTTCTTTTCTTTTACGCGATCGGAACTATGGCGCTGAGATGATTGCGTTTTCTTTGGTCATCGGCGCGGGAACATAGACTTCCAACTTCCAGTCTGTGCGCCCAGCGGGTTTTCAACCCGCTGAACCGAATGCAGCGGAGAACATCTCCGCTGGGCGCACAGGGCAAAGCCCTATGTTCCGGCACGAAAGCGGCCTCGATTCCTGCTCAACTAAGACCCATCGTAAAGGATGAGAAAGCAGTACCATTTTCGTCCCTCCGAGCGGGGGCTCCGGGCCTGGGACGTTGATCGCTTGGTGGCGCTGACCAAGGATTTGCCGCGCTTTCGCATCGAGCTGGCGGCGATCTTCGAGCTCGACGACGCCTACTGGTTTGGCGGCGGAGCCAGCGAGGCGACGTGCCGTGCCGTCGTTGAGCATGCCCGCTTCATTCAGGAAGCAGACCTGAGCTTTCCCATCATCTTGTCATCCGATGGCCGGGTCATGGATGGCATGCACCGCGTGGGCAAGGCGCTGTTGAATGGGCAGGTGGATATCGAAGCCGTTCGTTTCGTCCGCGATCCCGAGCCGGATTACGTCGGGGTAGATCCGAACCGCCTGCCCTATGATGAGGCTGGCTAAATAACGCCGGCCTGAGTGTTCGGCGTTGCGACAGTGGAGCGAGAGGTGTTCATATCTAGCGCATGCCGGTCATCGGAATTACGGGCGGGATTTCCACGGGGAAAACAAGCTTCTGCGAATGCCTGCGGAAGCTCGCGCCGGAGGCGACGTTTTTCGATGCGGACGGGGCGGCCAGGGAGCTGGGGGACAAGGATCCGGAGGTCAGGGCCCTCATTGAGAAGGAATTTGGCCCGTCAGCTTATTCTGCCACCGGGGACTTGAACCGGGAGGTGGTCCGCACCATAGTGTTCGCCGACGCGGAAAAGAAACGCGCGCTGGAGCAAATCCTGCATCCGCGCATCCGCCGTCAGTGGAGCCTCGAAGCGGAAGGCTGTCGCAACTCCACCAGGCTTTTTTTTGCTGACATACCTCTTCTC
>DASQLH010000218.1:0-24225 GCA_035630155.1 Chthoniobacterales bacterium
CAATTACTTCAAGCTTTGCATCTGGTCGCGCTGGTGCAGCGGCTCGGGCACCTTCCGGCAGAAATCGCGGATCGTCGGGGTGGACGAGCAACAGGTGCTCGCGCAGGCGGAAGTGGAGTTCGAGCTCAAGGAGATGGAAGGGCACGCCACGAATGTGCATTACTTTGGCGGGGTGCAGTTTCAGCAGTTCGGGATGCATCACGTGGAGATCTTTCTCGAGAACGAATTGCGGCTCCGTTTTCCGCTGTCGGTGGTCCGGGTGGGGATGGCCCAGCCCCAATAAGTTCCCGCAAAATTCAGAATAAGACGCTTGCCAGGGGCTCCCCAGGTGTTCTACAAAGGGCGCTCTCATGTTGCGAACGGCTTTAGCGTCCCTATTTTGCTCGCTCGTTTTGATCGGGCAATCCTTCGCCCAGGAGATCTTCGTTCCCCGCCAATTGAAAGCCGTAGCGGTAAATCCGCCGGCCTCTAAAGAGCCTGTCGCCGAAGCGAAAGCGCCCAAGACAACGCCGCCCAAGGAAGTGGTGCGCCGTGCCGAACCGGTGACGGAAGCAGATTTAAAGGTGGCCGAGAAGCCCGCCGCAACGACCGCGGAGGCGACGAAGGCGAAATCTCCGAAGACCGATCCGGCCCCGGCGAAGACAGAGAAAGCTCCCGCGAAAGAGAAAGCTCCGGCGACTGTAAAAGGCGAGAAGGCCCCGCTGGCCAAGGAAGAACCAGCCGCATCCGCCACCAAGCCGGCCAAAACCGAGACCGCAAAAGCTGAGCCGGCGAAAGAGAAGGAAAAGACGGAGAAGGTTGCGGCGGTGAAAGAGAAGGAAAAACCTGCGCCGCCCGCGGCGGCGAAAACCCAACCCGCCAAGCCCGAGCCGGTGACGGTGAAGGCGGAAAAGGCGGCCCCCGTGAAGGAAGAACCGGCCACCAAGACCGTCGTTAAGACCGAAACCGCGAAACCGGAGCCGGTGAAAGAGAAAACGGAGAAACCTGCGGTCGTGAAAGAGAAACCGGCCAGCGACGCCGCAGCGAAAACCGCTTCCGTAAAGATCGAGGCGCCGACCGCTAAAACGGAGAAGCCGGCCCCGGCCAAGGATGAGCCGGCGAGTAAGAGCGCGGCCGCCAAGACCGATTCGGTGAAGGTTGAAACCGTCACCGCGAAAACGGAGAAACAGCCGGCAAAAGATAAGCCGGCGACCGTTGCCGCGGCGAAAACTCAGAAAGAAGAGAAAGCGCCTCCCGCCAAAGAAGAGAAGCCGGCTCCGGCCAAGGAAGAATCAGCGACCAAGGCCGTGGCGAAGACAGAAACGGCTAAGACTGAAAAGGCCGCGGCGAAGGTTGAGAAACCCGAGGCGGCAAAAGATAAGGCGGCCAAAACAGATTCCGCGGTCGCAAAGACTGAAAAGACAACTTCGGCCAAGGAAGAAGCGCCCAAGAAGGTAGCGAAATCAGATGCAGTAAAAGCCGAGCCATCGACCGACAAGATCGACAAGGCGCCGGCAAAGGCGCTCGCCAAGACGGGCCCAGCCAAACCCGAAGCTTCGACCGCCAAAGTTGAAACGCCGCGTCCTCCGGCTGAAGGCCCGATCACGGTCGCGAAAACAACCAATATCAAGGCGGAGCCAGTCTCCGTTCTTACCCAGAAGGATCCGGTCCAGATCATGCCGGCGGTGAGCGGCACGCTGGAAACCGGCCTCACCAGGATCGCCGATGGTTTTGATTTCCCGGTGGGCAAACCGGATGCGGAAAATTATTACAAAGCCCGCGGCTTCCGCCCCGGTGGCCACGTGGGCGAGGATTGGGACGGCGTCGGCGGCGGCGACACCGACCTTAAAGATCCAATTTACAGCATTGGCGATGGCATCGTGGTCTTCGCGCGCGACGTGCGGCGCGGCTGGGGGAACGTGATCATCGTCCGGCATGCCTATCGCGAAGGCGGCATGGTGAAATACATCGACGCGCTCTACGGGCACCTGCACACCATGACGGTGGGCCGCGGCCAGAAGGTCGCGCGTGGCCAGCTGATCGGCACGATGGGCACCGCGCACGGTCAGTACGATGCGCACCTCCATTTCGAAATCCGGAAGAACCTCGAGATCGGCATGAGCCGCTCGAAATTCCAGAAGAGTTTCAGCAATTACTACGACCCGACCCAGTTCATCAATTCCCATCGGCGTCTCTCCGGCGGCGGGGGGAATTACAAGGTGGCGATGAACACCTTCACCCACGATTGGGCGTATAAGTTCGATAGCGGGCGGAGTTTTTCCCCGCGCAAGCGCAGCACGTCCGAATCTTCCGCAGCGCTCAAGCAAGCGTTAACCAGCCGGTAGAGCCGGAGCGCGCGGATTGCAGAAATCAAGGAGCGGCGGTTTACAAACCGCCGTTTTTGTTGGTCGGCGATTTGGAAATCGCCGCTCCTTGGCAGCTAAAGTTTTCCCATCAACGCCAGGATCAGCACGATCAGGAGCACCAGCCCGATTCCGCCAAACGGGTAGTAGCCCCATCCCGAACTGTAGCCCCAGCCTGGAAACGCCCCGATCAACAACAGGATCAGGATAATCAGGAGTATTGTGCGCATGGCCCGAGCGTAGGGTGCTCGGCCGCGGTGACAATTCTTTTCTTTCTTCCTCCTGCTCATGATCATGATCTTGCTCCTGATCTTGTGAGCGGCAGGGCCGACAGAAAGGATTATGATCATGATCAGGAGCACGAGCGGCAGAAGATCGGAATCCGCTTGCAGCGACCCCGGCGCATCCTATCATTTTGCGCAGTCCCGAATGTGTCCGAGCCGGATGCGTCGGGACAATTTGTTGTCCTTTCTTTTTTCATGGCGAACACAATTTTGATCGGCGCGCAGTGGGGCGATGAGGGGAAGGGGAAGATCATCGACGTTCTCACCGCTAAGGCGGACATCGTCGTCCGCAGCCAGGGCGGGAACAACGCCGGGCATACCGTCATTCACCGCGGCACGAAATACATTCTCCACCTGATCCCGTCCGGCATTTTGCGGCGCGGGAAGAGGTGCGTCATCGGCAACGGTGTGGTGATCGATCCCGTCGCGCTGGTGGCTGAGATCGAGGGCCTGCGAAAGCTCGGCGTGCACATCGGGAAGAATTTGCTCATCAGCGACTGCGCGCACCTTGTGCTGCCGTATCACCGCGTGCTCGATGAACAGCGTGAATTGCGCAAAGGCCACGCGAAAATCGGGACGACCAAGCGCGGCATCGGGCCAGCCTACGGCGACAAGGCCGCGCGCACCGGCTTGCGGATGTCGGATTTGATCCAGCCGGTTTTGTTCTCGAAGAAACTGCAGGCCAAGGTGCGCGAGAATAACAGTATCCTCCAGGCGCTCGGTGCGAAGCCGATCAATTTCCGCGAGGTGAACGACCAATATTTGGAAGCGGGCCGGAAGCTGCGTCCGTTTGTCACGAACACGGTTTTTTATCTGCATCACGCGTTGCGGCGCGGGAAAGAGGTGCTCTTTGAAGGCGCTCAGGGAACCTTTCTCGATATCGATCACGGCACCTATCCGTATGTCACCTCCTCGAACACCACGGCGGGCGGCGCCTGCACCGGCTCCGGCGTTCCGCCGCATCGGATGGATTTGGTCCTTGGCGTGATGAAAGCCTACACAACGCGCGTGGGCGAGGGGGCGTTGCCGACGGAGGATGCCGGCCTCGCGCACAAGCTGCACGAGATGGGGCGCGAGTTTGGCGCCACCACCGGCCGGGCCCGGCGCTGCGGCTGGTTCGACGCGGTGGCGACCCGCTACGCCACCATGATCAATGGCATCGACGAACTCGCCGTGACGAATCTCGATGGCTTGGATGGCGTCGAGACCATCAGGGTTTGCGTGGCGTACCGATTGAACGGAAAGCGTCTCGAAGTTCCGCCCTGCGATGCGGCGCAGTTGGAAAATTGCGAGCCGATCTATCGGGATTTCCCTGGTTGGAAAAAACCGACCGGGTCCGCCAAGCGGCTCTCCGATCTGCCTGCCACCGCGCGAAGTTACGTCCGCGCCATTGCCGAGCTGACCGGCGCGCCGCTGCGCATCGTCAGCGTCGGCCCTACGCGAAACGAAACGATTATTCTCTGATTTATTATGGCCGCCGCCCCGAAATTGATCCCGCGCCACATCGCGATCATCATGGACGGGAACGGCCGCTGGGCGAAAAACCGCGGGCTGCCCCGGATCAAGGGCCACGAAAAAGGCGCCGATTCCGTGAAGGCGTGTGTCGAGGCCTGCGGCGATTTGAAGGTCGAGTTCCTCACCCTCTACGCCTTCTCCGCCGAGAACTGGCAGCGGCCCAAGACCGAGGTTTACGCCTTGATGCGGTTGCTCGAGAAATTCCTGAAAGAAAAAACGCCCGAGCTGCTCGAGAAAAATGTCCGGCTCCAGGCCATCGGACGCTTGACCGATTTGCCCGCCAGTTGCCAGAAACAACTGCACGACTCCATCGAGCGCACCTCCGGCAATAACGGTCTCACTCTGATCCTAGCCCTCAGCTACGGCGGCCGCCTTGAGATCATCGACGGCATCAAGAGCCTGCTCCGCCAGATCGATTCCGGCCACATCGATCGCGCCATGATCGACGTCGACATGTTCAGCAAGCATCTCTACACCCGCTATTACCCCGACCCCGACCTCCTCATCCGCACCTCCGGCGAGATGCGCCTCTCCAATTTTCTCCTCTGGCAACTTTCCTACACTGAGATGTACGTCACCTCCAAGCTCTGGCCCGATTTCACCAAGAAAGATCTCTTCGACGCCGTCGAAGACTTCGGAAAGCGGAACCGGCGATATGGCGCGGTGGAGTGATTCGCCCCCACGTGAAAACCACGAGCGCAATCAAAAAACCGTTTGGCACCGCCGCCTATTCGCCGGTGAAACACGCGCGCTACCTGGACTGGGAAGATGCGTTCGACGTAGAATTTGACGACGGTCTTTCCTTTTTGGAGGGACACAAGGCGATCAGAAAGGCGAACAAGATTTCACCGCAGGCACTCCCAGTTCGGGTGAGCGTCCCGAGAAAGTTCCGGACTCACTTCAAGATTGAGTACGACAACGGCCAGATTGCCGAGGTTTCCTGGTCGTTCATCCGAGAGCAACCTCCGAAGCGTGCAAAGAAGAACGGCGAGCCTCCGCTTCCCGAGTGACCGCATTCGCCGAAACGATTGAGTCGTGTCGCCAGATCGATTCCGGTCACATCGATCGCGCCATGATCGACGTCGACATGTTCAGCAAACATCTCTACACCCGCTATTACCCCGACCCCGATCTCTTCATCCGCACCTCCGGCGAGATGCGCCTTTCCAATTTCCTCCTCTGGCAACTTTCCTACACCGAGATGCACGTCACCCCCAAACTCTGGCCCGATTTCACCAAGAAAGACCTCTTCGACGCCGTCGAAGACTTCGGCCAACGAAACCGACGGTATGGGGCGGTGTGAAGGGTCCTTTACGGCCCCACGTCGTCGGGCGCATGCGCATATTCTCAGCTATCGGGGTCTTAACGGCCTCCCCGACTCATAATTCACGAGGGTGTGATTGTCAGGGAAGAGATTCTCCCATTCATCCGATCGATTGTCCTGAAGCTTGCCTAGATATTGCTCGAACGACGATTTTGTGAAAATCAATAGATGCGAGATCCTGTATTTTATATGTCCCGCCGCTACGGTTTTGCCCAAAAACAAGCTGCACTCCTCTGTTTGTCGAGGCGTGTTGGTTATAACGCCATCTGCTGAATAGTCGACGATCCAAAGCGTTTGATCTGGGACTACCAGGACGGGCTGAACCACCGCCGCATTCACAGTGTCGTCACCGAGCGACGAATGACCGCATTGGGAGATCAGCTCATTCGTCGAAGCAATCGCTTGAGACCACTTATCGTAGGTTTCAGAGTCACTACTGACAATTTGGGAACCTTCCTGTTTTCGCTCCGATGGAAGTTTTCCAACTTGAGTTGCAGATTTCCCGACCGGTTCTCTAGAGCGAAAAATCTGTCCATCAGCGCGGAATATGTCACCGCTCTGCACCGGCAGTGAATTTTTTCTTCCCAATATCACTTCATGATAGCTCTCCATTACTGTTCTGGGGACACGACTGATCAGCAACGGAAAGTTCGCTTTGAGGTTTTTGCATTCTATAGCCAGCTTGAGTGTGCAAATGCCGTGGATCAGCTCAGCGCGAAGATCGTATTGCCGATCCTTCTGTGTTGCTGGGTCAGTGTAAGTCCCTCCATGTGATGCGCGGGCGCACCGCGTAGCGAGTGAGTTCAGCACATCTAACTCTAGCTGGAAGTCTGAGGTCTCGAGATATGTCGACAAATCCTCTGCCGTGATCGGATCAGAATGCAATTTCGCCATAGCGTTTGCCTTTCTTGGCAAAGTCGATGATGCACGGAGCAAATCAAAGACGAACCCGCGTGGTTGATGCCGAACGTGGTGGAATTCCTGCGACTCCCTGTTGCCAAAATCACGGCAATGCGACAACGCTTCGCACAGCGGGACGGCTAGCGTTAGACGAACGCTTCGGCGACGGAATCAGCGAGAAGCTTTCCGCGAGGCGTGAGAACGTAATTGCCGCCAGCCTCACGCAGCAGGCCGAGATCGACGAACTCGCGGCTTTCGTTCGGCCATTGGCTGAGTTCATCGGATGGGATGCCGTTTCCTGTTCGGAGCGAGAGAGCGATCTTTTCGGTGCGCTTCATCGCGGGCGTAAGGATTTCGGTCGAGGCGATGGCGGATGAGCCGATTAGAACGCGGTCGGAATAGGCGCGGTAGTCGCAGACATTTTGCCATCGTGTCAGATCGACCGTGGAAAATGCGCTGGGGCCGATGCCGAGATAATCGTGGCCGGCCCAGTAGCCGCGGTTGTGGGCCGACTCGAAGCCGGGGCGCGCATAGTTTGAGACTTCGTAATGCTCGAAGCCGGCGGCTTGAAGCATCCGCATAGCGCTTTCGAGGAAACGGGCGTCGGATTCGGGATCTTCGCGGAACTCGCCTTTGGCGTGGCGCAGAAAGAACTCGGTGTCCTCCTCGTAGGTGAGGCAATAGGTCGAGATGTGATCGGGCTGGAGCGCGATCGTTTTGGCGAGGTCCGCCTCCCATTGGGCGAGAGTCTGCCCCGGCAGGCCGAACATCAGGTCGATGCTGACGTTGGTGAAACCGGCCTCACGGAAAATTTGAAACGAAGCTTCCGCCTGCGCGGCGTTGTGTTCGCGGCCGAGCAGCTTCAGCAATTCCTCGTCCCAGGATTGCACGCCGAGGCTGATGCGGTTCACGCCCATCTTCCGGAGCAGCGCCGCTTTTCGCGGCGAAACGCTGCCCGGGTTCGCTTCCACCGTCCATTCGACCAGCCTCGTCAGATCCAATCGCTCACGGAGGCCGCCCAGAAGGAATTCCAGTTGGGCCGTAGTTAATGCGGTTGGCGTTCCGCCGCCAAAGAAGATCGTTTTGGGTTGGAGCTGAAACCCGGCGGCACGGGGGCGTGCCGGCTCCAATTTAGGGCCGACAGCTTCGAGCTCTCGCAGGAGCGCTTCGCAGAAACGCTGCGTCTGCGAGCTGTCCGCCCGCTCCTTGTAGAAGGCACAGTACGGACAAATCCGCGCACAAAACGGTATATGGACGTAGAGGTGCCGGACAGCCTCTGTCGTTCGCCACGGCGAATCCGTCCGTTGGCGGATTGGGCGCCCGCCTGTAACGCTATGCGTAGCATTGCGGGCAGGCTCGCCACGACGGAGCCCGTCCGGGGCAAAGGCGGGTTCGACGTTTTGCTGGGCCGTCATAAGTTCAATATCTTGCGGATTCTAATCTTAGCTCTCCTTTTCTTTTCCGGCGCCGACGCAGCGATGGCGCAGGCGGTTTCCTCGCAATCGATCGTCTATTCCGCCCGCAATCCCGCGGCCATCAAGGATTACCGGACCAATCCCGCCATGGTCCGCGCCATGGTGAATCGCCTCGTCCTGGCCGTGACCGGCCAGCCCGATCTCCCTCGTGCCTGGCGCTCCCTCGTTTCACCTGACGACAAGGTCGGCATCAAGATCTCCGCAGCGGGCGGAGAACTTTTCACGACGCATCGCGACATCGTGAACGCCATCGTCGACGGGTTGGTGTCGGCGGGGCACGCGCGCAACAGCATCATCGTCTGGGACCGGAGCGTGGCTGGAATAAAGGAAGCCGGCTACCGCCCCGAGGCGGAAGGGTATCAGATAAGGTCAATCGCCCCGCACGATGGCTACGATCCTAACGCCGTTTTCTCCGCGCCGCTCACCGGCAGGCTGATCTGGGGCGATCTCGATTATCGGTCCGACCGTGGCAAAATTCCGCTTTTGTCAGATCAGGAATTGACCAGCGACGAGAGCCATTTCGCGCGAATCCTCTCCAGCGAAGTGACGAAAATCATTAACGTGCCGGTCATGAGCGACAGCCCCTCGTGCGGCATCGCCGGCTGCCTCTATAACATGACCATTCCGAACATCGACAACTGGAGGCGTTTTACCCAGGGCGTCCCGTATGGGGTTGGGGCCATCGCCGAGATTTATCGCTCGCAGTTCATCGGGCCGAAGGTTGTTCTGAACATCATGGATGGCCTGGTGGCGCAATATGCGGGGGGCCCGCAATCGCATCCGAATTACGCCGTCCATCATGCGACAATCCTGGCGAGCAAAGATCCCGTTGCGATCGATGCGCTCGCGGTGCGCCAGATCGAGGAATGGCGGGTGAAAGCGCGGCTCGCGCCGATTGCTCCTCTGGCCCAGCATGTGCAGGCCGCCGGCCAGCTCAAGATCGGCAACGCGGAGGTGATCGAAGTGCGGAACGTCGGCCCATGAAAACTTCGGGCAATCGAAACCATCTGCGCGGACCGGTCCTGCGATCGGTTTCGCGTTCTTTCTATCTTTCCCTGCGGATTCTCCCGAGGCCGCTGCGCGATCCGCTGTCGCTCGCCTATCTGCTCGCGCGCGCGACCGATACCATTGCGGACACACCGGAGCCGCCGGCGGAGCTTCGGGCAGCAGCGTTGCGCGATCTTGCGCTGGCAATCCAGGCAAGCGCGCCAGGCGAAAACGTCGGGGGGTTACGCGATTCGTTTGCCCCGCTGCAAAGGGATCAAGCAGAACGGACGTTGATCGAGCATCTCCCTGCGCTTTTGGAATGGCTGGATGAGCTGGAGGCCGGGGACCGCGCCGAAGTGCGCAATGTGCTCGAGAAAATTACGAAAGGGCAGATGCTCGATCTCGAGCGATTTGGGGGCGGCGGCGCGATTCGGGCGCTCGCCACCGCTGCTGAGCTCGACGAATACACCTACCTCGTGGCCGGATGCGTGGGAGAGTTTTGGACGCGGATCTGTTTCGCGCATGTGCCAAATTTCAGTGCGCGGCCCGAAGGGGAGATGCGTGAGTTGGGCATCCAATACGGGCAGGGATTGCAGCTCATCAATATTCTCCGGGACGCTGGGACCGATTTGCGGCATGGCCGTTGTTACCTTCCTGCGGACGAGCTTCAGTCAATGGGCATCGCTCCGGAGGGAGTTTTGGGCGACCCAGCCCGCGTCGCGCCGATCCTCGAAGAGTGGCGGGAGAAAGCAGAGCGGGGGATAGGAGCAGGGATCGACTATGCGTGCGCGATTCGGAATCGACGCATCCGGTTCGCGACTGCGTTGCCGGCATTGATCGGCGCTCGGACGTTGGCGCTTCTGAGAGAAGCTGGCCCGCAGGTTTTCGAGCGGAGAGTGAAAGTGGAGCGGAGCGAAGTGCGCAAGTTGATGATGGCAAGCGCGCTCTCGTCGGCTCGCGGGTTGCGGAGCACGTTCCAAAAGGCTTCAAGGAGCGGCGGTTTGAAACCGCCGTTTTAATTGGGTCGGCGATTGCAAATCGCCGCTCCTTGATGTCGCTCGACGATCGCTAGCGAACCTTGATGTCGCTCGACGATCGCTAACGAACCTTGATGTTGCTCGACGATCGTTAGCGGAAATAGTTGCGCTGCTTTTCGCTGATCGGGCGGTCGAGCCGTTCCAAAACCTGGAGCATGTCCTCCCACACTTTGCGCTTTTCGGCGGGCGCCTGGTTTCGCAACAGATACGACGGGTGATACGTGATCATGAGCGGCGTCTCCTGATGCGAATGCCATTTGCCGCGCATTTCGCGCATGGTGCCGCGGCTGCCGAGGAGCCCTTCGACCGCGGTCGCGCCGAGCGCCACCAACACTTTCGGCTGGATGATGCCGATTTGTTCCGCCAGATACGGCAGGCAGGTCTCCATCTCGGCCGGCGTGGGCGGACGATTTCCTGAACTGCCTCGCGGCATGTCAGGCCGGCATTTCAGGACGTTCGCGATGTAAACGTCGGCGCGCGCAAACCCCATCGCCGCGATGATCTTGGTGAGCAATTGGCCGGCGCGCCCGACAAAAGGTTCGCCGCGCGCGTCCTCATCGGCGCCGGGCGCTTCTCCGATGAACATCAAATCCGCATCGGGATTCCCAACGCCAAAGACAGTCTGCGTTCGCGATGCGGCGAGGTGCGGGCACTTCACGCAAACCGCGACGCGGGCCTGGATCGGCGCGAGCAACGAGGCCTTATCGCCTGCCGCGGCCCGCGACGGGGGCTGGGCCACAATGGGACGTCGAAGATGCGCCAGCGAAATGCGCGAGGCGCGCGGAAGCTTTTCGCCGCGCTCCCGCATTTGTTCGAGCGCGTTCAAGACGAGATCGAGGGCGGGAGAAAATTCGGCGGCCACGTTGCTGACCATCTGAGGTTTTGCGCCGAACGGCAATTTCTTTGATGCTGCACGCATGAGTTTACGGCTGACAGATTACGATTACCCGTTGCCGGAGGAACTCATTGCGACACGTCCGCTGCCGCGGCGGGAGGAATCGCGCATGATGGTGCTCCACAGGCGTGAGCAACGAATCGAGCATCGGAAGTTTGCGGAATTGAGCGAATTTCTCGAACCGGGCGATCTGCTTGTCCTGAACAACACGCGGGTTGTGAACGCCCGGCGATTTTCCGACGATGGCAAGATCGAGTTTTTGTTCCTGGAGCGTCTTGCCGCGGCGCGTTGGAAATGCCTGGTGAGGCCCGGGCGAAAAATGCGCGTCGGGGCGGCGACGACTATCGAGGGCGTTGCGGTGCGGGTGGAGGAAATCTGTCCCGACGGCGAAAGAATTGTGGCGCTCGAACGCGAGATCGATCTCTGGGAAGGTGGAATGGTTCCGCTCCCGCCCTACCTTCGGCGGCAAGGCGATCAGGATGATGTGGAACGCTACCAGACCGTCTTCGCCGAGATGCCGGGAGCGGTCGCGGCGCCCACGGCGGGATTGCATTTCACCCCGGAAATCCTGGCGAAGCTGCCGCACACATTTGTCACTCTTCATGTCGGCGCGGGGACCTTCCAACCGGTGAAGGTCGAGGACATCGCCGAGCACCGGATGCACCGGGAAGAATTTTCGATCTCCGATTCGGCCGTCCTCGCCATCAACGCCGCGAAGCGAATCGTCGCCGTCGGAACGACGACGGTCAGGGTGCTGGAATCGGCGGAGCGCCGGGACGGAAACCTCCTTCCGCAATCCCGCGCCACCGACATTTTCATTCATCCGCCGATGCAGATGCGCCACGTCGATTGTCTGCTGACGAATTTTCATTTGCCGCGCTCAACGCTGCTCATGCTGGTCAGCGCGTTCGCTGGCCGGGAATTTCTTCTCGCGGCTTATGCGGAAGCGATTCAGGAGCGTTATCGCTTTTACAGCTACGGCGATTGCATGCTGGTGATGTGATGGCGTTCGCGCGCCCGTTTTTTCCTGCTCCTGCTCTTGATCGTGATCATAATCTTTCCTTGAGTGCGCACGCGGCTCAAGCGGGATCATGAGCACGATCAGGATCAGGAGCAGGAGTTAAGAACGGCCTGAGGGCAGGCCGTCTCCAGGGTTTATGCTACCGTTGACCCATGGATTCCGCCGATAAACCCAAAGGTGAGCTGGTCATCCGCACCATCGCGATGCCGGCGGACACGAATCCCAGCGGCGACATCTTCGGCGGCTGGATCATTTCGCAGATGGACCTGGGGAGCGGCATCCTCGCCGCGAAAGTGGCCAAGACGCGCGTGGTGACTGTGGCGATCGAGGGAATGTCTTTCTTGCGGCCCGTGCACGTGGGCGACCGGGTGGCGTGTTATGCGTGGGTGGAAAGGATCGGGCGCACTTCGATGGTCATCCCGGTCGAAGTCTGGGTGCAGCGCTACATGTCGGGCGAGGAAGTGCTCGTGACGAAGGGCGTTTTCACCTATGTCGCCCTGGGCAGTGACGGCAAGCCGGTCGCTGTCGAGCGCGAGGCTTGAGTGGTCAGGTGGGACGAGGCAAAGCCGGTCGCGTTTGCCGCAACTACTGGCTCTCCGACACCTGGACGTTCTCTTCCGGCGGCGGGGACGAACGGAGCGTTGGAACTTCCGCGCGCTGCTGAATGATCTTTGAACGCTGCTTATCCCGGGAAGAGCTCATGTTTCTGACATACTTGGCGTAGGCGCGTTCCTGCCGCCCGCTTTTCGTCAACATGGAGCAGGCCGGCATGCTCAACCCCAGCAGAAGGACAAGAGAGAGCAATTTCATGGTCCGCGTTTCTTACGCCACCTTCTCGTCCGCCGCCAGATTCGACCAGACGAAATGGCGCGTGTGAATCAGTTCTTCAACGACCTGATAAACCTTCAGCTCGCAGACGGCGCAGTGGTGGAAGAGCTCCATCACCGTCACGGATCCCTTGCCGGCCAATTGCCAGATTTGCTCCGCGACCGCTTTCGATTCAGGCGGCGCACCGGCCGGCCATGAGAGATTCGCCTTATGCCGCTGCAAGGTCGCGCCGCTTTCCCCAAAGCGCTGCTTTAACTCCGCGAATTCGTCGCGCCCCTGGAGCGCGTTGATCAGCATTTCGCTGGCGTTTTTGGTGATCCGTTCCGATTGGATCCAATCCTTTACCGGCAGGTCGCCGGCGGAAAACGCGAAGGTCCCGGCGAGTTCTTCGCTCACGAAAAGCTGCCAGAAGGCTTCTTCGCCCGTGAGATGCTCGAATTGGCCAAAACGGGGCTGACCTTTTTCGAAGAAGAACGCGGAGACCAATTCGCCAGTTGGGTTGGAAATGCGGAGTTCGCCCGTTTGGGAAGAGTTCGCGATTGTTTGGTAAATGGTGATGAGATCGAAATTCGCCAGGCTGCCGCTCAGCTCGAGGCAATGACTTTGAGCCACCGCGAGATCGCTCGCCTGGGAGAGCCGGAAAGCGAGCTGGCTGCTGATGAAGTGGAAAAACGCCGGGACGCGCCGGATCAGCTCATCGAAATTTTTGCGCTGGAAGCATTGCAGGCTGACCGGCTCGCAGGTGCGCACCACATGTTTCCGCGGGACACCCGACAGGGCCTCGACGTCGCCCAGAACGTCACCGCGCGAAAGATAGGCCGCCGGCGCCGATTTTTGCGCGGAGGGCTGGATCACCTCGACCACGCCCCGGCTGATGACGAAAATGGCGTCGCCGGGGTCGCCGGTCGAATAGACTGTGTCCCCCTCAGACAAGTGCCGGACGTGGGAAAGCTCGCCCAGCGCTTTCAGCTCCAACGGCTTAAGCCTGGTGCAAAAGCCAAAATAATCACGGTCCCGCATATCTCCCTAAAAGCAGGAGTCGTGCTCCCGGGTGGAGCTGCTCTCGGAGCCGCCCTGCTCCCAACTGGAGCCGGCCTGCCCTCAGGCCGGTGGGACAGAGTCGGCCTCGCGCAGAATGCGGCACGGGGGCGTGCCGGCTCCAGAGAAAGTTGCATCCGCCGCCTCCGGCATTGAGTCTTCGGCAATGCGGCAGGTCGCCTACCTTTTCGAGCGGTTCCCCTCCTTCGGCCAGACGTTTTGCTACCGGGAGGTGGCGGAGCTGGAGCGGCAGGGGATGTCGGTCCAGGTTTACTCCATCCGGCGCCCTGCCAATGAGCCGGAACAGAATTGGGCCAAACAGATCGTCGACAGAGTCCATTACCTCCCCGACGAGAAGACGCTGGTGGCCGAAGTGAACACGGCACTCCGGCAAAAGGCGGTCTCGAATGAAGTCCGCGACGCCGTCGAGCAATGGGGCCGGCAATCCGATTTCCTCCGGCTCTACCAGGCCATCTACATCGGGATGCGGATGCAACGGGAAGGCATCCAGCATCTCCACGCCCACTTTGCCGGCATGGCCGCGCGCACGGCCTATTGGGTGCGGCAATTCTTCGGCATCCCCTATAGCTTCACCGCCCACGCGAACGACATTTTTGCGCCGCGCGATTTCGTCATTTCGCTGCCGAAGTTGTTCGACGCCGCGGCCGCGATCGTGACGGTAAGCGATTACTCCGCCGGCGATCTGAAAGCGCGCTTTCCCGAAAGCGCGGCCAAAGTGCACCGCATCTATAACGGAGTAAATTTTTCCCGCTTTCACCCGCCAGACCCGGGCAGCGGAACTCCAGCGATCGTCTCCATCGGCCGGTTGATCGAGAAAAAGGGGTTCGCCGATCTAATCAGCGCCTGCGCTTTGCTGACTTCGCGCCGCCGCGGGTTCGTCTGCGAGATCATTGGGGAAGGCCCGCTCGAGGAAACCTTGCGAGCGCAGATCGCCAGCGCCGATGTGAAAGCGTGCGTTCGATTAGTCGGGCCGCAGACCCAGGTGCAGATCGCCCTGCGCCTGGCGCACGCCACCATCTTCGTCCTCCCTTGCACGCGGGAGGCGGATGGCGGGATGGATAATTTGCCGACCGTCATCATGGAAGCGATGGCCGCTGGGCTGCCGGTTATTTCGACACCGTTGGGCGGCATTCCCGAAATGGTGGAGCACGACGTCAATGGCGAGCTCGTGCCCGAGCGCGATCCGGCGGCGATCTGTGCCGCCATGGAGCGCCTCATTTCTGATCCCCAACGGGCACGACGTTTGGGCGACAAAGGCCGGCAGATCGCGCGGGAAAAATTTTCCATTGAGACGAGTGCGCGGGCGCTGATCGAACTCTTCCAGCGAACGCATGAATCCATTTCCTGACTGCCGGCGAATAAGCGGAAGATGAGAACTCACTTTGATCTTGCCTGTTCACTTTCCCGGGTACGAAATGGGGAGATGAAACTACCCCTTCGCATAGTTTTGTTCGCGGTCGCATTCTGCGTCGCCGCTTCAGCTTCCCAGGCTCAAGGCTGGATGGAGAGCTACAATCGCCTCCTCGGCAAGTACACCACTTCCGGCGGAGTGAAATACGCCGAGTGGAAAGGCAATGCCGCCGACATGCAGGCGCTCCAAGGCGTGGTGGACGGGATCGCCAAGGAGAACGCTTCGGGGATGGAGAGAAAGCAGCAGCTCGCTTTCTACTGCAACGCTTATAACGCCTGGATCCTCCACGAGGCGCTGGAGAAATATCCGACCAAGAGTGTGAAGGACGCGCTCTTCACGTTTTTCACCAGCAAACGGATCACGGTGGCGGGCCAGCAGACCAGCTTCAAAGCTTTCGAAGATAACGTGATCCGCAAACTGGGGGATTCGCGCATTCATTTCGCCTTGAACTGCGCGAGCCGCAGTTGTCCTCCGTTGGGCCGGCAGGCTTTCACCGCGGGGAATCTCGACGGACAGTTCGAGAGTCTGGCGAAGGGCTACGCCAATTCGGACAGAGGAGTGCGATTCAACGCGGCGAACAAAACCGCTGAGCTCTCCAAGATTTTCGATTGGTATAAGGATGACTTCAAAGGCGATGGCGGCCCTGTTGCTTTCATCAACAAACGCCGCTCGACGCCAATCCCGGCGGACGCAAAAATCACCTACCAGGAGTACGATTGGGGCTTGAACGAGGCGAGATAAACGGATGGTTTCGCTCGCCGACAATCCGGACCTGAAGCCTTCGCCACCGCGCTGGCGGGCGCGCTGGAACGCCTTCCGGCGTCCCATCATGGAGGAAAAGGCCCGCGTGCTAAAGGAGCGCTGGGAATCGCTCCCGATCGAGCTGCGGACGAACAATCAGATTTCCGGCCGGCACCTGACGCATTGCGGTTTCACCCTCGGCGCGAGCTACTGCTCGTTTCACTGCACGCATTGTTACCTGCCGAAAAACGCCAACGAAATTCCGATCCCTTCCCTGGCGCAGGTCAAGGAGCAGATCGACGCGAATCGGCGCCTGCAAGGTCCCGGCGGCGGACTCCAGATCACTGGCGGCGACGTCGCGGACGCGTATTGGAGATCGGGGCGAGGGGAGGAGCTGATCGAGATCGTTCGTTACGCCATTTCGGTCGGGTCGATTCCGATGCTGATGACGCATGGGCAAACGCTGATCGAGCATCCGGAATTTCTCGAACGGCTCATGGTGGAAGGCGGGCTGCGCCAGATTTCAGTGCATGTCGATATGACTCAGGCCGGGCGGCACGGTTATCCGATCGGCCGCATCAAATGCGAAGCAGACCTGCATCCGGTTCGGCAGGCGTTCACCGACCTGGCGTTGCGCCTGCGCGAAAAGACCGGTCTGCTTCTCGAATACGCACTCAGCTTTACGGTCACGCGCCGGAACATCGACGACGTCCCGGAAGTAATTCGCTGGTATCTCGCCGATCCGATGCGCAGCTACATCTGGCGCATGCTCAGCTTTCAACCCGAAGCGGATACCGGGCGCACCATTTTCTCGCAGCGGCCGATCACCTCCGCGGACGTGTGGGAGAAAATTTGCGAAGGCGTGGGACTGCCGCTGCGTCGCGACGTTTCCATCTTCGGTCATCCAGATTGCAATAGCTGGGCTTCGCTTCTCATTGCGCGGCCGTCCGGCAAAATTTTTCCATTGCTGCCGGACGACAAGAAATTCGACTCACTGCTCGGAGAAGTGCTGCGCAAGATCGGCGGGCTCTCCCTGGTGAACGACGATGCCGGGACGCCTCCTTATCGGCTCGCGGGCGTCTTGTTCCAGCATCCGCTGCTCGCCGCCAAACTGGTTTCCAAGCTTTTGCGCTACGTCACTTCCCGGAAAGCGCCGCCGGAGATTTTCCGGTCGCTCCTGCGCGGGAAGGTCCACACGCTCGGTGTCGGGATGCATAATTTCATGGACGCGAAGCAAGTAGCGCAGGCCGAGAGCGATCCAGTGATCCGCGCCCGGCTCGACTCGTGTGTTTTCAAAGGCGCGGTGAAACGCGACGGCGAATGGGTCGCCGTCCCGATGTGCTCGATGAACCAGCAGACCTGGTCGGAAGTTTACGATGGCCGGCTGAACGATCCCGAGCTGCTCAAGGAGTCGCAGGTGTTTAATCGGGCGAACGAGCCACTCGCCCCATTGTAGGGCGTCTCTGTGAGACGCCACCCCGCAGTATGGCGGCTGACACAGCCGCCCTACAACAAATCCCGCACGCAATTCATCGCGCGAAGATAAACTCGATGCGGGCCGCCCCGCATCAGCTCTTCCTTCATCAAACCGACCTCATCGTTCTGGCCCGCCGGCATGCGGCAACTTCGCTTATCCATGGCCACATCGAGCAGATCGATGTTTTCCGCATGCGCCACGCTGATTTCCTGCGCCCCGCAACGAATCGCGCAACGCCCGATCGGTTCGCCCGCTTTTTCCTGCAACGAAACTCTAATCGTCTTGCCTGATTCGCTCCGGAAACTCAACGCATCGCCTTTCGTCTTTTCCGCGATCGCCCAATGCAGTTGCGCGGCAAGCCAACCGGTCAGCAAAAGCGCGGTCGATCGATATTCCGGCCCGTGATCGATCTCGACGCTTTCGATTTGGTCAAAGCGCGCCTTCGAGACAGGAGGATCGAAGAATTGCGCGATGGCCAGCCGAATCTGGACCAGCCTGGTCCAGTTCAAATCGCAAAGGACAATGCGCTGTTTCGCATTCGCCTGCGCGGTCTCGACCCGTTTCATTTGCGCGCGAAAATCGCTCCAGCCCTGGCTGTCGTAAATGACGCGGTCGACCCAGGCCCAGAGCTGGGGATCCATTGGGTCATGAAATTCCCCCTGCCACCAGAGATAGAGCGGCAGATCGGAATCGAGCTGGGAAAAGACAATATTGGGCAGCAACTTCGTGGGCGATCCGTCGAGCAGAAAGGAGAGCTGCTCGGAGCAGACTTGTTTGCTGCCGGCACGGCTCACGTGGCAATGGACGTTGATCCACGCCTCGACCCGGTTCTCTTTGGCGCCGGGATTCGCGCCGATCACAATCGCGCGGCAGGCGTGGTCCTCCGTGATTTCCGAAATGATTTTGGTGTTGCGGGGAAGGGAACCGGACGCCTCGCTGTAAACCGCGAGATTGATCAGCGACGCCCGCGTCTTGGCCGCGCCGCTTTCGTTCCAGAGCTTCTTCAGCTCGCGATCGATCTTCCCGATCTCGACCTCGATGCCGGGGGTAAAAGTTTCAACGGTCGCAGGCATATCAGGGAAAACGGCGATAAATTTCTTTCCTTGGGAGGCACCGCAGGAAAACCACCGTATCGCCAACAATTTTGAAACCCAGGCGAAAGTGACCGACTCGAATGCGAAAAAAACCGGGAGTTCCCTTTAGTCGTTTTAGGTTTCGCACGTCGGAAAGTGATTGTGCGCTCCGCACCTCTTTGATCGCTGCTTCGAAACGCGCCAGGCTTTTGACATCGAGAATCGCTTCCAAGTCCTTTGCGAAGGTTCGGCTGAATTCAACGTTCACGGCCTCGTCTGAGCAGCCGCTCTACCTCTTTTGGAGACGCCATCTTATCGTCCGCTTCCTCCATCGCTCGGACCAGGGCGATATCTTCAATTGCCTCTACCACCGCAGCCTGAATAAAGTCTTTTTGTTTTTGGAACGCTTCGCCCACGGCTTCCTTCACCAGCCGCTTCAGGCGCTTTTCTTCGATCACCGATTTCATTGAAACAAAGTCACCCAGCTTTGGGGCCTTAGCTATTCGTAAATCGTCATAACCGTCTCCAGGCGCGGCCATCGCGAGCGAGCAGCTCGTCGGCTTCTTCCGGACCCCAGGAACCTGCCGGATAAAAGAACAATCCCGGCTGATCCTCCTTCGCGACCCACGTCTCTTCGATCGGGTCGATAAACGCCCAGGCCTCTTCGACTTCGTCCCGGCGGGCGAAGAGCGTGGCGTCGCCGCTCATCGCATCCAGCAGCAGCCGCTCATAGGCCTCGGGACTCGCTTTGCCGAAAGAAGTCCCGTAATGAAAATCCATCTTCACCGGTTCGATCCGGAAACTGGTGCCCGGCACCTTCGCCTGCATCCGAAGCGAGATTCCTTCATCGGGCTGAATGCGGATCACGAGCACATTCTGATCGAGCGTCACCGACTCTTTGTTGAACAAGACCGGCGGCGCTTTTTTGAAATGGACGGAAATTTCCGTGCCCGATTTCGGCAGGCGTTTGCCGACCCGGATGTAAATGGGCACATCCGCCAGGCGCCAGTCATCGATCCGCACCCGTAACGCGACGAAGGTTTCGGTCTTCGATTCGGGTTTCACGTTTTTCTCCGCGCGATAGGCGGGGACTGGTTTCCCATTGATGGCGCCCTCGCCGTATTGGCCGCGGACGACATTTTTGGCGATCTCCTCATGCGTCATGCGCCGGAGCGACTTCACAATCTTGACCTTCTCCTCGCGGATGCTGTCCGCGCCGAGATCGGTCGGCGGTTCCATGGCCACGAGACAAAGGAGCTGGAGCAAATGGTTCTGCACCATGTCGCGCAACGCTCCTGCGCCCTCGTAATAGCCTGCGCGTCCCTCCACCCCGAGCGTCTCCGCGGCTGTGATCTGGATGTGATCGACGTAACGCCCATTCCAGATCGGCTCGAAAATCGCGTTCGCGAATCGGAGCACGAGGATGTTTTGCGCCGTCTCCTTGCCGAGAAAATGATCGATCCGGTAAGTCTGATTTTCCGAAAAGGCAGTGCGCACGATGCGGTTCAACTCCTGCGCCGACTTGAGATCGGTGCCGAAAGGCTTCTCGACGATGACGCGCGTCCAGCTCCCCTCCGGCGCCTTGTTCAAGCCCGCGTGTTTGAGATTCTTCAGGATCGGCTCGAATTGATCCGGCGCGACCGCGAGATAAAAAAGGCGATTGCCGCCAGTCCCGCGCTCCTTGTCGATTTTCTCCAGCCGTTCTTCAAGACTCTCAAAGCCGGCCGCGTCATGGAACTCGCTCGTGTGATAAAAAATGGATTCGGCAAAGCTCTTCCAAATCTCATCACGCACCGTTTGCCGGGAAAATTTCCGAGTCGCCTCTTCCTGCTCCTTCCGAAATTCCTCATCCGTCTTCTTGCGCCTCGCGACGCCGACCACCGTCAGCGCCGGCGGCAGCTCCCCATCCGCCGCGATGTTATAAAGCGCCGGAATCAATTTCCGCATCGTCAGATCGCCCGTCGCGCCGAAGATCACGACAGTGCAAGCCTGCGGGACCGCGCGGTTCGCCAGGCCTTCGCGCAGCGGATTGGTTTGGGTGCTTTCCGAGGTCGTGCTCATCGCGTCGAAGTGATGACCAAATTTAGGCAGATTCGCGGGGATTAAGTAAGAGCAAATTTTTCGACTTTAAGAAGGCGCAGTTTGCAACGACGGCGATTACAGGAAAGCCTCAAGGAGCGGCGATTTTCAATCGCCGTTGTATAGGGTCGGCGATTTCAAATCGCCGCTCCTTGGTTAACTCGGCAGCGGGAAACGCCGCGTCAGCTCGCGCACTTTGCCGCGAATTTCTTCCAGAGCAGCGGCATCATCGCGACGATTCAGAGCGTCATTCAACAGATCGGCGATGTCGAGCATCTCTTCTTCTTTCATGCCGCGCGTCGTCACGGTGGGGGTGCCGACACGAATGCCGCCGGGCTTGAAGATGGGGTAGGTGTCGAAGGGGATGCCGTTTTTGTTCACGGTGACGCCGGCGCGGTCGACCGGCGTCACGAGTCGCTGCTTCGTTCAATCAAACGAAGGCGTTCGATGTCGACTTTGTCCTGCTCGCGGTGGGTGCTCTTGCTCCTTATCAAGGTGGGCAAATCGACGTAGGGCACTTCCACTCCGTCGATGGTCCGATGCAAAGCCGATTCCTGCGCTTCGGCGTACGTCACTTTCCCGGCGCGCGTGCTGACGTCGACTTCCACTTCATCGGCGATTTTCACAATGACGTTGTCGAGAAAATCCTGGGGCGTGAGCTCGGCCGCGAAGCCGTCCTTCAATTCTGACAACGCGGCGATGATTCGTTGGTGATTCTCAACATCCTCGGGAACGAGGATGTCGACGTCTAATGTCGCCCTGACGTAACCGTGCAGCCAGCAAGCGCGTGCCCCGACGATAAGATACTTTGCGCCGTGCCTGCTCAGAAGCGAACAGACGCGGAGCAACGGTGCCTGTTCGTTCATCCGGCGCGCATGCGGCGCGCTTGCTCGATTGAACGATTCTTTTCCCAGCGCTCCAAATCATCCCAGGTGCGAAATTTTACGACGAAGCCGCGCGGACGATGTGGGTCCAACGCTTTTGCCTCGAGATCGAGCTTTGCGCCGAGGGCGTGGAATTCCTCTGGCGTTTTCGGCGAGGGCCGGTTGCCCACGGTTTTCGTCTTCATCGCTGTGGAAATTTAACTCGGCAACGGAAACCGCCTGGTCAGCTCGCGCACCTTTCCACGAATCTCTTCCAGAGCGGCGGCATCATCGCGGCGGTTGAGCGCGTCGTTGATCAGATCGGCGATATCGAGCATCTCTTCTTCTTTCATGCCGCGCGTGGTTACGGCGGGCGTGCCGACGCGAATACCGCCCGGCTTGAAGATGGGATAGGTGTCGAAGGGGATGCCGTTCTTGTTCACGGTAATACCGGCGTGGTCGAGGACTTCCTGGGCGACCTTGCCGTTGATGTCCTTGGGGCGAAGATCGACGAGCATGAGGTGGTTGTCGGTACCGCCCGACGTGATCCGGTAGCCGTGCTTGGCGAGTCCGGCGGCGAGCGCTTTCGCGTTCACGACGACCTGCCGCTGGTAATCGCGGAACTGCGGCTGGAGCGCTTCATGGAAACACACTGCCTTCGCCGCGATGACGTGCATGAGCGGGCCGCCCTGCACGCCGGGGAAGACGGTGCCGTCGATCGCCTTCGCGTGTTCGGCCGTGCACATAACGATGCCGCCGCGCGGTCCGCGAAGACTTTTGTGGGTGGTGGTGGTGACGAACTGGGCGTGGGGAATCGGGCTGGGATGCTGGCCGCCGGCGACGAGGCCGGAGATGTGCGCCATGTCTATGAACAGAATCGCGCCGACAGAATCGGCGATCTGGCGCATTCGCGGGAAATCGATGATGCGCGGATAGGCTGACGCGCCCGCCGTGATCATAGCGGGCCTGAACTCCTCCGCTTGCTTCTGCAAGGCGTCGTAATCGATCTGCTCGGTCTCCGAGCTGACGCCGTACTGACTGACCTCGTAGAATTTGCCGGAAAAATTCGCCGGATGGCCGTGGGTGAGATGGCCGCCGTGGGCGAGATTCATCGCAAGGATTTTGTCGCCCGGCTTGAGCATCGAGAAATAAACGGCCATGTTCGCCTGCGCGCCGCTGTGCGGCTGGACGTTCACATGTTCGCAGGCGAAGAGCTGCTTCGCCCGGTCGATCGCGAGCTGCTCCGCGACATCGACATTTTCACAACCGCCGTACCAGCGTTTCTTCGGGTAACCCTCCGCGTATTTGTTGGTCAGGCAGCTTCCCTGCGCTTCCATCACCGCGCGGCTGGTGAAATTTTCGGAGGCGATCAGCTCGATGTTTTCACGCTGGCGCTTTTCCTCGGCCTGGATGGTTTCGAAAATTTCCGGATCGACCTTCCGCAGACCGCCGCCGCTCCCGGTGGCGGCGCCGGCCGTCGGGGCCGCGCTGATGTCGTTAGGCTGATCTGCCATGGTAAAGGATGAAGTTCCGCCGCCGCGCGATTTTGCCGGCACCGCGAGTTCGCTTTGTTCTACGAACGCGAGCACGGTCGGTAAAGCGTTTTTAATCGTGGCCGCGCAGGCGCTATAAACATCCCGGCTGCAACCGATCGGGTCCGGCACATCGCGCCAGACGGTCGTGCCCGGCTCCTCAAATTCCCGGAGGAGATAGGCCTTCTCGGCGCCTTGGGGAAAGAGCAGGTGGATCGTCTCGAGATGCGCGCCCGTCATTGCGAAAATATGCGTGGCGCGGTCGATCAACGTTGCGGTAAGCGGCTGGCTGCGGAGGCCCCGAATATCGACGCCTTCCTGATCGCAAACATGAATCGCGTGCAGGCTCGGCGGCTGGCCGCGGACCGCGTGCACACCGGCCGACGCGACCTCAATGTCTTTGCGATTGCCGAGCAGGCGGCGAAAAAGCCCTTCCGCCATCGGGCTGCGGCAAATATTTCCGGTACAAACGAAGAGGACGCTTTTCACGGTTTCGGGGCCGGCGCGTTACCGGCTCGGCAAAGTAAAATCAAACCGAATCAAGTCAACGCGCCGCGGCCGCCGAGTCATCCAACTTCCACTGGCGCAAATAGAGAAAGAGCGGCAAGCCAAGCGAAACCCCGACCAGGAGAGTGGCGAACACTGGCATCCAAAGGCGCGGGATGGCGACGCGATGTCCTTCCGTGAAAACAAAAACGAAGAGAACGATCGCGGAAACGAACACATCGAGCCCAAAGAACGCGCCGATGCGCGTGGCGAAGAGCTCCTGGCAGAGGAGCGTCAGGTCGAGGCCATGCTCCCGGACCCAGGGAACGAGGAACCAGTAGGGCAGCACGATTCCGGCGAGGCAAAGGAGGAGGTAAGCGTGGCGTAATCGCATTGGTGTCAGGCTGTCAAAAAATAGAGCGCGATGGAAACAGCGAGAACGATTATCGCCGTGATCCACCAGATCGTTTTGATTCCTCCGGGCTTGATGCTGGACCCAAACTCGCGCTGGACGAAGTCGTCGTGGTCGAAGTCGTCCTCCGGCAAATCGAGGCCGTCATAATTCTCGGCGTCTGCGCGCCAGCCGGAGTTGTGATCGGCGCCGCATTCGGGGCAAGCCAGGGAACCGCGTGGAACATCTTCGCCGCAAACGGGGCATTGCTCCGGCGCCTCGGGGTTGATTTTTTTGGCTCGCTTCATGGAGGGGTGTTCGCAGTGCGCAAGACGGTGCGAAAGCGACCTGGCATTGGTCGATCACGGTTGTTGATTACAGAATCCAGTACTGGTTGCCTTGGCCTCCAGCTTTTGCCACAGCTGTTTCGCTTCAAGCTGGGCGAGCGTGTAAAACGATTTCAGGGCCTGAAAAACTTTGCTGTTCGCGTGGTTTGCCTGCGCTT
>DASQLH010000219.1:0-11256 GCA_035630155.1 Chthoniobacterales bacterium
ATTCAACGCCGATTTGCTTTCGGTGGTCTTATACGGGAGCGCCGCTGCCGGGCAAATGCGACCCACCTCCGATGTGAATCTTCTTCTGGTCCTGAAGCGGCTGGATTTTTCGGCAGGCGAGCGGCTGAACGAAACATTGCGCCTCGCCGAAGCCGCCGTCGGGTTAAAGGTAATGTTTCTTTTGGAAACTGAAGTGGCTGATGCCGCCACTGCTTTCGCGCTGAAGTTCGCGGATATCACCGATCGGCATGTGCTGCTTTATGGGCGCGATCCATTTGCCGAGTTGGCCGTTCCGCGCGGTGCCAAGGTTTTTCGGCTCAAGCAAGTGTTGCTCAACTTGGTGCTTCGAATGCGCGAAGCCTTCATCCGCAGCGCGGGAGAGGAGAAGCATCGCGCCCTGCTCATCGCGGAGTTCGCGGCGCCGCTGCGTTCGGCCGCGGCGGTGCTTCTCGAATTGGAAAACGCCCCGCCGGCCTTGAGCCCGAAGGAGGCGCTGGAGCAAGTCGCGGCGGGAATCGATTCGGCGGCTTTCGCGGATGTGCTCGCCACTTTAACCGCAGCGCGCAGTCAGCGTGATCTCCCAGCTGGCGCGGCCGGCTCGACGATGCAGCGCCTCATCGAGCTCGGAACCAAAATGCACGAACGCGCCTCGCGCCTCGACGACGCGGGACGGCCGATGGAATGATCGCCCTTCCATGAATCCCTTCGATCTCCCCGGTCCGCAATTTCTCTGGTTCTACGCCAGCCTCGGGCTCGCCCTGGCCGGGTTTATTTGGATCTATCGGCACCACCGGGAGAGAGAAAAAAACGTTTCCGCTCCCGAGCTCACCGACCCGTATCTGGTTGCCTATCTTCGGGCGGGACCGGCGGAAGTCTGGCGGCTGGCCACCATCAGGTTGATCGATCGCGACCTGATGCAGGCCGAGGGCGCCACGATCAGGGCAGTGCCCGACGCGAAACCCGACGACGTCCAAAACGAAGTGGAGCGCGTCACTCTGGCGTGGTTCCGCAAACCGCAGGATGCGATTTCGATCGTTAAGGAATCGAGCACGTTCGAGTTCCGCCAGCTGGTTTCGCCTTATGAGGCCCGCCTGATTGAGCTGGGGCTATTACCCGACAAAGCGGCCCGGCAACGCCATCGTGCCAGATACGTCGGCGCTGCCTGCATTCTCGCGGCGGTGGCGGGCGTCAAAATCATCCTAGCCCTCGATCGCGGACATAAGAACGTTGGGTTCCTCGTCGTGCTCGCGGGCGTATGCCTCTACGGGTTGTACCGAATAGCATTCCCCACGCGCACCCGGAAAGGCCACGCGGTCCTTGAGGATCTCAAGAAATTGTTCTCACGTCTCCAGACCGGCTCGCTCGAACCGGGCAAATCCAGCGCCGAAGTGATGTGGATGGCGGCGGTTTTCGGCCTCGGCGCCCTGGCCTTTTCGCACGTGGAAAAGCTGTATCCCAAGCTGCACAAGGCTGGATACAGCGGCTCGTCGTGCGGTTCTTCGTGGGGCTCTTCCTGCGGTTCTTCCTGCGGCTCTTCCTGCGGGGGCGGCGGGTGCGGGGGAGGTTGCGGCGGTTGCGGCGGATAATTGTATCCAGATGAGCTCTTCATCACTCTTGCGCGACCGGGTTGGCCTCGGTTGGCGACCGGAATTGGCCGCGGGCATTTTCGCCTACCGTGATCGAATCGATATCGTAGAGGTCGTGGCCGACGATTATTTCGACGTGCCGGTCTCAGAACTGTCCGCTTTGCGCACCTTGAGCGCGCAGTTACCGGTCACTCTCCATGGCGTCACCGCCGGGCTGGCTTCGGCCCTGCCGGTCGAGCAATCCCGGCTCGATGGGATGGCGCGGGTGGTGGAACATTGCCAGCCGGAATTCTGGTCGGAGCATCTGGCTTTTGTCCGCGCGGGCGAAATTGAAATCGGCCATCTTGCTGCACCCGTGCGCAACTGGCAAACTCTCGAAGGAACTTTGCGCAATCTCGCCCGTGCCACCGAGACCATCGGTTCCATGCCGGCGCTGGAAAACGTCGCTACGCTGATCGATCCGCCCGGAAGTGAGATGGGCGAGGCCGACTGGCTCGCGGCACTCCTGGAAGCGGAGCCTCGCCTCGAGCTCCTGCTCGATCTTCACAACGTCTACGCCAACTCGATCAACTTCGGCTTCGATCCTTCCGCCTTCCTCGCTTCGATTCCGCTCCAACGGGTGCGAGCGATCCATATCGCAGGCGGAAAACTGCTGGAACCCGACCCGGCCGATCCTCAGCAGAAGGAACACTTGCTCGACGATCATCTCCATCCGGTCCCCGATCCCGTATATGACCTGCTCGCCGAAGTCGCGGCCGCTTCCACCCAGCCCCTTACCGTCCTTCTGGAGCGCGATGGGGAATATCCGCCCATGGCCGAGTTACTCGCGGAGCTCGAATCCGCCCGGGTCGCTATCGCTCGGGGACGCCAGCAACAGGCGAGTGCCTTGTCCTTATGAATCAGCCTCCGATGGAAAGTTTTCTCGCCCGGCTTTACACCGACGCGAAAATGCGGGCTCGTTTTCTGGCTGATGCGGATACCGAAGCACGACAAGCCGGCCTATCGCCAGCGGACCGCGCGGCCGTTCTCCAAATCGACCCCATCCAACTGCGCCTGGCTGCGCGCAGCTTCGCGCATAAACGCCACAAACGCGCGGGCAGCCGAACTCGGCCCAAAATGCTCCAGCGTTGGCTGGTACAAATCAGAAAATGGATTCACCTCCACCGACTGCGGAGAACTTCGCGAAACACCCAGCAGCTCGTGGCACAGGATCGCTCATAGATTTCTCTACGATTCCGTCAGGGCGTCGAATGCCTTCGAGTATGTCGCCGACCAAATCTGAAGCGCAGCCGCCAAATTTAATCCGGCTGGCGGCTCGTGAATTTGCCCTCGGCGATCTCTCGCCGTGATTGGTCGAGCGCGCCCTTCACCCCGTCGGTGAGGTCCATCTGATCCTCGAGATAATCGTCCAGCCAGGCACGCAATTGCTCCGCTTCGGTGCGTGAAAGGCGATGTATGGCCGATTCGATTTCTTGGACGCTCATCCCGTCACAAAATACCTCAAACGCACTCAAAGGAAAGCTCACCGGAGGAGCATTCGCCCCTTCGCCGAACAAGTTCCTAGTAACGGTAATGCTCGGACTTGTACGGGCCTTCGATCGGCACGCCGAGATAGTCGGCCTGCTTCTTCGTCAGCTTCGTCAATTTCACGCCGATCTTTTCCAGATGCAGGCGCGCGACTTCCTCGTCGAGCTGTTTTGAGAGAACGTAAACCCCCACCTTGTAGGTGTCCTTGTTCTTCCAGAGATCGAGTTGAGCGAGCACCTGGTTCGAGAAAGAGTTCGACATGACAAAGCTCGGATGGCCGGTGGCGCAACCGAGGTTCACGAGCCGGCCTTCCGCCAGCATGAAGATCTCGTGGCCGTCGGGAAACGTGTACTTGTCCACCTGCGGCTTGATGTTCGTGTGCTTGATGTCTTTGCGTTCGCTCAGCGGGCCGACCTGAATCTCGTTGTCGAAATGGCCAATGTTGCAGACGATCGCCTGGTCCTTCATCCGCTCCATGTGCTCGAGCGTGATGATGTCAACGTTGCCGGTCGTGCTGACGTAAATGTCGCCGCGGCCGAGCGTGTCTTCGATGGTCGTGACTTCGTAGCCTTCCATCGCCGCCTGGAGCGCATTGATCGGATCGATCTCGGTGATGACGACGCGCGCGCCCTGGCCGCGCAATGATTGCGCGCAGCCTTTGCCGACGTCGCCGTAACCGCAGATGACGGCGACCTTGCCGGCGATCATGACATCGAGGGCGCGGTTGAGGCCGTCCACCAGGGAATGGCGGCAGCCGTAAAGATTGTCGAACTTCGATTTGGTGACCGAGTCGTTCACGTTGATCGCCGGAACGAGCAACTGATTTTGCTGCTGCATCTTATAGAGACGATGCACACCGGTCGTCGTTTCTTCCGAAACGCCGCGCCATTCCTTCACCATCTCGTGCCATCGATAGGGATTCTCGCGTTGCACTTCGAGGAGGAGGTCCTTGATGACCTGCTCTTCCTTGCTCTCCGAAGCCGATTTTGCCCAGTCGCCGCCTTCCTCCAGCTCATAACCCTTGTGGATGAAAAGCGTCACATCGCCGCCGTCATCGACGACAAGCTGCGGGCCTTTCCCATCCGGGAACGAGATCGCCTGGTTGGTGCACCACCAATATTCCTCGAGGGTCTCGCCCTTCCAGGCGAAGACCGGCACGCCGGTCTGGGCGATCGCAGCCGCCGCATGATCCTGCGTCGAAAAAATGTTGCAGCTCGCCCAGCGCACCTCCGCGCCGAGCGCCACCAGGGTCTCGATCAGCACTGCCGTCTGGATCGTCATGTGCAACGAACCGGTTACGCGCACACCGGCGAGCGGCTTGCCCGGCGCGTACTTCTCGCGGATCGCCATCAATCCAGGCATTTCCTTTTCCGCAATGGAAATCTCTTTGCGTCCCCAGTCGGCGAGAGTGATGTCGCGGACTTTGTAATCGGCGCTTTTGGTTTGGGTTGTTGTTTGTGTGCTCATAATTTGATCAAGGGTTCAGGGTTCAGGGATTCAGGGTTCAGATTTACGACGCCCGCCCGATTTGGCCGGAACGCGTCTTGAGACGGCCCGTGAAAGACCATGCAGCATCGCGGAAATTTCCTTGGATTCCGCGATCAGATGTTCGAAGTCAGCCTTTTTCAGGAAATCGAGCTTGCGCGAAATGTAAAGCTGCGTGCGAAGCTCGCCGCATGAACCCTTCGCGATGTTTAGAAATCGGACGAACTCTTTGTTGCTGTTCCGCTCATATCCTTCAGCAACATTGGAGGGCACCGAAAGGGCAGCGCGCTGCACTTGATCCTGCATCGTGAAATTTCTGCAGGCGGCAAATGCCTTAAACACGGCAACCGCGAGTCGGCATCCCCGTTGCCACACTTCTAAGTCCTCGAATGATTGGAAAGCCATATCTGAAACCTGAACCCTGAATCCTGAATCCTAGCGCGCGGCGCGCTTCAGCGCCGCCGCTTTGTCGGTCTTCTCCCAGGTAATATCGGGATCGTCCTTGCCGAAGTGGCCGTAGTTCGTTGTTTTGCTGTAAATTGGGCGAAGCAGGTCGAGTTGCTGGATGATCTCAGCGGGCTTGAAGGAAAAGGTGCGATTGACCGCGTGCTCGATTGCTTCCTCAGGAACGGTGTTCGTGCCGAAGGTGTTGATGTTCATGCTCACCGGATCGGGATAACCGATGGCGTAGGCGAATTGGATTTCGCAACGCGTCGCCAGTCCTGCCGCGACCACATTCTTCGCGACCCAGCGTCCCATATAAGCGGCGCTCCTATCGACTTTGCTCGGGTCCTTCCCCGAAAAAGCGCCGCCGCCGTGGCGGCCCCAGCCGCCATAGCTATCGACGATGATCTTCCGGCCGGTCAGGCCGGTGTCGCCTTGCGGCCCGCCGATGACGAAGCGCCCGGTCGGATTGATGAGAAATTGCGTCTTGCCGTTGACCATCGATTTCGGGAGGACCTTCCGGATAATTTTTTCGATGCAGAACTTCTCGATCTCGGCGTGATCCTTTTCTTCCGTGTGCTGGGTCGAGATGACGACGTTCGAAATGCCGATCGGCTTGCCGTTTTCGTAAATGACCGAGACCTGCGACTTCGCATCCGGCCGGAGCCATTCCGCTTTGCCGCTCTTGCGAATACGCGTCAGCTCGCGGCCGAGCCGGTGCGCGAACATGATCGGCGCCGGCATGAGCTCCGGCGTGTCGTCACAGGCGAAACCAAACATCAGTCCCTGGTCGCCCGCGCCCTGCTCCGCGCTCTGTTTTCCCTTCGCCTTCTTGGCATCGACGCCCTGAGAAATGTCGTGCGACTGGTCGGTGATGACCGTGTTGACGAAAATCCTTTTCGCGTGAAAAACGTCGTCGTCGTGCATGTAACCGATCTCACGCACGGTGTCGCGCACAATGCGGATGATCGGGATGACGTCCTCGAGATGCTTGCCCTTCGGCAAATTTGGGACGGTGATTTCACCGCCCACTACGACGACGTTGCTCTTGGCGTAGGTCTCGCAGGCGACCCGGCTCTTGCGGTCCTGCCGAAGGCAGGCATCGAGCACGGCGTCGGAAATAGTGTCGCAAACTTTATCCGGATGGCCTTCGCCCACGGATTCGGAAGCAAAAATAAAGCGTCGGAGCATTTCGTTAAGGATTCAGGTTTCGGGGTTCAGGGTTCAGGAGCGCACTTGCCGGGTTTTGTCTGAAACCTGAAACCTGCGACCTGAAGCCTCATGACCGGACATATTGACCAATCATGATACGTCGATATATCGTTGCGGGACAAAATGCCGTCAACCATTAATTTTCTGCGCCTCCTGGCCGATCCCACCCGGCTCCGGCTCATTCTGCTCCTCGAGGAGGACGAGCTTTCCGTGGCCGAGCTGCAGAAAATTCTCGGGATGGGGCAATCCCGCATTTCGAGCCATCTCGCGCAGTTGAAACGCGCGGGCGTGGTGGAAGATCGCCGCGCGGGCAAGAATGTTTACTACGGCCTCACGACCCAGGACGAGGGAGATGGCGCCCGCGCGAAAGTGAGCGAACTCATCCGCGCCCTCGCGCAAGAGATGCCGGAAACCGCGCGCGACCACACCGCCCTCCAGCTCGCGCTCCGCAAGCGCCGGGACAAGGCGCGGGAATACTTTGACGAGCTCGCGGGAAAATTCGGACGCAGTTATGTCCCCGGCCGTTCCTGGCAGGCGCTCGCCCACACGTTGATCTCCTTATTGCCCCCCTTGACCGTCGCCGATCTCGGCGCGGGCGAAGGGACGCTCGCGCAACTCCTGGCCAAGACCGCGCGCAAAGTCATCGCGGTGGATAACGCGCCGAAGATGGTTGAGTTCGGTTCGCGGCTGGCGAAGCAGCATGGCTTCGCCAATCTCGAATACCGGCTCGGCGACATCGAAGACCCGCCCATTGAAAAAGGTGGCGTCGATCTCGCGATCCTGAGCCAGGCCTTGCACCACGCGATCCATCCCGAGCGCGCGATCGCCAGCGCCCACCGCATTTTGCGCAAGGGCGGCCGCGTTGTGATCCTCGATTTGCTCAGCCATCGCTTCGAAAGGGCGCGCGAGCTTTACGCCGACCACTGGCTCGGCTTTAGCGAAGTGCAGCTCCATCAATTTCTCGAAGCGGCCGGTTTCAAAAACATCGAAGTCACGGTGGTCTCGCGGGAAAAGCAAAGCCCGCATTTCCAGACGGTTTTCGCCACCGGGGTGAAATAGCGTGCCCGGAGCCCCTCCCCGAGGGGCGCTTTATTCACTCGTCAGCGAAGAAAACGGCTGCTAGCACTCTTTTCGCCCCTCGCGGAACAATCGCGTGAATCCAAAAAAGTTCTTGGCCGAGCTACAGCGGCGGAATGTCTACAAGGTGGCGGTCGCGTATGCAGTAGTAAGCTGGCTGCTCATTCAGATCGCCACTCAGATTTTTCCGGTCTTTGAGATTCCAACCTGGGCAGTGCGATTGATCATTCTCGCGCTCGCCTTGGGTTTCCCGGTAGCGGTCGTCCTGGCCTGGGCCTACGAACTGACGCCTGAAGGGGTCAAACTCACAGAAGAGATCGATCCCAAACGATCCATTTCTCGCAGCACCGGGCGGACGCTCGATTTTGTCATCATCGGTGTTCTGGTCGCGGTGATCGCGGTGTTCGCTTATCAACGGTATGGCGGTGGGAAATCGCTGAGCCCGGAGATTCCAGAAAAAAGCATAGCGGTCCTTCCGTTTGAAAACCGAAGCGAAGACAAGGCGAACGCCTATTTTGCCGACGGGATCCAGGACGAAATTCTGACCCGGTTATCGAAAATCGCCGACCTGCGGGTCATCTCCCGCACCTCCACACAACATTACAAAAGCGCACCCGATAATCTGCGCGAAATCGGAAAGCAACTCGGCGTCGCGAATCTCCTCGAAGGCAGTGTGCAAAAAGTTGGGAATACCGTGCGCGTCAATGTTCAGCTCATCCGCGCTGCGACCGATGAACATCTCTGGGCGGAGAGTTACAACCGCCAGCTCGACGATATCTTCAGCGTCGAGAGCGAGGTGGCCGGCGCGATCGCGGACCAACTGAATGTCAGGCTCAGCGGCGCTGAAAGGCGGGAGCTGGCCGATAGACCGACGAAGAACTCCGAAGCACACGACGCTTACCTGCGTGGCCTCGCCTTGTCCGAGCGCTCGTATGTGCTCGACGCGGATGCGACCCAGGCGATGCAGGCGTTCGAAAACGCGGTCAGGCTCGACCCTAACTTCGCGCTCGCCTGGGCACGCCTGTCGAGAATGCACTCAATCATCTTTCAATATAGTGACGCTTCCGCTACGCGACGAAACTCCGCTCGCGAGGCGCTGCAAAAGGCGTTGCAGCTCCAGCCCAATCTGCTCGAGGCGCAACTGGCCGAAGGTTATTACAATTACTCGGTCGTTCACGATTACGACCGCGCCCTGGAAATCCTCCAACGAGTCCATTTAAAGTGGCCTAACAATCCGGAGGCTCCACGGGCCCTGGCTCTGGTGGCTCGTCGCCAGGCTCGTTGGGATGAAAGCCTGAGGTATTTCCGCGAGGCGCTGGAGCTCGATCCGCGCAACCTTCAGACTCTGACCAGAGCTTCTCTCACCGCCCGATCCATGCGGCAATATGCGATGGCATTTCAGTGGATCGATCGCGCTCTGGACATCGCTCCAGGCGATAATACAGCGCTCGCGATAAAAGCAGGCATCTGCCAGGTCCTCGGCCAGCTCGACCAGGCGGATGTAATTCTGGCACGTATGCAAGTGGACGCGAGCAATGAGATAGCCGTCGGCTACATCGTCGAGCAGCGCCTGTTGCGACACGATTATCGCTCTGGCATTGCCTTCATGGAGGCATCTCTGGCCAAACTCGATCCCGCTCTGCGATTTGAACACGCGGAATATCTCCGGTTACTCGCCCACCTTCAGCAATTCGACGGCGACGCGGCCGGCGCCAAATCCAACTACACCCAAAGCCGTGATGAAATGAAAAGCCTTTTGCGCGAAGGGCCCGATAATCCCAGGCTCCTGAGGGGGCTCGCCTTCGCCTACGCCGGGCTGGGCGACAAAGAAAGCGCGCTCAAGCTACAGGCGGAGGCTCTCGAGAAGTTACAGGCCGCGAATAATCTTTATGAGCGCCCGATCTATGAGGAAGGATTGGCGCAATTGCAGGCCCAGTTCGGTGACAAGGATCGCGCGATAACAGCCGTGCAACGTTTGTTGTCCACTAATGGAGCCAGAGTCACGCCAGCCCTGCTGCGTCTCGATCCGGTGTGGAACCCTCTCCGCGACAATCCCCGCTTCCAGGCTTTAACCGTCGATAAAGCCTCTGAAACGACACCAACGAAGCCCTGAGCGAGAAGCCGGGGCCACCGCGAGTGCTACCGTTTCTTCTTTCCTTTTGGTTTGTTCGGCGGCGTGGTCGGTGGTGCGCCGCCGCCGGGTTTTTTCTTGCGGGCAGTCGCCTTCGGTCGCTGTGTTGGTACTTTTCCCATATGTCACCGAAAGGTGTGATCGGTTCGGCTTCTCTTGTCACGCTTTTTCTTGGACAGTTTCGGGGCGGTGCTGCCAAGCCGCTCGCGTCCATCAAAAAGCAGATTCGGATAATGCGGTCCGCGCCGGGCGATAAAGTGGAGAAACAGTTGAATGTATCCGCCCACGCGGAATCGGTTGCGCCAGTGTTCCACCTCGGTCCCGGCATAAATACAGCCATCGCCTTCCAGCATCTCCACTTTCGCTTCTTTCCCTTGAGGAGGCTTCAGGTAAAGAACTGAAGGTCCGGCGCCTTTCGGGATTTGGATCGATGTTGTAACCGAAATTTCGCACGCGGCGCGATCGAGATGCCGGTGCAACGCCTCGCCCTTGGCGTAGCGACGCGTATAGGAATAGGTCGGCGCCAGTGGGAACCCAACCAGCCGGCCCACCTCCGGCCGAATCCATTCCAGGACGGCATCGAGCGCCGGATCGCAAGTGAGTGATAATGAGGAAGGACACTGGCTGTCGTGAGAAAAATAGTTATCGGCCAGAAGAATGGCGTAATAGACTTTTAAGTATTCCAAGAGCGGCGGCGGCAACGTTCCTTTAAGGAACAGATAGCGCTTTTGGCGAAACCGTTTCCCGGCTCGAATATAGTAGCCGTCCGAACGCACCCTCATTCTTCCAGAAAAGAACGCGACCTAAGCCTTCGCGGAACCGTCATGGTTTACCTTCGTCGCGTCCGGCTCCATCCAGGAAATATGATTAACGAACGGACGCGCCAGCGATTTCTTTTCCCCTTTTGCGCCCTGAAAGTAATCCTTTTGCCAACCTTGGCTGACGATATGAGGCTTTTCCTTTTCCAGCCCGATAAGAAAACGCTCCCGGCTCGCCGACCACTCCAGATATGTTTTTTCCAAGTCCTTATTGGACTCCAGCGCGCGCAGTTCGCCGCGAAATTTTTCAAGCGTCCCGCGTTGGATCGGAAAGAACAGGCAGATCGGCTCTCCTAAAGTGAATTCAATGGTGCCGGCGCGGGTGAAGCGCCAGTTCATCGTGAAAGTGGTCTGAGTCCAGTCCGTCTCGACGATGCCATCCAGTGGCACAATTCCGTCCTTCGGACTGTTCGTGGGTCCGCGGACCATGAGATTCCACCCCTCTGGTGTCTGGAAGAGGAACGGAATCTGAAAGGTGAGGACGCCTGCGCCAAAATGAGAGCTGGCGTGCAGAAAGCCATCGCCGGACAGGTTTTCAACCAATAAACCCTCTGCCCCCGAGGTGCCGTCCCACACGGCTCGAATGTGATGGGTGGAAAGAATTTCCCAGCCATACTGATTCGCCACCACCAGCGGAAGACAGCGGTAGGGCGATTTCTTATCCGCGTCCTCCATCCATTTGCGTTCCCTGCGCGCCGGGCGGATGGGCGCGGAATCGTCTTCTTCGATTTGGTAGGCGATTATTTTGTGGACGGGGTCTGCGCCAAGAGGTTCTTCTTTGCGTCGCGAGCGTTTTTTCACGCTGATTTTTGATCCGGAAGCGATGAGGCACGATACTTCGTCAACCGACGCGCCTGCGAGGAAAATATAGAATTACTGGAAACTCTTTGCTCGTGGAAAGCTCATTCAAATCCTCACGCCTTTACGGTTTTTTTTGTGAGCTAAAGCGGCGCAAGGTTTATCGCGTCGCGGCCGG
>DASQLH010000220.1:0-7589 GCA_035630155.1 Chthoniobacterales bacterium
CCGATGAATCCGAGCTTTCCATCCACGACCAGGATCTTGCGGTGCGTCCGGAAATTAATCGTGGCGAAATGGACGAAGCGAAAGATCTCCACATGCACGCCCGAGCGCCGGAGCAGGCGGATGGCGCGGCCGCGCACGCAATCGCTCCCGAGTGCATCCTGGAGGAAATGCACCGTTACGCCGGCGCGCGCCCGTTCCGCCATCGCTTCCGCAAATTCGTCTGAGACTTCGCCTTCGCGGAAGAGAAAATTCTCGAACGTGATGGTCCGTTCCGCGGAGCGAATGGCGCGCAGCATGGCAGGGAAGATCTCGTCGCCGTTTTGCAGGAGGGTGATTTTGTTTCCTTCCAGCAGGGGCGGCCCGAGCATGTTGCCCATGGTGCGGACGAAGGTGTCGTCGCCGGGGCGATAATCCGCGGTAATACGATTCCTGACCTTCTTCTCCGCTGGAAAGAAATTTCGGGAAATGAAGAGCGTGGCCAGGCTGCTTGCGGCGGCGGCGCCCAACAGTTTGGGCCATTGGCGCGGCTGACGACGAAACGGAAACTTCACTGCAATTCAATCGAACCCGGCAGTCCATTCGATTGCCCCTGATTTCAGGCGAAAAGGCCTGCCAGCCCGCGGACCTTTACCGTTTGGCGGATTTTGCCCCAGGCAGCGAACGCGCTCGCGCGGCGGCCTGCTCGGCTTTAGCGGTCTGGCCGAGCGCGCGGTATTCCTCCGCCAGATGCTGCCAGGCTCCGCGATACGAGGGCATGATTTGGACCGCGCGTTCGAACGCGTGCACGGCTTCGCGGTGCATTCCCTTTTTCTGGTAGGCGAGGCCCAGATGATTCCAAACCGGCCCGTAGCTCTTGGGAGCCAGGTTCGCGCCGGTGCGGAGATGTTTGATTCCGGCATCGACCTGCCCGGTCGCCTGGAGGCAAAAACCCAATTGGGCATGCACGAGAAAATCTTTCGGGGCGAGGCGGACCGCACGTTGCAACGGCGGAATGGCTTGCGGAATCCGGTTCAGGTTGATGTAAGCAAATCCCACTGTGGCCATGATCTCGGCGCTGTCCGGCGACACTTCCGCCCCTCGACTCAAGGCCCGCAAAGTCCCTTCCGCATTTCCCACGGCTCTTTCCGCCCGCGCCAATTGCAGCCAGGCGTCCGGTGCGGAGGGGGCGACCGCCGTACAGCGCCGTGCGGCCTCGACCCCTTCCTGTTTGTTGCCCGATCGGAGCGCGGACTCGCTCAACGCCATCCAGCCGAAAGCGTACTTCGGCTCCAAACGGACAAGCGCACGAAGATGTGGGAGCGAGGCCCCGTAACGTCCCTGCCTCACCTCAATCGCGGCCAGGCCCAGGTGGGCCATCGAAAAATCCGGCCGCGCCGCGATGGTATTACGGAAGGCGATCGCCGCTTCGCTATTTTGCCCGGCGACAAACGCGAGAATGCCATGAAGACATTTCGCGCCTGGGCTTTTCGAGTGCTTCGCGCTGAGTTTTCGCGCCAGATCCAGCGCGCGCGCATTGTTGTTACTTTGTGAGGCCGCTGCGATTTGCTGCACCAGCGGATCTCGCAACGCCGGGTCGGGCTGATTGATCGCCCGCGCCACCGATGGCTTCACCAGTTTTTCCGGCGGCGGTAATTTTTTCAGCAACCGATCGATGGACGGATCTCCCTGCGCGTTCGCCATCGGTGCGCTCAGCGCGGCCAGGCTAACAACGACGACGGGGCAGACAAAGCGCCGGAGGGAAAATCTCATGGGGTGGTTGTAGAAGAGTTGGGCCGCCGATTCTAGCAAATAACTGGCTTGTCGCTTCTGGCCCCGGCTGCTAGAGGCAGGACGTGTTTGCGAAAATCCGTTCCCACCCCGTCCCCTGGCTGCTGGCCCTGGCGTTCTGCTTCATTGGCTTTCGCGCTGAGGGTGCTACGGGCTGTGTCTGGAAAGTGACCGGCCCGACGGGCGGCACCCTTTTCCTGGGCGGTTCAGTGCATGCCTTGCGCAGTACCGATTATCCGCTGCCTCCAGCCTACAATCGTGCCTTCGATGCCTCCAGCCGCATCGTGCTCGAGGTTGAACCAAAGGCGCTCAGCGGCGCGGGCTCAGTGATGCTAAAAGCGGGCAGCTATCCGAAAGGCGACAGCCTTAAGAACCATGTCGATCCGCGCACCTACGAATATTTGCGCCGCGTCTTCGGCTTGCTCAAGATTCCCGAAGACAAATTCTCCCGTTACCGGCCGTGGCTTCTTGTCCTGATGCTGGAGTCGCCGAGTTCACGCGGATTATCCGGCGACCTCGGGGTGGACGAATTCCTCACCAGGCGAGCGCGCGCGAATGGGAAGGCGACATTGGGGCTGGAATCGATCTCCGAACATATCGCGGTGTTTTCCGGATTAACGGACCGGCAAAGCGAAGCGCTTTTGCTTCTCACTTTCATTCCGCAGGTGAACGCTCGCGGCAACGACTACATCATGAGCGCGTGGCGGCGCGGCGACATCGAAGTCCTGGCGCGTTCCACCCGCGACGCCTATCGGGAATTTCCTGCCTTTGGCGAACGGATTCTTGGCGCGCGTAATCGCCGTTGGGCGCCCAAGCTCGAAGGTTACCTGAAGAGCGGACAGACTTATTTCGTGGTCGTCGGTGCGGCGCATCTGGGAGGAGCCGACGGGCTGCTGGCGCTGCTCCGTGCCCGTGGCTGCAAAGTGGAACCGGTGTAAGAAAGGCTCATGGCAAAATATCTCGTCGTCAGCACAAGCGGCAACCCGGACAGCAACAGCCGGCGAATGGGCCGGCTGGCGTTTGCGCATCTGCAAAAGGCCGGAGTGGATTGCGAGTGGCTCGATATCAGTGAGCTGGGGCTGCCGTTGTGCGATGCGGACAAATGTTATACGCAGCCGTCGGCCCAGAAAGTAAGCAAGGTGATCGAAGCGGCGGAGGGCATTCTCGTGGCCACCCCGGTTTATAATTACGATGTCAGCGCCGCGGCCAAGAACCTGGTCGAGCTAACGGGGAGCGCCTGGGAAGATAAAGTGGTCGGCTTCCTCTGCGCGGCCGGCGGCATGAACAGCTACATGTCGGTCATGGCTTTCGCGAACAGCCTGATGCTCGATTTTCGCTCCGTTATTATCCCGCGTTTTGTTTATGCCACCGGCCGGGCTTTCGAAGGCGACGACCTTAAGGACGACAAGGTCGGCGAGCGCATCGCGGAATTGGCGGCGGAATTGATCCGGTTTACCGAGGCGTTGCGCGGAGCCAAGTGAAGGCGACCGCAGAAGTCGTGTCGTCGTGAGCGGCGCGACCGAATCGCCCGCCCGCGTTTGGAAGAAGATAGCGGTCTTCTACGCGCTGACCCTGGTTTTCAGCAACGTCTTCAGTGCTTTCGTCCTCTTTGGCGGTCGCGTGGATGCCGGCAATCTGCTCTACGTCACCGGGGCGATGTGGAGTCCTTGCCTTGCCGCGCTCGCCACGAAAAGAATTTTTCGGGAGCCGATTGCCGATTTGCCATGGCGATGGGGCGGCGCCCGTTACGCCTGGCTCGCGTACCTTATTCCGCTCGCTTACGTCCTGCCCGTCTATTTTGTCACCTGGCTGACGCCGCTTGGCGGTTTTCTCGACGCCGATTTTTTGCAACGGACCGCGAACCAATTCGGCTGGCAGAATTTCCCGCCGGGAATGGTGCTGCCTCTTTTCCTGATTCTCACCGCGACGCTCGGCCTTGTCGGCAAAGCCTCCCGTGCGCTCGGGGAAGAAATCGGCTGGCGCGGCTTTCTCGTTCCCGAATTGAACAAGGTCGTCGGCTTCACGGGCGTCAGTGTGATCAGCGGCTTGATGTGGGCCGCGTATCATTTCCCCGTTCTGCTTTTCGGCGATTACAACAAAGGCGCGCCCGCCTGGTATAGCCTGACCTGTTTCACTCTTATGGTCGTCGCCGATAGTTTCATTCTGGCGTGGCTAACTCTGCGCTCCAGGAGCCTCTGGCCCGCCGCGATCTTTCACGGCAGCCACAACCTTTTCATCCAATCCATCTTCACCCCGCTCACCCGCGACACCGGCCCCACGAAATATGTCATCGACGAATTCGGTATTGGGCTCGTGATAACCGTTGGAATCGCCGCCTTCCTGGCCTGGCGTTCCTTCGTGCGATCTGGAAAACCGTTGTAGCTCCCGCCGGTCCCGCGTTGTAGCTGCCGCCGTCTCTGGCGGCAGAGAGAGGGCAACGCTATTTCCCGATCAGGATCAGGATTCCCGCGACCAGCGCCAGAATTGGGAGCAGGATGCTGGCGGCCCCCAGGCTAAATCCCGCAATGCCCATGATGCCGACGAGGATGAGATAAATGGCAAGCAGGAGCATGCCGATGTTTTTGGTAATCATTGGGCGATCCTGACGGGCCGGGCTCCAATGTCACGCGCCAACTTGCGATTTCGCTTTGCGAACTCCACGGAAAGTTGGATGGAGAGGGGGCTATGGTGAAGCCTGTCTACGAATGGATTGCGGCTGGCGAGGAATGGTCCGAGCCGTGGGGCGGCTCGGGGCCGCAATGGTTTGGCAGCATTCTTCCTCGGATCCAGGCCTCTTTGCCCGCAAAGACAATCCTCGAGATCGCCTCGGGCTTTGGGCGCTGGAGTAACTATCTGAAGGACCATTGCCAAGAGTTGCATCTGGTCGATCCGGCGGCGGATTGCATCGAAGCCTGCCGGAGCCGGTTCGCCGCAGAGCCGCAGGTAAGCTGTCACGTTAACGATGGACGCAGCCTTGACATGATTCCAAGCGGTTCGATCGATTTCGTTTTTAGCTTCGATTCGCTGGTGCACGTCCGCCGGGAAACCGTGGAAGCTTATGTGGCTCAGCTCGCGGACAAGTTAACCGGTGAGGGCAGGGGGTTCATTCATCATTCGAACCTGGGCGAATACGCCTCCTCCATCGCCCGGCGTGCTCGCAAGCTGGTCAGCAAGGGAAGAATTCTGGGCGCAGACCATCAACGCGATCCTGAGATGACCGCGGAGCTTTTCCGCGGCATTTGCGAACAGCACAGTTTGAAATGTGTTGGCCAGGAGTTGGTGAACTGGCGCGGCCGCCGGTTGATCGATTGCTTTTCCACCATCGTGCGCAAGGATTCGGAATGGAAAACGGCGTCTGCTCCATTCCGAAATCCAAATTTCATGCTCGAGGCGCGGCTGATCCGGCGGAGGTCGCAGCATTATCCGCAAACATCACCAGCTCCATGAACCACTGGATCGGCACCTCAGGTTTTCAATATCCGGAATGGAAAGGCACCTTCTACCCGGAGGATTTATCGACGGCGAAAATGCTGCCGTATTACGCCGAGCGCTTTTCGACCACGGAGGTCAACTACACGTTTCGACGAATCCCGAGCGCCAAGACCATCCAGGGATGGTGGGACGCAACGCCCGAGCGCTTCAAGTTCAGCTTGAAAGCGCCGCAGAAGGTCACCCATTTCGCAAAGCTAAAAAATTGCGGAGACACGATGCGCTACTTTTGCCAGGTCGTCTCGGACCTGGAGGCGAAGCTGGGGCCGGTGCTGTTTCAACTCCCACCCGCCTTCAAGAAGGACGCCGGGGTTCTCGCGGCATTTCTCGAGGACGTCCCTTCCGGCATGCGGGCCGCTTTCGAATTCCGCCACGCCTCCTGGTTTGACGAGGAAATCTTTGCGCTGCTCAACAGCAAGAACACCGCGCTCTGCATCGCCGAAAGCGCGGATCTGAGCGCTCCGGTAGTTGCGACCGCTGATTACGGTTACTTGCGCCTGCGCAGGGAGGATTACACCGACGCCGACATGGCGCGCTGGGCGGAAACCATCAAGGCAAATGAGAAGGTCTGGCCCGATGTTTTCATCTATCTCAAGCACGAAGAAAGCGGAATGGGACCGAAACTGGCCAGCCAGCTGATGGAGCTGCTTCCAGGACCCGCAGCGCCGTAGACCCGCATGCAAAACGAACTCGACGTCCTGCGGGATATGTCGCAGCGACTGGAAAGCGCGGGGATCGCTTACATGCTGACAGGCTCAATGGCCATGAATTACTACGCGCAACCGCGCATGACGCGCGATCTGGATCTGGTGGTTGCTCTTGCGCCGGCGGATACCGACAGAGTCGTCGCCTTGTTTGATGCGGATTATCACGTCTCGCGAGACGCAGTCTCCAGTGCCATTGCTGAGGAATCGATCTTCAATCTTATTCACAATGAAAGCGTGATCAAAGTGGACTGCATCATTCGCAAAAACACACCGTATCGCCAGGCGGAATTCGAACGGCGAGCACGCATTGCGGTTCAGGATTTCTCTGTTTGGATCGCCAGCAAGGAAGATCTCATCATTTCGAAACTGGCTTGGGCTAGCGATTCGCGTTCTGAGACGCAGCTGAACGACGTGAAGAATCTCGCTTTAACCGGTTGTGACACCGCATACATCGAGCATTGGACGCAACAACTCGGCTTGCTTACTTTATGGCAGGAATGCCAATGACCGACACGACACCAGCGGTCGCGGACATAGTCCGCTCGAAAATGATGGCGCGGTCCTGTGCAGAGCGCTTCGTCATGGGCGCCCGCATGTTTGAGGCTGCGCGGGAAATGGTGCTCGCCTCATTGCCGAGGGATCTTTCCAAAAAGGAGCTTAAGCGCCGTCTGTACGAGCGAGTCTACGGCGAGTCCCTTCCAGACAGTCCGCCTGCAGCGAAACTCTAGTCGCTACGCCGCCACGCGCCGCTTCTGTTTCACCATCGAAGAGGTGGAACGGCTGCCGGAAGCACGCGCGCCGTTTCGTTTCGGCTTCATGGATTGGTTCCGGTTCAGGCTTTCCTGAAGCACCTTCACGAGATCGACCACGTTCGTCGCCCGCACGGCCGGTGCCGGTTTCCCGACGACCTCCTTGTGCTGCGCCTTCTGCTCGATCATCTCCATCAGCGCGGTGCGATATTCGTCGCGATACTTTTCCGGTTCCCAATCGACGGACATGCTATCGATGAGCGTTTGCGCCATCTTGAGCTCCTTGTCCGTGATCGCGGTCACGGGCCCGTTCTTGAGTTCCGCCGGACTCAAAATCTCGGATGCGAAATGCATCAGCTCGAGAATCAGGAAAAGCCCATCGGGTTTGACCGAGGCGAGGTGCTCGCGATTGCTGATCACCACCTTGGCGATGCCGATCTTGCCCGTGCCGCTCAGCGCTTTGTGGAGGAGCGCATAAGCTTTTTCGCCGCCCTTCTGCGGCTCGAGAAAATACGGTTTGTAGAAAAACTTCGGGTCCACCTGCCCGAGGTCCACGAAATCGGTGATATCGATTGAGTGCGTGGACTCGATCTTCACCCTGGCGAAATCTTCTTCCTTGAGCACCACGTACTGCCCGCGCTCATACTCGTAACCCTTCACGATTTGGTCGGCGGAAACCTCTTTAGAGTCCGCCTCCGCGACCTTTTTATATTTGATGGGGCTGAGGTCGGTCTTCCGAAGCTGCCGGAAACTGACCTTCTCTTCCTTGGTCGCCGGGTAAACGGCGATGGGGATATAAACCAAACCGAAGCTGATGCTACCCTTCCAAATCGCGCGCATAGTGAGCGATCTTATTCACAAGCCCCCCGTAATGTCA
>DASQLH010000221.1:0-3475 GCA_035630155.1 Chthoniobacterales bacterium
AAACTCTCCGCGCGCGCTCCCGGTCGCTCACTCCAGACCCAACGTAAACAAGCCCTCCTCCTCGGCCTCGCCTACAACATTTACAAACTCTGGCCGCTTGCTCTCAGATCAGTTTACGCCTGAGCTTTTCAACAGTGCTACCAAAGGTCTATGTTCCGGATAGCGCACTCCAGTGCCGACCCGCCCGATGATCCGCGCCGCGATCTTCGATCTCGACGGAACGCTCGTCGATTCCAATGAGCTGCATGTCCAGGCGTGGCAGGAAACCTTTCGGTACTTCGGCAAGGAGATTCCAATTGAGCGCCTCCGCGAGCAGATCGGAAAGGGCGGCGACCAGTATTTGCCCGTTTTTCTGACGGAGCTCGAGCTGCGTGAATTCGGCGAGGAAGCGGATAAATACCGCGGCGAAATCTTTAAGAAGAAATATCTCCCGGAGGTGCGGCCTTTTCCCAGGGTGCGCGAGTTGTTTGAGCGCGTGCGCGCCGATGGAAAAAAGATCGCGCTCGCTTCCTCGGGCAAGGAGGACGAGGTGCGCCATTACGAAAAGCTCGCTGGAATCGAAGGATTGGCGGACTCGATGACCACGGCCGATCAGGTGGCCCATTCGAAACCGAAACCGGATGTTTTCCTGGCGGCGTTGCGCACGCTCGGGCACCTGACACCTGACGAGGCGATTGCGATCGGGGACACGCCCTACGATGTCGAAGCCGCGAAGAAAATTGATCTGCCGATCATCGGGCTGCTTTGCGGCGGTTTCTCCGAGCAAGTTCTCCGCGATGAAGGCGCCATCGCCAACTTTCGCGATCCCGCGGATCTGCTGGAGCGCTATTATCAGTCGCCGCTCGCAGGATAACACAGTGGCGCGCAGGTGGATCGAGCGCTCCGCTGCTCGATGACAAATTTTCGCGGCTTCGCCGCCACTTATTAACGTCGCGCGACGGAGCGCACGATCCACCGCATCGGCGGGCACAACGCGCGGTTGCGCATCAGCCGATTGCGGGAAATGGTGTCTTAGCAAACCAAACCCCCGACGTTCTGCGAAGAACTGTTAGCATCATGACACCGACCTCTCTGATCATCGTAACGGATCGCGGCTCCCTGAAAGCCTACAAGGTTAACGAAACACCCACGCGCGGCCCGAGTCTGAAATTGGTCCAGGCGTTCGACACTACCGACGCGCATGGGCGTTATCAGGATAAACTGACCGACCAGGCGGGCGCCTTTCCGAGTGGCGCCGCGCCCGGCCAGATGAACTCGATCGCCGAGCGAACCGGCATCGACATCGAAAACGACCGCCGAATTTTTAGACAACTGGCCGACAGCATTACCGAGATCGTGGAGCGCGAAGGCAAGGACGGGTGGTCGTTCGCGGCGCCCGCGTCGATTCACGCCGCAGTGGTCGATCTTCTGCCGCCCCAGGTTCGCGACCGAATTGTCGAGCATGTGAAATCGGATCTGGTCAAAATCGAGACGGCGAAATTGCCGGCGCATTTTCGATCTTTGCAGCCGATATAATTTTGCCCAGACTTCCGGTGCGCTCTTTCCATCGGCGCCAACCGGAGGCTGCACCAGTTTATGCAACTACCCGTCAACATCACCTACCGCGGCGTCGAGAAATCCGACGAGATCGATCAACTCGTGCTGGATAAAGCAGCGCGCCTTGAAAAATTCTGCGATCACATCAACCGGTGCGACATCGTGATTGAGCAACCGAACCACGCGCACCAAAAAGGGAACCCATTTCGCGTGCGGATCGATGTCACTGTCCCGCCCGGCCATGAGCTCATCTCGGACGAGAAGGGAATGGACAACGGCTCCCATGCGCCGCTGACCAAAGTGATCCACGATGCTTTCAAGACGATGGAGCGAGAGCTCCGTCGCCTCGTGGACAAACAGCGCCACGAAGTAAAAACCCACGCCGATTCCCGCTCGCCGAAGTAGCTGATCCTTGGAGCCGGCACCGCCCTCATGCCGGGGCCCTTGCGCCATCGCATCACTCGACGGCCTGAGGGCAGGCCGGCTCCAATACCCTAGTTGCGGCGTTCAGCGATGATCCGGTCATACTCGCTGTGATGACCGATCCAGAACCAGACGACGTCGGAACCGACCTCGACGGCGACCGCGCGATAATGGATGCCAATTCGAACCGACCACAATCGGCCCACCTTCTTGAAGTGGAGGGACGGATGTCGCGGATCGGCTTTCAGTAAGGCGTAGTTCTCGTCCGCGAGCCGCTGGATTGCATCGGGAAGTTGAGCATAGAACTGCCAAAATTTCGGATTCGCGCGATGCGTCACAAATCCTTGCAACGCCCCTCGCGCAAGTCACGGATTGCCTCGTCTGCGAGGCCGTCCAAATGCCCGGCGGCCACGTCTCGCTCAAATTGCTTATCCCATGCTGCGGCGTCGAACTCGGAGAACCAATCGCGGAAAGCCAAAAGCTCCTGCCGGGAAAGCTTGCTCACCGCGGTCTCGATCTCGTTGACGCTCATATTCTGAGAATAAAACCACTCGGATTTCCAGGCAAGCGCAGAAGCGTCACGAGACGAACTGCGCGAGTCGCTTACGCCGGGGCGCCGCCGAGGGCGCCGGGGAGGGGCGGGGTCACATCGGGGGCGACCACTACCTGCTTGGGCGGTTTCTCAGGAGGCATCTTCTGGTTGGGAGGAGGCGGAGCGCTGGGCGGATTGATGAGGCGGCCGTGCTCAATGATTTCCTTGATCTGCACGCCGTCGAGGGTCTCGAATTCGAGAAGGGCTTTCGCGATCACTTCCAGTTTATCGCGATGGGTAGTGAGGACCTGCTTCGCGGTCTGGTAGGCGTCGTCGATGAGCTTGCGGACTTCGCCATCGATCTGCTCGGCGGTGGCTTCGCTGTAATCGCGGGCGCGGGAAATATCGCGGCCGAGGAAGACGTAATCTTCGTGCTCGCCGTATTCCACCATCCCCATTTTTTCGCTCATGCCCCATTCGCAAACCATCCGGCGGGCAACTGCCGTGGCTTGCTTGATGTCGCCGCGGGCGCCGTTGGTGACGTCGCCAAAAACAATTTCTTCCGCGACGCGTCCCCCCATTCCGACGGCGAGACCGGCGATGAGCTCGTTCTTGCGGTTGGTGTATTTGTCTTCTTCCGGCAGCCACATGGTCGAGCCGAGTGACGGTCCGCGCGGGATGATCGTGACCTTGTGGAGCGGCTCGGTGTGGGGGAGGAGCTCGAGCAGCAACGCGTGCCCGGCTTCGTGATAAGCGGTGTTGGTCTTTTCTTTTTCGCTGAGCGCCATGCTGCGGCGTTCCTTGCCCCAGCGGACTTTGTCGCGCGCTTCTTCGAGTTCCTTGAGGGTAATGCCTTTCAGACCGCGGCGCGCGGCGAGCAGGGCGGCTTCGTTGATCACGTTCGCGAGCTCCGCGCCGGAATATCCGGGCGTGCCGCGCGCGACGACTTGCATGTCGACGCCTTCGGCCAGCTTCACTTTCTTT
>DASQLH010000222.1:0-5599 GCA_035630155.1 Chthoniobacterales bacterium
GCTTGATGAGCGAAGCGTAACGCCATTCGCGGCCGACCAGGCGCGGCACGATGTAATACATCGAGCCAAACATGATCATCGTGTAAAAGGCGTAAAGGCCGAGATGCGAGTAGGCGATGCTGGCTTCGCTGAAATGGACGTAGCCCGCGACGGTCCGGAGCGAGAGGAAGACGCCCAGCAAACTAAAGACCGTGTAGGAAATCGCGCCGAAAACCGTGAACCGCAACGTCGGGCTGTAGCGGAGCAGACCGAAATAGCCCCGCATCGTCATGTGATGATTCAGGCCGACGGTGGCGACGGGAATGATGGTCAGGATCGTGGCGGCGATGCTGGCCGTGATCATCCAGGCCGGAAACGGACCGTCCACGAGCCGTTGCATTCCCGTCCAACTGGCGAAGAGCGCGTAAGTCCAGAAACCGATCGCCGCCAGGTGATAGCTGTAAACCGGCCGGCCGATCACCTTCGGGATCATGTAGTAGGCGGTGCCGAGCCCGATCGCGCCGAACCAAAGGAAGAGAAGATTATTCGCGAACCACCAGGTCACGGCGGCTTGCATCACGCCCTGGACGGGCACGACGAAGAGCATGATCTGGGTGGCGCCATAAACCCACGGGAACCAGAGGAACGCGCCGAGCAGATACCATTGCGTGATGTAAATGTGGTCGCCGCGGCGAAACCGGAACATGAGCATCGCCCATGAGACGACGAGCGAATAGGCAATGAAGAGGATGCTCGTGGCGTAAGTCGGGAACTCGAGCCATTCATAGCCGGTGCTGTGGCCAGCCAGGATTCCGCCGACGCCGAGGAGCACGCCGAGATTCCAAAACGCGCCGCCCGCGATGAGCAAGAGCGGATGGCGCAATGTGGTCCGGCAGAGGCGCGCCATCAGCCAGATCGCCGTGCCGATGCCGGCCATCGAGGCCCAGCCATAAACCATGACGTTCATGTGCGCGGGACGGACCCGGCCCCAGGTGAGCCAGCTGCAATCCGCCAGCAGATCCGGCATGTGCAGCTTGAAGGAAGTAAAGCCCGCCAGGATGGTGCCGAGCAGCAGCCACGCGATGGCGGACGCGTAAAAAAATAAAACGGGCAGCCGCGTCGAGGCGTCGATCAAAGCGCGCTCGACCTTCTCGACGTCGTGATCGGTCACATCGCTCCCGGCCGTGGAAACGGCGGCGGTCAGCGGTGCTTTCAATGGGACCTCGGCGGGATTCATGGACGATTTGGCGGGTTAACAATCATGGCGTTTTACCGCGAACAGGAAGCGGACTTCCGGGCGCGGACGGCGATGGGGAGGGCGACGGGCTCGCCGGTGCTTTGGCCGCGGCGGATGGAGGCGAAGACGCGGGAGTCGTGGAAGGGCCGGGCTGAGTGCCCGGAGCGGCGTCAGGAGGATTGGCCGCCGCGGCGGGTTGCGCTCGGATTTCGGAATCGGGACCAGTGACGGATGAGGGTTTAGGCGACGTGGCCGGGGTCGCGGTCGCGGCCGGGGTTGCGCTCGGGCTCCCGGCCGGTGTTGCGGTCGCCCCGGCAGCAGGCGATGCCGCCGGACTTGTCGCAGGCGCGGCAACTGGTTCCGGAGTCGCGATCGGATTGGCCGCGGCGGGCTTCTTGTCTGCCAGCTCCGCGACCGTCAGCTTCATCGCTTCCGTAACCGGAATCCGGGCGACGCCCTTATCTTTATCGACCCATCCATAAGTGTTCAGGGCGGTCGTCGCTTCTTTCTGGGCCGCTTCCAGTTTTTCGGCGCGGACCTTGGCGCGTTTCGTTTCGTAATTATCACCGCGCGGCGCGGCACGAAGCACCACCAGCACGAGCAACCCGAAGAAAGCGAACAGCAACATCACGCCGAGCCAGGTCGAGAAAGTCGACTTGGGCTGGTAGCTGTGGAGTGGTTCTGGCGCGGTCACGGCTAGTTAGTGGTGTGAATCGACTCGAGCAGGCGCGGATCGCGATTCGGGAAGAGTGAAGATTTGCGCACGATCCAGAGGTAGAAAAACGCGAGCGTGGCGCCGATCCCCAGAAGCGGCACAAAATCCCAGATGCTCACGTGCACGCCCGTTCCGTGGAGGACGGGGAGCACCACGATATACATATCGATGGCCTGCATGAAGATGATCCAGGCGGCGACGAGACAGAGCCGGTGCGGCTTCTTTTTCGGGCTGCGCACCAGCAGGATCGCGAACGGAATGAAAAACCGCCCGATAACCAGGAGAAGGGTGAGCGAGTTCCACGACTCGGTGTTTCGCCGGATAAAATATTCGGTCTCTTCCGGGATGTTCGCATACCAGATGAGCATGTATTGGCTGAAGCCGATGTAAGCCCAGAAGACCGTGAACGAGAGCATCCACTTGCCCATGACGTGGTAATGCTCGGTCGTGACCGTTTCCTTGAGATATCCCGCCTTCCGCAGGGCCGTGATGACCAGGACCAGGAGCGACATCGAGCTGCCCGCGGCGCCGGCGAAAATGTACGGGCCCCACATGGTGGAGAACCATTTGTATTCCAGCCCCAGAAGCCAGTCGTATGCGCCAAAGGTGAGCGAGAGCGCAAAGAGCGGCAAAGAGATGAAAGCCAGCTTCCGCATTTTCAAGGTGAACGCCGGGTGGCCGTCACGATCCTGCCGGATCGAGAAACGCCGGAACATCCAGGCCGCGATGATGAAGAAGGCGAAATAGAAAACGGAGCGGAACAAAAAGAAGTTCCAGTTCAGGTAAGCGCGCTTGCTGTCGAGGAGATGATCCTGCCCGGGCGCGATGTTCATCCACGCGTAGAGATGATGCCGCATCAGGAGCACGGGAATCAAAAACAGCGCCATGACCGACATCAACATCGCCAGGTTTTCGAGCTGCCGCCGGACGACGACCGACCATTCGGCGTCGGTCGCGTGGTGGACGACGATCCAGAAGAAACAGCCGGCGATGATGGTGAAATAAAAGGCGAAAGCAAAGAGCCACGAATGGCTGAATTGATGCGGGGCTACGAACGCCCCCACGACGCTGAGGCCGAGACCGATCACGGCCAGGATCGCAACGAGGAACGACACCGCGGAAAAGCGGTTTGTCTCCACATATTCTCCCTCCGGAGCCGGCACAACGTCAGATCGCTCGCTCATTTCTTGGCTGCCTCCGGGGCTGGCGCGGGCGGCGCTTCGGCTGGTTTATCCAGCTCCGCGCGGTGTTCCGGCGGTACATCCGCTTCCGTCGCGTTCTGGCTTCGCTGCAACGCGCGCAGGTAAGCGATGATCGCCCAGCGATCGCTCACCGTGATGCTCGGGCCGTAAGCCATCATCGTGTTTTTGCCGTGTGTGATCGTGTTAAAAATTTCGCCGTCCGCCATCTTGCGGATCCGGTCGTCCTGCAAAGTGACGACGGTGGCCAGGCCATATTGCTTGACCATTCCATTGCCCGCGGCGGTCGGCCCATGGCAAATGGCGCAGTTGATATCGAAGCGCTGTTTCCCCCGCTCCATCATCCGGCCGTCCACCTGCATCGGGAAACCAGTGCCCCAGTTCGCCCCCATTTTTCCCGTGTTGAAATAATCGGTCCCGCTGGTGAAGCCGAGATTCGGTTGCGCGTTCATCTCGCCGGGCACCGGCGCTACGCCGGGCGTCGCTTCGCTGCCGGGCTTTGGCATTTCGTAGCCAATCGGCACCGTGCCCGCCACCGGCACGCGCGCCCCGCGGCCATCCGCAAAAAATCCGAGCGGCGCCTGAGCCCGCACTTTCATTTGGCGAACCATGTCCGGAAAAACTTCGATCGGTGAGCCGGTGCTCGTCTGCCCGCGGAAACCGAACACCGCGACAATCGCGATCCCGATCAGCAGAAAAATGAGAAAGAAGCCGCGGAGCATAATCTTATTCTTCCTCGTGGATGATGGTGACGTGCTGGCCGCCGCTTTGCTCCAAAAGCTCGCGGGCCTCGAGTTCTGTGAAACGCGGGTCGCGCGCCTCGATGATCAGGAAAAAGCCGTCGTTAGTCGCGCGGCTGAACCGCCGCCAGTTAAAGACCGGGTGATACCAGCGCGGGAGGCCGTTCATGATGAGCATCGCGAAAAACGCGCTGAAAGCGGCGAAGAGGACGGTGAGCTCGAACATGATCGGGAAAAACGCCGGCACTGTGCGCCAATCGACCGGTTTGCCATGAACGACGAGCGGATAGATGAACCAGGACGGCCCGAAGGTGAGCAGGCAGGCCGTGAGCAATCCGGTGATCCCCCCGCCGAGCACGGCGGCGCTGAGCCACGATTTGCCCAGGCCCATCGCGTCATCCATTCCATGGATCGGGAAAGGCGAATGCACATCCCATTTCTTGAACCCGGCGTCGCGCACGCGTTTCGCCGCTTCATAAAGAGCGGCGGCGCTCGGGAATTCCGCGCCCATTCCGTAAACCTTATTTCCGGAAGGCGTTCTCAAGTGCGCTCCTTTCCGCCAGCCGCGACGGGATGATGTCCGCCCGGCCCTGCGTGGTGCGGATCGGCCTCGGGCAGCACGATCTTCACTTCCGACATCGCGATCATCGGCAGGTAGCGAATGAAAAGCAGGAAGAGCGAGAGGAATATCCCGAACGTGCCGATGAACGTCCAGATATCGACCCACGTCGGGTAAAACATTCCCCAGGACGACGGCAGGAAATCGCGGTGCAGGCCACCAACGATAATGATGAAACGCTCGAACCACATGCCGGCGTTCACGCACATGCAGACGAAATAGACGACGTAAACGTTGTCGCGGAACCGCTTGAACCAGAATAGCTGCGGCGTGAGGGCGTTGCAGAAAAGCATGCCCACCCACCAGTACCACCAGTAGGGACCGAGGATGCGGTTGTAGAACGCGTACTTCTCGTACTGATTGCCGCTGTACCAGGCGACGAAAAACTCCATCGCGTAGGCGTAGGAAACGATCATGCCCGTGAGCAAAATGATCTTCGCCATCTTGTCCACGTGCTGGGGCGTGATGATGTCGTGCAGTTTGAAAATCGCGCGCGCGGGGATGAGCAACGTCAGGACCATGGCGAAGCCGCCGAAGATCGCGCCGGCGACGAAGTAGGGCGGGAAAATGGTGGTGTGCCAGGTCGGGATGATCGACGTGGCGAAGTCGAAGGAAACGACGCTGTGCACCGAAAGCACAAGCGGCGTGGAAAGACCGGCCAGGAGCAGATACGCCATTTCGTAATGGCGCCAGTTACGGTTCGAGCCGCGCCAGCCGACCGCGAAAATTCCGTAGAGCAATTTCTTAACCTTCGTCGTGGCGCGGTCGCGCAAGGTGGCCAGATCGGGGATCAGGCCCGTGTACCAAAAGAGGACGGAGACAGTGAAGTAAGTCGAGACCGCAAAGACGTCCCAGAGGAGCGGGCTGCGGAAGTTTGGCCAGATGCCGTAGTTGTTCGGCAGCGGCGCTAGGAACCAGGCCATCCAGACGCGACCCACGTGCACGCCCGGAAAAATCGCCGCGCAAATAACGGCGAAAAGCGTCATCGCTTCCGCGGCGCGGTTGATCGACGTGCGCCACTTCTGCCGGAGCAGGAATAGAATGGCCGAGATCAGAGTGCCGGCGTGACCAATACCGATCCAAAAGACGAAATTGGTGATGTCCCACGCC
>DASQLH010000223.1:0-2974 GCA_035630155.1 Chthoniobacterales bacterium
TTTCGTTTCGGGATGGCGCAATTGCAGCACCGTCTGGCAATCGTAAAAATTGTGCCGGGACAGGAGCTGATCGAGCCGGACAAGATTGTCCTTCAGCTTTTTGATCTTGGTTTCGTAAAGCTCCTTGAAGAAGGGCGAGACGGACTCGGGGGTGAGCATCGAGGCCAGGCCCGGGAGCAATCTCGGCAACTCTGGGCTCACTTTTGCCAGGTCCTCGATGGTGCTGTTCGGCGTGGGAATTCGAGTGCGCAGTTTCAACTCCAGGACGTAACTCTGCGGATCGGCCCGTTCGTCGGAAGCCGCGCCGCCGGGAGTTGGCTCGACCGCAGCCTGGACGGTGATGCCGCTAAAGAGTCGCGAGGTGTCGAGCTGGCCGGTAATGACCGGCGGCTTGGCGGGCGGCGCGGGGGTTGGACTTTTCTCGGGAAAGTCGATCTCGATGGGGGTCTCCGGCGCAAGCTGGGTGCGATGCCACCGCTCGAGCGAAACCCAGCGCAGGATAATGGCGGTCAGGACCGCGGCCAGCAAAAGGAAGGCGACAAAACGCAGCGTCCTGAGACGAATTCTTCGCACCGCGGTTTGTTATTTTTTTATCCAGGCGACAATCGCCATGATGATGCCGATCACACTCAGGACGGACATCAAGCCGGCCGGCATCACCGCGCCGGTTTTCATGAAAGCGGGAATGAACCGCCCGGCCAGGAGGATCGAGACGAGGCCCGCAAGCGCGAGCCCAAGCACCACGTTCCCCGGGAGCAAAAACGCCGCGACGATGAGCGCGATTCCGGAGATCGCCCCGGCGATGATCGAAACCGTGCTGCCCGCCTTCACATAACCGATCACGCCGCCCACGATGGTGAGCAGGCCGAAGATGATGAAATAGATTTTAGCCGGGCCAATCATGCATTGCATTGGTAAACCGCGCTGCCCCTTCTGTCTAGGGAAGCAAACAATTGAGCCGGCACGCCCTCGTGCCATTGGAGCCGGCACGCCCTCGTGCCATTGGAGTCGGCACGCCCTCGTGCCATTGGAGCCGGCACGCCCTCGTGCCATTGGAGCCGGCACGCCCTCGTGCCGGAGGAGTCCGCCTGATTTCACGATAACGGCCTGAGGGCAGGCCGTCTCCATAGGCCAGATGCCTGTGCTACATTTTCAGCCGTGCATTCGTTTCATTACCAGAATGGCCGGCTTTTTTGCGAAGAGGTCGATCTCGCGCCCGTGGCGCAGGAGTTCGGCACGCCGCTTTATGTCTATAGCTCGGGCACGATTCTCGATCATTATCGCCGGCTCGACGCGGCTCTCGAACCGCTCGATCACCTCATCTGCTACGCGGTCAAGGCGAACTCGAACGGAGCGATCCTCAAATTGCTCACGGAGGCCGGCGCCGGCTTCGATATCGTTTCCGGCGGCGAACTCTTTCGGGTTTTGAGAGCCGGAGGCGATGCGGGGAAATGCAGTTTCGCGGGCGTCGGCAAGTCACGGGAGGAAATCGAATACGCGCTCGACGAGGGCGTCCTGAGTTTCAACGTCGAGAGCGAAGCGGAGCTTCGCTGCATTGATGAGATCGCGCGGCGGAAAGCGGTGCGTGCGCCAATTGCCTTGCGGGTGAATCCCGATGTGGATGCCGGGACGCATCGCTACGTCTCCACCGGCCGCAGCGAAAACAAATTCGGCATCGCCCTGGATCGCGTGGCCGCGGTTTACGAACAGGCGGCGCAAATGCCGAATATCCTGATCCGCGGCATCCAGATGCACATCGGCTCGCAGATCACCGACGCGGCGCCTTTCGCGGAGGCGATCGAAAAAGTCGCGCCGCTGATTTTGGAGTTGAAGGAGCGATATCCGATCGAATTCTTCAGCGTCGGCGGCGGGATCGGGATTGTTTACGAATCGTCGTTCGCCAGCGGCAGCCGGGATTGGTGGACGGAAAAGGATCGGGTCGCCGCAACGATGACTCTGCCGCTCACGATCCAGGATTATGCCGCGGCGATCCTGCCATCACTGCGCGCGATCGGACTCCGCGTCCTCCTCGAGCCCGGCCGTCTGCTGGTAGGCAATGCCGGCGTTCTTCTCACGCGCGTCCGCTACCTCAAACAGACCGGGACCAAGAAATTTGTCATCGTCGATGCCGGGATGAACGATTTGATCCGGCCCGCGCTTTACCAAAGCTATCACGAGATCGTGCCGGTGCGCGAGCCGGCCGCGGCGCAACGGGAGCCGGTCGACGTGGTCGGCCCCGTTTGCGAGAGCGGCGACTTTTTCGCCCAGGACCGCGATCTCCCGGAAATGAAGGAGGGGGATCTCGCAGCGTTGATGAGCGCCGGCGCCTACGGGTTCGCGATGGCGTCGAATTACAATTCGCGGCCCCTGCCCGCCGAGGTCCTTGTGAAGGGCGAGCGCTTTTCTCTCATCCGTCGTCGTCAGACGATGGAGGACCTGGTTCAGGGCGAAATCTGACCGAGCACACCAGCGGCGCGACTTGCAACCATCCCGCTCCCAGCATAAATACTGCTCCCGACATCACGATGAAACGACTGCTTCAGCTTCTCCTCCTCTGCAGCCTGCTCCTGGGCTCGCGCGCCTTGGCGGCGCCTGCCGCCGAACACATCATCCTCGTGGGCGGCCCTTCCCTGATGGTCTGGGAGAAATACAAAAAGCAGCCCCACGATCATTGGTGGGCCAACTTCGTTCGCGCCGGGCGCATTCGCACCGAGCAAATCCGGGCGCAGGATCCTGAAGCCCAGATCACCTGGCTGGTTTACAAGCAGGGATATGTCGATCGCGCGGTTCAGGAAAAGCAGGACCTCATCGGCCTCATCGGCACTGTCCGCGACAAGTACAACCTCAAGCTGATCTATTTCAACAAGGGCGACGAGGTCATCAATTATCTCAACAACGGCCAGCCCCGCGATCGCGTTAAGATCGCGAACTTCGAATTCTTCGGTCATTCCAACAAGGCCTGCTTCATGTTCGA